>NZ_JBEYRP010000057.1:0-22591 GCF_040704085.1 Streptomyces sp. NPDC047841
ATCAGCATCGGCAGAGCGTCGGCGTGCGGCGAGCGGATGTGCGCGAACTGGATGTCCACCCCGTCGATCTCGGTGATGAACTGGGGCAGCGCGTTGAGCCTCGCCTCGACCTTGCGCCAGTCGTAGCGGGTACCCCAGTACTCGACCAGCGGGCGGACCTTCCCCAGCTGGGCGCCCTGGGAGCGGTCGCCGACGGTCTCCCGGTCCGGCCAGCGCGTCGCCCGCACCCGCCGCCGCAGCTCACTGATCTCCCGCTGCGGGACCTTGATGCGGAAGGGCCGGACCCCGGGGACCGACTGTGTGGGCCGTCGATAGGTGTCGGTCGTCGGTGCGGCAGCGGACGGTGACGATGTGTCAGCGACCGCCTCCACCTCGCCGGGTAGGCCGAGTTGGGTGGCGACGGCGACACCCGCGGCGAGACCCAGGAACCTGCGGCGGCCGGTACGGATGGGGCTGGTGTCTTCGGTCATGTCCATGGAGGACCCCTTGTCTCTTCGGTGATCGGATGACGGCTCGCGTCGCGGCCGGAAGGAGGCGGGCCGGCCGGGCGCGGGCCCGGGCGCACCGCCCGGCGGCGCCAACGCACGACGCTCAACAGCGCGGAAACGACGAGGAGGTGGAGTTCGAGTGCCGTACCCACGGCCTCCCTGCCGGGACAGGGAGGCCGACGGGTCGCATCCTGGGCGGGCGAAACGAGTTCACGAGCCCTCTCAGGGCTCGTGCCTGCCCGCCGAAGGCGCCCTAGAGAAGGCTCGGCATCTCGGCCCCAAGGCGATTCACACGTGTGAGTGGCATACGTTCATCGAAATACTCCGGTCCGCGGTTAGCAACCGGAATCCCCGCTTCCCGTCGATGGTCGCCGCGCACGAGATCATGGTCCAGGTCATGTCGCGGAAGGCCGGGTCGTCCAGGCAGCCCATGCCGCGTTCGACCTCCTCCTCGGTCATCAGGCCGTGGGTCACCAGAGCCGTCTTGGCCTGCCGGAAGTTGGCCCGCCAGAACCTGTCCTCGACTCCGCCGTCGCCGACGGTCGCGACGCGGACGGTCACCCGGACGTCCGTCAGTCCCGCTGCTGCCATGGCCACCGGGATACGGCCGGCCCAGATACTGTCCGTACCCACGCTTCGCGCGAGGAGTTCCTCGCAGTTGCGCAGGAGCGCCGCCCATTCGGATCGGCCGGACAGCACAGGGCCGAGGTAGGTGGGGTCCTCCACCACGAGCCAGCCCCGGCCCGGGGTCAGCCACGAAGCCATCCGCCGCACGAGCCCGCCGGGGTCCGGCAGGTGGGTGAGCACCGCGCGGGCGTGGACGAGGTCCCGGTCGGCGGGTGTCAGGTCGTCGCGGGTGACGTCGTGGCGGCTGATCGTCACCTGCGAAGGCCATTCCTGCGCGTCGAGGAGGCGGGTGTCGGTGTCGGTGGCCGTGATACGGCCGGCCGGGAACCGCTGTGCCAGGCGGCGCACGATCCGGCCGTTTCCGGCACCGATGACCGCGCACGACGCGTTGCCGGAAAGCGGGAGGCCGCTGATGACCTCCCATGTCGTCGGGTCGCACGTGGCCTCCAGCAGCGCCAGCCGTTCCCGTTCTCCCCGCTGGTCCTGCCCGAGGACTCCGTCGGCGTATTCGGAGCGGTTCATGACGTTTCCTGCGTCTCTTCATGGGTGACCTCGCAGGGCGCACGTCCTCACGTCGGACCGCACGCGGTGTCGTTCCCCCGGGCGGTCGGGCGGTCCCGGTACCGGCCCCGGCGCCGGTACCGGACGTCCGGCTCCGGCCTGGGGGCCCAGGCGTCGCCCCGGGCGCACAGTCCGCAGGTGCCCCGCACGGCCCGCAGTCGTCGTGAACGGGCGACGAACCGTTCCCGTCCGCAGGAAGCCCCGCACCGCCGGAGGCGGCCCGTACCGGCGGCGTACCGGCCGGAGGGGCGGTGCCGTGCGAACCGCGGGTGGCCCGTCATCCCGCGATCCTCCCCAGCCCGGCGCCCGGCGGGATGTTCCGCAACTCCCGCCGCGAGGTGATGGACAGCTTGGTGAACACCTTGCCCAGGTGCCACTCCACCGTCCGCGGACTGAGGAACAGCTGCGCGGCGATCTCCGGGTTGGAGAGACCGTCCTGTACCAGCAGCACGATCTGCTTCTCCTGCGGTGTCAGCGCACCGCGCCACGAGGCATCGGCCCCGTGTCTGCGGATGGTCTCGCCCGTGGCGAGCAGTTCGCGGCGGGTCCGCTCGGCGAACGCCTCCATACCGGTCGACACGAACATGCCGTGCGCCGTACGCAGCTGCTTACGGGCCTCGATCCGCTGACGCTCGCGGCGCAGCCACTCGCCGTAGAGCAGGTGGGCCCGCGCGAGTTCGGGACGCAGCCCGGTCCGGCCCAGCCGGTCGATCGCCTCGCGGTACAGCCGGTCCGCCGACGCCTCCTCGCTCAGCAGCGCCCGGCTACGGGCCAGGACCCCGCGGGCCCAGTCGGTGTCGTACGGTTTCGTCGCCCGCGCCAGGCGTTCGACGGCATCCCGCGCGGCCCGCTCGTCACCGCTGCGCACCGCGGCCTCGACGAGTTCGGGCAAGACCCACATCGACACCCAGACTTCGCCCGTCCCGCTCGCGGCCCGAGCCGCCGGCAGGGCACGTTCATAGCGGGCGAGTCCGTTGTAGAGAACCGCGGCAGCCCAGTGGGCGACCGTGCCGCGCATGGACGGGGTTCCCGCGTCGTCCTCCAGCGCGGCCGCGATGAGCGGTTCGGCCTCGGGCTCGCGGCCGCGCAGGGCACCGAGCCGCAGTCCGACGTGCGGCGGGGCCGGCCGTCCGGTCGTCGCGGCGACGCGGGCCAGCTCGTGGCCGATCGCCTCGGCAGCGGCGAAGTCACCGGTCCACGTGGCGGCCAGACCCGACCAGAACAGGCACAGCGGGAGTTCGGTCAGGGCACCTGCGGCGCGCACCGCCTCGGCCGTCCGGCCGGACACGGCGGTCATGGCCCGGTCGTCCCAGACCGCGGCGGCGACGCCGCCGGCCACCCAGCTCCACACCGGAACGTCGTGTGCCGGCAGCTCGGCGAGGGCGGCCGCCGCCCGCCGCAGTACCGGCGCGGCGGCCGCATGACCGTCGATGACGAGCAGCGCGCACCCCTCCGTCACGAGGTCGAGGGGCGATGAGGTCCGCGTCGTGGGCGGCAGCGCCCGCATCGCGCGGGAGGCGGCCATGAGGCCGTCGGAGTCCGCCGCCACCAGTGCCGAGGTGCCCCATGCGAGCAGGCACGCCTGGCGCGCGAGATCCTCGTCCCACGGCTCCAGCCGCCGGGCGGACGCCAGCAGCGACGATGCGTGGTTCCCCTCGCGGCCGGCCGCCGGATCCAGCCGGCTCCGCAGGAGCTGCGTCCGCGCGCGCTGGAGGTCGTCCCGCGCGTCGCGGTCCGCGATGCCGGCGCAGGTGCGGGCCGTGTCGAGATCGCCCGCTCGCAGGGAGGATTCCGCCGCGGCGATGGCCCGGTCCACGCGCCGTGAGGGGTCGGCGGTCAGCTCCACCGACCGCCGCAGGAACGCCGCCGCGCAGGCCAGCCCGCCACGTGTCCGCGCGCGGCGGGCAGAGCGGACGAGGCCGGCCGCGACGGACTCGTCGGGCCGGGCCGCCGCCGCGGCGAAGTGCCAGGCACGACGGTCCGGATCGACCAGCGGGTCGGCGACCTCCGCCAGCGCAAGGTGTGCCGTCTGCCGGTCGTGCTCCGTCGCCGAGCGGTACACGGCGGGGCGGATGAGCGGGTCGCGGAAGGTCACCCTGACGCCGAACGACACAAGCTCGTCCAGACCGGGGGTGAGGGCTGCCACGGGCGTCACGCCGACCCGGCCGGCGGCCCGCCACACCAGGGCCGGGTCGCCGACCGGCTCGGCGGCGGCGATCAGCACCAGCAGCCGCGCCTCCTCGGGCAGGTCCTCGATCCGGCACAGGACACGCCGTCCGATCCGGTCCGCGGGCACGGCGGCGTGCAGCAGACCGAGCCCTCCGGCCAACTCGGTGGCGGTCAGTCCGCGGGGCAGGTCCAGCAGGGTGCGGGGGTTACCCCTGGCCTCGCCGACGATCCGGTCGCGGATGTGCGAGTCGAGCCGGGAATGGGTGACCGAGTCCAGCAGGGCGCGGGCATCGGCGTCGGGGATCCCGTGGATCTCCAGCTCCGGCAGGCCGAGCAGTTCCTGGGCCGGCTTGCGCACTCCGAAGACGAGGCCGGTCGACTCCGGCGGCAGACGACGGGCGACGAGACCGAGGACCTGCGCCGAGGCCCGGTCCATCCAGTGCCCGTCGTCGACCACGCAGAGCAGCGGGCATTCCCGCGCCGCGGGCGTCAGCAGACCGAGTACGGCCAGTGCGACCGGGAGGCGTTCCGGCACGCCGCCGTCTCGCATACCGAACGCCCGCTCGAGCGCGGCCTGTTGCGGTGCGGGAAGTCCGCCCAGACGGTCCAGCAGCGGCACGCACAACTGGTGCAGCGTGGCGAAGGCGAGTTCGGACTCGGACTCGATGCCGATCGCGCGCAACACCCGCAGACCGGTGGCCGACTGCGCCGCACGGCCGAGAAGCGCCGACTTCCCGACGCCGGTTTCACCGTGCACGACGAGTGCGTGGCTCCGTCCCCCGCGCACGGCACCGATCATCCCGTCGAGAACAGCACATTCGTCGCGCCGGCCGAGTAGGTCGTCCTTCCGGCCGGGAGCCGTCTCACCCAGGGTATGCGTCACCGTCGTCCGCTCCCCCCGGCGATCGGCACCCGGTCCGCTCCCGTCACGAGGGCTTGTCGCGAGACGCCGGGATGCGTCGCGCTGTCGAGGATACGACTGTCGATCATGTGAAGTCCTTCGTTCCCGACGTGCCGCCCCGCGTGTGCCGGGGCGCCGAGGTGAACAGGGGCCTGTCCGCCGCCGCTGTGCGTCCCCGGCTGCGGGCCTGACCGCTCAAGGCGGCGACTCCACGGACGTGACGCGTTCGACGGCTGCTCGGAGAACCTGCGCGGGCCCATCCTCTCCACGTGTACGGCACGACATCATCCGTCACTTGGCGGTGAAAGCGGGGCGCTCGAACCCGTCCGGTCGACCCTCCGGGTTAAGTAAGTCGCGCGCCCCCGGGGACACGGACCGTATCCGCTCGCTGCCCCTCCCCGCTCCGGTGCCGAAGGCCCGCCTCGCCCGGGCGGCCCGGGAAGGCGGCGGTCGGCCCCGGAGCACGCGCCATGCCGGACGATCCGGGCGGCGGCCCGCCGAACAACGCTTGCGGCGCGACGAGAGGCGACGTGGAACATCCGGACGGCGGGGTGGTTGTCGCCAGGGCATCAGGCGCCGCGGCCCCGGCATCCCGCTTCGTCGAGGACGCACGCCGCCGCATCCGACGCCGGTCCGCCCGCCGCCGTCGCGCCGCCAGATCCGTCGCCCCGTCTCCACGTGAGGCGTCTGGACGCACCATAAGTCAGACGACGGATGTAAGGCGTACGCCCACGGCGCACTCTCACTTGGACAGCACCGTGCAACCGTTCGGGAGGCAGGCTCATGCCCAGACCGCGCAGCCACACACTCAGGCTCAGCCCCGTAGGCGAACTGTGGGACTGGCAGCGCTTCGCCGCTTGTCGCGGTATGGACAGCTCGATCTTCTACGCCCCGCCGGGTGAGCGCGGTCAACGTCGGCGGGCGCGGGAGGCGCGGGCACGCCGTATATGCGAGAGCTGCCCCGTCCGGCAGGATTGTGCGCGCATGGCGCTGGAGACGCAGGACCGCTACGGCGTGTGGGGCGGTCTGTCCGAAGGCGATCGCAACCATTGACAACGGGACCGGCCCTTTCCCCTGTCCCGCCCGTCGTTCCACACCCGCGGACGGCGTATCGGGCGACGGACCGTTCAGCGGCGGTTGACCACCCCAGCGGACGGGATCGCCGTCGCCGGCGCGATCCCGGGCGTGGCGGTGCGCAGGGGTCGTGGTAGGAGCCAAAAAGCTCGTCGCCGGCCGTCGCGACCGCTCGGACCGGCTCGCCGCGACCTCACTGGCCCAGGCGGCCGGGCCCACACGGCAGCGGCCCACGCCTTCGGTCCCGGGCAGGCGCGACAGCCGGTCGAAGGCGCCCTCACCGCCGGCCCGCCACTCACCCAGGCAGCCGACACCTGTGAAGAACTCGGCGACCCGCCTGGAGCGAACGCGCACGTATGCCGGGTGGTGCGCCCTCTGACGACAGTGAGGTCAGCGAAGCCCGTCCCACTCCGCCGCCCGTCGGCCCTCCTGATCCCGCCCCGTCCCACCGAAGCGGCCGGGACCGCCACCGCCCCCGCCGGAACTCCTTCCACCGGAGAACACATGCCGACCGAGAACACCCACACTTACGACGTCATCGTGATCGGCGCCGGCCCGGCCGGCGAGAACGTCGCGGGCGGTACCGCCGCCGCGGGTCTGAGCACCCTCATCGTGGAGAACGAACTGATCGGGGGCGAGTGCTCGTTCTGGGCCTGCGAACCCAGCAAGGCACTGCTGCGTCCCGTGCTGGCTCGCGCCGACGCCGAGCACCTTCCCGGCCTGGCCCCGGCCGTCGGCGGCCGGCTGGACACCGAGGCCGTACTGGCGCACCGGGACCGCATCACCAACAACTGGACGGACGACGATCAGGTTGAATGGCTCAAGTCGGCCGGGGTCGATCTGCGGCGCGGCCATGGGCGTCTGGACGGCCCCCGCAAGGTGGTCGTGACGACGCCGGACGGTGAAACCGTCCGGCTGCGGGCGCGGCACGCCGTCGCGGTGTGCACCGGCACCCGTGCGGCCCTCCCCGACCTGCCCGGGATCGACGCCCTGCGCCCCTGGACCAACCGGGAGGCAACCAGCGCCGAGCGACCGCCCCGGCGTCTGGCCGTCGTCGGCGGCGGGGTGGTCGGCGCGGAGATGGCGACCGCCTGGCAGGCGCTGGGCAGCGAGGTCACCCTGCTCGTCAGGGGTGCGGGACTGCTGCCTCACATGGAGGCCTTCGCGGGCGAACTCGTCGCCGACGGCCTCCGTGCGGGCGGAGCCGACCTGCGTTTCCACACCACGGTCTCGGCCGCCGAGCGGGCCGCTGACGGCACGGTCCGCATCACCCTGTCGGACGGCGGCGAACTCGTCGCCGACGAGATCCTCTTCGCCATCGGGCGGACTCCGCATTCCGTACACATCGGGCTGGAAACCGTCGGGCTCACGCCCGGCGACTGGCTCACCACCGACGACACCCTGACGGTCACCTCCGTCCCGGGGAACTGGCTCTATGCCGCGGGCGACATCAACCATCGGGCGCTGCTGACCCATCAGGGCAAGTACCAGGCCCGGATCGCCGGGGCGGTGATCGCGGCCAGGGCCCGCGAGGCCGCGCTCGACACCGGACGGTGGGCCCCGCACAGCAGTACGGCCGACACCGAAGCCGTCCCGCAGGTCGTGTTCACGGATCCCGAGATCGCCGCCGTCGGCCTGACCACGCGCGAGGCGGAGCGCACCGGCCGTGCGGTCGACGTCGTCGACTACGAGATCGGCTCTCTCGCCGGCGCCGTGCAGTACCGCCCCGACTACCGGGGGACGGCCCGCATCCTGATCGACCGTGACCGGGGAACCGTCGTCGGAGCCACCTTCGCCGGACCGGGCGTCGCCGAACTCCTGCACTCGGCCACTATCGCCGTCACCGGCGAGGTGCCCGTCGACCGTCTGTGGCATGCTGTGCCCGCCTTCCCCACCATCAGCGAGGTGTGGCTGCGCCTGTTGGAGACGTACCGAGGCTGACGCCCCCCGCGGAATGCCGCACGGGCCACGCGTGAGCCGTTCCCGGAAGGACGGGGGTGCCTGAGACCCGTCCTTGCCGGGATGCCGAGCGGCGTGTCTCACCGTTTCGGAAACGGTGAGGCAGGTCTCCATGGCGTCACACACGGCCGCCTGGACGACGGGGCGGCGACCGGAGCACGGCTGCGGCCGACATCAGTCGGCGGTGGCCGGCAGGTTCCCGGGCTCCTGGCCTTCCTGCTCCACCCGGGCGTACCTCACGGACCGCCGCTGCCTGTGGCGCCGGGCGCGGGCCTTGATCGTTGCCGCGCCTGCTGATTGGCTGGCCGGTGTGAGTGAACTCGGACCCGTCGCCTGGCCGCCTGCCCCGATCCGGACCGAGCGGCTCGTGCTCCGTGAGCCCGAGGCCCGGGACCGAGCGGCGTTCATCGAGCTGTACGCCTCGCCCGAGGTGCACACCTACCTCGGCGGCCCCCGGCCGCGTGACGAGCTCGAACGCGAGATGCCCGGCGTACCCGGGCGGCGGGCCGGAAGTTTCGTCGTCTCGAGCTGGACGGGGCGATGATCGGCCAGATCGTGCGCAGGAGAGCACCGCAGCACGGTCGCCCGGCCGCTGCGGGGAAGGTGGATCTCGGCTACCTGTTCCTGCCGCATGCGTGGGGGTCCGGGTATGCCACCGAGGCCTGTGCGGCGGCACTCGCCTGGTTCGACGGCATCCTTCCCGGCGAGCCGGTAGTGCTCCACACCCAGACCGCCAACGACGGCTCGGTGCGCCTCGCGGCGAAGCTGGGGTTCACCGAGGTGGAGCGGTTCCACGCCTGGGACGCCGAACAGTGGCTGGGCTTGCGGCCCCCACTCACTCCGCCCGCAGCCGGGTCGTAGCTCGTGCCCGCGGGTATGCAGCAGGCGGTGGACCCGATCAGGCACGCATCGACGTCGCGTCCAGGACGCGGTCTCGGTCGTAGCGGTCGATGCCGGTGGCCAGAAGGCGACGGGCGTGACCGACCAGGGGGCCGGACTCACCGGTCACGGGTGGTCAGTCGTATCGACAGGTCCCAGAGCTTGCGGGCACTGTCGGGGTCGATGGCGTGGGCGGCGACACCGCGGCGCACCCCGGGGGTGTGCGGCGCGGCTTCCTGGCAGTCCTCGAAGTACCGGCCGGTGACGCCGTCGACCAAGGGAGACGCCGCCAGCAGGACCGAGGTCGCGGCGCCCTGGGCGATGTTCTTCTCGGAAACGCCGGAGGTGCCCGACGGATCGAAGGAGGCGGGCGGTGCGTCCATGTGGCAGCCGAGGCCCGTCTCCCAAACGCACCCGAGGTTGTGCGTTGACGGCGATTCCATCGGCGGCCCCCCGCTGCGCGGCCTCCACGGCGAAGAGGATGTTAGCCGTCTTGGACTGGGCGTACGCCAGCCACGGGTCGTACGGCTCCTTGGTGAAGTCGGGGTCGTCGAAGCGGACGGGGCCGTTGACATGCCCGACCGAGCTGACGACGACCACCCGGGCGTCGCGCGCCGCCGCGAGTGCGTCGTGAAGGCCCGTGGTCAGGGCGAAGTGGCCCAGGTGGTTGGTCGCGAACTGCAACTCCCGGCCGGCAGGGGTGCGCAGCTCGGGGGTGGCGGAACGCGCGGGACCGTCGGCTCCCGCGCCCCGCTTGCCGACGCGCTCGAAGTGAGTGAACCTGCTGGGAGAGCCCGCGGGCACAACGCGCCCGCACACGGTCGTGTGCGGACCGTCCAGACCCCATCAAACGGCACCAGGTGGTGACAGGGCTCGACTCCCGCGGGCCGGCGGCTCGTCACCCGCCGGCGGATCCGTTCCCGGGGCCCGGCGCACCGGGTACGGCAGGCGCGGCATCGCGGGAGGTATCACCATGTGCTTCGTCCACTCCGGAACCATGCCGGACGGCAGCCTGCGGCACCAGGCATCCGCCGGGCCGGGCGCGGACGCGCTGTCCCGCCTGGCCGCCGGTGAGGAGGGCATCGGCGGCATGGACGTCGCCGGCTCCGGCACTCCTGACGTGACGGCGGGGCCAGGCGGGCAGACGGTCGTGGACGGGTACGGCAGGGTGCTGCACAACCGCTGGAACAGGGACCTGCCGCCGGTGGCCACCGTACGGCCCGGCGAAGTGGTCCAGTTGCTGTGCCGGGACGCGCTGGACATCGGTGAGGCGGCACGGACGATGACGCCCGACGGGACCCTCACCATCGACCTGGGTCTGGTGCATCCGCTGACGGGGCCGGTGGAGATCGTGGGCGCCGAGCCCGGCGACATCCTCGAGGTGGAGATCCTGGACGTCGGCCCCCTGGTGGACTTCGGCTACGTTGCCATCAGCCCCGCCCTCGGCCTGTTCGGTTCCCTTCGTCCGGAGGCGCTGGCTCCGTTCGCCTCCTGGAGCGAGGCCTCGCAGGTGAGCGACCCCACCCCGGGCCCGGCAGCCGGGGCCATACCCGAGGACCAGGCCTACAACAGCGGGGCCCCCTTCCTGCAGACCTTCGCGTTCGAGCGGGGCCAGAGCGACGGCCTCGCCTCGTTCACCGGCGTCGACACGGGCAAGACGGCCCACATCCCCGTCGCCCCGTTCATGGGCATCCTCGGAGTGGCCCCGCTGCACAGGGGCATGTACCGCACCTTCCCGCCGGACGTCAGCGGGGCGATGGGCGGGAACACCGACATCCGACAGCTCGTCAAAGGAGCCCGGGTCCAATTCCCCGTGTACGTGCCGGGAGCCATGTTCTCCGCCGGGGACGGGCACATGGCGCAGGGCGACGGGGAGGTGACGGGGACGGCCGTCGAAACGCTCATGGCCGTCACGCTGCGCTTCGGCCTGGTGAAGAACACCGTGATCGCCTCCTCGCGGGCCATCGTTCCCGCGGCGGACCCCACTCAACTGACCATGCCCGCGGAGATGCTGCGGCGGGGGTACTACCAGACCGTGGGCACGGGACCGGATCTGATGGAGAACGCCAAGACTGCCGTCCGGGAGATGATCGACTGGCTGGTGAACGACCAGCAGGTGAGCCTGCACGAGGCGTACGCCCTGTGCAGTGTGGCCGGTGACCTGAAGATCAACGAGACGGTCGACCTGCCCAAGTGGCTCGTGTCGATGACCCTGCCCCGCGGCATCTTCGGCTGACTGCCGCTCCCTGCCTTCTGTGCGGTCCCCGAATTCCTGCCTCATCGCGTCGAGGGGGGAGAGCCGGAGGTTCGGCAGGACCGATGAGACACGTGTCTCGCTCGAGACCCCGGCGACAACGCGACTTGACGGTGTGTCACCACCTTCCCGACCGGTCCGCCGCCCTGGTACCGGGACGTCGGTTCCCCCGGCACCCGGCCACGCGGGCGGAGGGCACACCGGGGGGAACGCCGACACGGACCCTCGGACCGGGCCCGGGCGGCCAGGCCGTACTCGGACCGGCTGTGGGCGGTTCGCTCAGCCGAAGTCCGGCGGGCTGGTGCGCGTGCGCTTGATCTCGTAGAAGCCCGGCGTGGAGGCGACGGCGAGCACGCCGTCCCACAGCCTGGCCGCCTCCTCGCCCTTCGGTGCCGGGTTCACCACGGGGCCGAAGAAGGCGATGGGGTCGCCGCCCGCGTCCTGGCCGGGGACGGCGATGACCGGGCTGCCGACGTCCTGGCCTACCAGGGCCATCCCCCGGTGGTGGGAGGCCCGCAGGTCCTCGTCGAAGCGGTCGGTGTCGCCGGCGTCGGCGAGATCCACGGGCAGGCCGGCCTCCCGCAGGGCGTCTTCCAGCGTGGCCCGGTTCTTGGGCTGCTGCCGCAGGTGGTAGCGCTCCCCGAGGGCCGTGTACAGCGGCTCCAGGGTCTCGGGGCCGTGCAGCTGGGCGGCGGCGGTCAGAACCCGCACCGGCGCCCACGCCTCGCCCATCAGCACCCGGATGCGCTCGGGCAGCTCGTCCAGCCTGTTCTCGTTGAGCACCGCCAGGCTCATGACGTGCCAGGACACCTCCACGGACCGGCTCCTGGCGACCTCCAGCATCCAGCGCGAGGTGAGCCACGTCCACGGGCAGACGGGGTCGAACCAGAAGTCGACAGGCGTCGTTGACTCATGGGAGGTCGGTGTGCGCACGGGGAGACTCCTTTAATAGACCGGTCGCCTATTGTGCCACGGACGGACGTAGCGCGCGGTGGTCAGGACACCCGGGTCGCGCCGGCGTGCGAGCGCACCGCTGGAGCTGGAGACGAGGGCGGCGCGCCAGGCCACGGCGCCGTCCGCCGCGTCGATCGGCATGCGGGCCCGGCCCCGGCAGTCCTCGGCGTACTGATGGGCGCCCGCCGGACGGCCGACGCCCAGGTGGGTCATCGGCGCGCCCCCGTTGACGTGGCCGACGGCGCAGATCCAGCCGTCGGCCACAGCGGTCACCCGGCCGGCGTCGGCCGCGGTGAGCCAGGCGCCGGGCGTCAGCCCGGCGGCCTCCCGGCCGACGTCCGCCGTTCGCGGCGCGCGGCCGGTGGCGAACACGATCTCGTCCGCGTCAGCTCCGCCCCGTCGGCCAGGGTGATCCGTACCGGGCCATGCCCCCGCCCTCGCGGCGTACAGGGGCGACCTCGGTAGCCGGTCGTATGTCGACGCCGGCCTCGCGGAGCCCTCTCACCACCAGTTCACCGGCAAACGGCTCCATATTCCTCGGCGGGTCTCGCCGGACGAGACCACCGCGGCGCCGTGCCGTGCGGCCGGCGGCTGAACCCGTGATGCGTGTGGTCGTGAAGGGCGGTCGCCTACGCGGCGAAAGGCTCTGCGGGGCTTCAGCCGAACGATCGTCCCCGCAGGCGGTAAGTGAGGCCCGGGGACACTGTCCCCTTCGCTACCACGCCCCCTTCAACCACACCGGCCCGCCGGTCATTCCCCGGCCGCCCGGCGACTCATGGACCGCACCGGGGCAGTGCACAGGCCCCTGGCCTACGCGCTGCGAGGCCTTCGGCCGGCTGGCCGCCCCCGCACGAGGCGACCACCCTGGATACGCCCGGCTCATGGGCCGGCGTCAGCTACCGCCGCGTGAGGTCAGTAGCGGTGTCCGTCGCGGTGGTCACCGCCGTGCCGCCGGTCGTCGCCACGGTGGTCGCGGTGGTGGCCCCAGGAGACCTCGTCGACGAACCGGTCGCGGTCGTTGCGCAGGGTCGCGGTGTCGGAGAGGTTGTCCCACACATACGCCCGCCGGTCCCGGTACAGGTGTGACCGGTTTCCTGCGGCTCTCCGCCTGGCGTCGCACGTCGGCCTGGATGTGTTGTCGGGGAAGCCCCGCGCTTGCGGTTGCGATGGGACGTACGTTCCGCGCGATGTGAACCAAGCAGGCGTGACCGGTTTGCTTGACGCATCAATCATGTTTAAAGTTTCTGCTGGCAAACACCCACCTCCACTATCTGCGCAACACACATGTGCGCCACAGGGGGTGGACGTTGTCCTGCCTGGCTGATGTGCGCCAGCGCCCCGACATTGCGTGGGATTACGCGGCGATCGCGACGTGTCTCTCGTACGAACGATGAGTGGAGTAGAAGTGTTCAACAAGGCGAAGACGATCCGGCGTGCGGCGCCGGTCCTCGCTGCTGCCGCTGCTGTTCTCGGAGTGGCGAGCCCTGCCCTCGCCGACCTTCCCGGTGCCGGTACCGGATGGCAGCCGGTGACGTACTCGGGCGGGCAGATAAGGAGCAGCAGCACCGAGGGGGAGGCGCGGGACAACCTCAGCAACGTCCTGCACGCCTGGCGCGGCTCGGACAACGACAACATCTGGATCTCGCTGAACAACGGGCCTGCCTACCCGTTGCCGGCGACGGCCGGGTCCACCGATCACGCGCAGACGTATGCCGCCCCGACGGTGATCTGGACCAACGACGGGGGCCGAGGTAACTTCCGGATCTTCCACACCGGCAAGGACGGCCACATCTACCAGCACCGCATCCAGCTGACCACCAGCTACCAGCTGCCCGGGACACTGCCCAACGCCACGCAGGTCCCCAACGACGCCCGCACCAACACCAACCAGCCCGTGGCGGCCGCGGCGCTCCCCGGCAACTCGTACATGCTTGCCTGGAACAGCCAGACCACCGACGACGTCTGGACGATGTACTACGACGCCGCGACCACGACGTTCAACGCTCCGCAGGCGGTTCCCAATGCCCGCAGCCAGGACGCGCCGTCACTCGCCGCCCAGGTGAACGACGGCAATGACCCGGCTCCGTGGAACCAGGTCGTCCTCGCCTTCGAGGGCACCGACTTCAACGTGTACATGGCGCGGCAGCAGTACGGCTCCTCCACCTGGACCAACCCGAAGAAGGTCGGGCCGTACACGACCAGTACCCCCTCTGTCGCCCTCACCGACAACGGCTACGGGGTCATCACCTTCCGGGACTACGACGGGACGATCGGCAACTACGAGATCAATCGGCACGGCGACGTCCTGGGCAACTTCAAGGACTCCGGCTACGGCTGGACCAACGTCGCCCCGCTCGCCCAGAGCAGCGGACCCCTCGTCTACGACATCATCACCGGCTCCGGCGGCGGCACCACCGGAGTGGTGTGGAAGCAGGCCGCCGACTTCCGCGGTCTGCCCACGCCCCCGGCACCCTAGTGGTCACACCGGTCGTGGTGACCCCACACCGGTTGCCGCCGGCGGCGGGAAGCACCATGACCTCGACTGCCGCGTGAACATCCCGGTCCTGACACCGACGCCGGGCGTCGGTGTCAGGACCGGTCGCGCTTCGGCGTACGGCACGAACCGCCGACAGCAACGCGATCGCGCAGAACCGCAGTTCGGGCAGCGGTGCCGAGTGACGGGACACGTCGCGCACCGGAGTGACTCGACATCGCCATCAACATCACACATTGACGCAGAAATGAGCTCGTGTGAGACATTTCAGACCCACGGCAGCGCTGTTGTCCGGCCTGCTGCTGTCCATCTCCTTGCCGGCGTTCGCCTCCGGCCCGTCGACGACCGCCTCGGCGACGGCCGCAACGGTGACAGCCGGCCCTGACGCTGACGGACCGGATCTCTCCAGCGCCAACCGAACCACCTCGGCCCCCGGCCTGCCGGACTGGTCGCGCGTGGGCTACCGGGGCGGCGCGTCGCTGCCCGGCAACGGGGAGGTGACCGACGACGCGTCCTGCCGCATCTCTCCGGAACAACTGTCGTCCCAGTACGGAGTGAGAGCGGACGACGGGGCCGACGACACCACCGGGCTGCAGAAGGCGATCGACGACATCAAGAGCCAGTGCTCGCCGTCCGCCAGCTACGATCAGCTCTCGCTGATCTCCCTGCCGTCCGGGCGCATCGATCTGACCCGCCAGGTCTACGTCGACGCCAGCTTCCTGATCGTGCGCGGGCAGGGCTCCGGCGACGGCGGAACGAAGCTGGTGTTCCGGCCGGATCTCAACACCCGTTACGACACGGTGGTCAACGGGCGCTGGGACCAGGACAGCATGAAGGCCGGTACCGGCAGCGACGAAGGAACCGGCGGCTGGATGTGGCCGGGGCGCGGCATGTTCCGGGTGCAGACCCGGGACGTCGCCGACCGGTACAAGGATGACTGGGCGGCGGCGCCGGCCAACCGCAAGGACATCTTCGAAGGCTCGGTCAACCAGCACTGGGCCTCCGGCGTCAAGGTGGCGGCCACGGCCGACGACCCGGGGTACGCCGCTCGGCGGGGAAGCAGGACCGTTCAGCTGGTGGCGACCGCTTCTATGTCGAAGTTCACACCCGGCGGATACGTCTGGGTGGGCGCGGCCAACAGCATCAAGTTCTACGAGCAGCAGGGCGTCACCGACCAGGCCGTGATGGACGACCTCCACATGCGCCAGCAGATGTTCAAGGTCACCGGGGTCGACGCCGACGCGAAGACGGTCACGCTGGACCGCCCGCTGGAGTGGGACCTGCCGGTCGACTCCACCTCGGACGGCTCGGCGGCGCTGGGTGACAAGCCCTACGCCAGCAAGGTCACCCCGCTGCGCATCGTCGAGGGGGTGGGCTTCGAGAACTTCGCCTTCACCCAGGACATGAACGGCCTGCCCAAGCTGGGCGGCGGCACCTACCAGCTGACCGCCGACCAGGCCGTCCACAACTACGGCAACATGGCCCCCGAGTACGCCATGCACGGCATCGTGTACAAGTGGGCCGCCAACAGCTGGGCACGCGGGCTGAAGGCGACCATGACGGGTTCGCACCCGATCGTCACGGAGGACGCCCTCAACCTG
This sequence comes from Streptomyces sp. NPDC047841, assembly GCF_040704085.1. Lineage (NCBI taxonomy): Bacteria > Bacillati > Actinomycetota > Actinomycetes > Kitasatosporales > Streptomycetaceae > Streptomyces > Streptomyces sp. NPDC047841. Next base: position 15,962 of record NZ_JBEYRP010000057.1, read on the forward strand.
CAGATCGAACGCAACAGCTTCGACGGCGCCTGGAACAAGGGCAAGGGCGGCAACGGATACCTGCGCGGCAGCCGCGTGTGGAACTCGCTGTGGGCCTACAACCTCAGCCGCAACCTGCGGCACTTCACCTTCCAGTGGTCCGCCAGCGGCAACGTCGCCTTCCGCAACGACCTCGACTCCGACCTGAACCTGCACGGCGGGTGGGAACACAACAACCTGTTCGAACAGAACACCGTCAGGGTCCCGTACGAGCACCGCTCGGCCAACTGCCAGACGAACTGCGGCGGTGAGGGCGGCGAAATCGACCAGGGCACCTGGTACCCCATCTGGTGGGCGGCCGGCCCCAAGGCGGTCAAGTGGTCCGGCTCGTCGGGACCGCAGAACGTCTTCTACAACAACACCCTGATCAAGCAGACCAGTCCCGGCGGACCGTTCGAACCGTACGCGCCGTACGGCACGCAGTCCGGGACCGCCTTCGAGTTCGGTTCGAAGAGCAACGCACCCACCCAGTTCGAGCCGCTGGAGACGGACGGGCAGGCGATCCCGGACTGGACCGGCCGGGAGACCCTGGACTACGTGGGGCACGGCGTCGTGCCCCTCGCCGTGGGCAAGCGACCGTCCCTGTTCCTGACCAAGACCGGTGGCGACCTCGACCCCCGTACGGGTACCGACCGCGCCATAGTCAACTGGAACATGCAAGGCGCACTGTCGGACGGAGGGCGACACAATAAGTACGATGATCTGCGCTACATGATGGAGGATGCGGCACCTCGGGGGGCTCACATCGTCCTCATCCAGGAGGCCGGAACCCCGCCGACAGGATCACGTCTCGAATTCCTCGAAGACCACGCGCAGAACGTCTGGCGACACCCGGACGGCACGTATCCGCCGGTCCGGGAGTACCGGCTCCTCGGAACCCGCAGCCGGACGGTGGGATACATCTACTGGCTGCACACGAACAGCGGAACGACCAATGACGGCCGGGTCAACCTCGCCATAGCCAGCAGAACACCGGTCGCCCCCCGGGACATACACGTCGTCGAGCCGGCGGACTACGACCCGGTACTGGGGCAAGGCTACTCCCGGCCCGCCCTCGGGATCAGCGTGGGCGGCGTAGGATACTTCACCATCCACGCGCGAGCGGACAACCAGGGCCAGGACGCTCCCGAACTGCTGGAGAACATCCGACACCACATGGAGCACCTGGGGGCCGGCGGCGATGAGTCGCAGCCCTGGATAGCCGCCGGCGACTACAACCGGGATCCGGGCGATCTCGCCACCGCCCTCCCCGCGGGCGTCTACAACACCGCTTCCACCGCGGCCGCGACACATCCCACAGCGGGCAGGACGGGCACACCCCATGTCCTCGATTACGCGGTCACTCCCGCGAACAACGGTGTCGACGTCTTCGGATCATCACTGCTTGACGACTACATCGACTCAGACCACTACCCCGTATGGCACTACCTCACCAATCTGCCGGACGATTCCCCGGCGCCGTCGAGTGCGCCACCACTTCCCCAGAACAACGTCGTCGTGATGAGCGCCCACACCGTCAACGTCGCGGGATTCGCCAGCGCCGGCAGCAACGTCATCGGTGACGTGAAGTTCGACTACAAGAACCCGGGATCGAACTTGCTGTTCGACCTGAAGAAGTCCTCCGAACACCCCGGCTATCTCAACCTGCTCTCCAAGGACCCGAAGTTCTACAACTACTACCTGGGGCAAGAAGGCGGCCAGCGGGACGGCAAGATAGTGCTTTGGAAGAGCCCCGCACTGGATCAGCTGTGGAAGCCCCACTACCAGGGAGACGGAACCTGGAGCCTGGAGAACTACGCGACCAAGCAGTACCTCTCGGCCGATCTCAAGGGTGGCGCGCTCTTCGCCCACGATGCGGACGACCAGGCGCCGAGCCAGCGCTGGTTCCTGCAGGACGTCGAGGATTTGAGCGGCCGCAGGGAGGTCCATCTCAAGTCGAAGGACGGCCTGCCCTGGATCCTCAACGCCTGGAACGACGCGATCAACGAGTTCCCCGTGGTTCTGGACGAGGACGACGACGCGCCCGAGGAGAGGTTCACCACGATCCCCGCGGGACGGACCGGTTCGGACGAGTGCTTCTACCTGGCCAACGACGGACGGTACGTGGCGTCGACCAACGACACGGGAGTACCCGTCGACGGCAACCAGGTCACGATGAGCGAGTTCGTGCCCCACGCCGACGGCTTCCTGTGGTGCCTGCGGCCCGCCCAGTACGGAGTGCTGCTGGCCAACCACACGGGTCCGGCGGAACGGGACGAGCCCATCTACCTCACCGGGGGCGCGTTGCACGGCCGGGTGACCGTCAGGAACCGCGCGGACTACGCGGCTGACGTGTGGGACTTCACTCCGGTCACCGAGTGATCCCCACCGCGTCACCGAGTACCTGACGCGGCCCGGTGGACTCCGTGCCCGGCCGGACAAAGGCCGGGCACGGAGTCACCCTCGACCCCGCGGGACCGCCGCGCGTCGATTCCTGCCCGGCCTGGAGGCGGCCCGTGCGTGGGCCGTCTCCTGCGGTCGAGGTGATCAGCAGGGGAAAGTGCCGCTGAACAGGGCGTGTCCCATCAGGCACGATCGCATCGTACGCGTTGACCTTCATTCTGTTGCCCACGGTCGCATCCCGCGGTTACCCGCCGGTCTCCTGGAACCATTCGCGCAGGCGTTCCAGGAGTTTCTCCGGTTGCTCTTCGGCCATCCAGTGACCCGAATCTTCGACCGCTCGTACGGTGACGTTCTCGGCGACCTCCGAGAGCATCTGCTCGGCTATGGGGAGGAAGAAGCTGGCAGTACCTCCCAGCCCCAGCACGGGCATGGTGAGTTTTCCCCTCTCTGCCAGGATGCGCTGGTTGTCTTCCGCGTCCTTCTCGAAGGCCCTGAAAAGCTCGATGCCCGCCCGCATCGCTCCGGGCTGCGTGTAGTCGGCGACGTAGCGCTCCGCGTCCGCGATCGAGATGGCATCGGGATTCGCGCTCAGCCTGACGTAGAACGAGCGAAGGTACGGGAACTCGTGGCCCTCGATAAGCATCTCGGCAGCGTTGTCCGCTGCGCCGTGCATGTGGAAGTGCCAGATTCTGTTCTCGCTGTACTTGCTCGTCGCCACGGCGCGTTCGTATCCGGCGGTGCCTGGGATCGGTGCCTCCGAGACCATGAGGCGCGCGACCTCGTCGGGCCATAGGCATGCATACGCGTAGCCCACCAGCATCCCGAGGTCGTGGCTGACGATCGTAATCGGACTCTGCACGCCGAGGTGTTGCAACAACGCCCTGATATCGCCCGCCATGGTCTGCTTGTCGTAGCCACCCGCAGGCTTCGACGAGCCGCCGGCCCCTCGGACGTCCGGTGCCACTACGAACCAGCCGTCAGAACGTAGCGGCTCTATGATGTGACGCCACTCCCACCAGGTCTGCGGCCAGCCGTGGATCAACACGATGGTCCGATCGTCCCCACCCTGGCCCGGTGAGGTACCAGCGGTCACGTAATGGATTCGGACACCCTCGTGCTCGAACATATTGTGGTGAAAATCAGGCATGTTACTTCCCTCGGTGAAGTTACGTCTCCGCCGCCACTACGGCCCCGTTCACACCACTCGTCGGTCAAGGCGACCTGGACGGGACTCCCCCTCTTTCGACTCAGGGTCAATGGCTCGATCACCGCCCGTGCCTCCGGCTCGGCTACTTCGCGGCGGCCTGTACGTGCTTGCGGATGTGCTGCGCCCAGGTCTCGGGGGAGTCGACGGGGCTGAAGTGCCCGGTGTTCTGCATGAAATGGAGGTCGTAGTCGCTGTAGTAGTCGTCGAGCGTGTCGCTCCATTCCGTGGGGAAGAGCGCGTCGCTGTCAGGCCACAGGATGGTGAGGTTCTTTGAGAACCTGTCCTCCGGCGCGGGCTTTGTCTCGTTGGCGTAGAAGGTGATGGGGTTGCCCTCGGGGTAGCGGAACCACATCGCGCCGGCGACGAATTCGCCCGGCTTCGAGTGATTCTCAGTGAGGTGGTCGAGGAGTACGTCGACCGCGGGGGAGCCGGGGGGCGACCAGCTCTCCAGGTTCTCCCGCAAAGCGGCACGCACGGCTTCAGGCTTCCCGTCGATCAAGTCCTCGACCAGCCTGGTCTTGTACAGAATGGCGTGCAGGAAGGCGTTGACAGCCTTCTCCTCCAGGATCCGCCGCCCGACCCCCAGCGTCGGCGGAGCGATGACGAGAGAGTGCGCCAGGTCCGGGCGCTTCATTGCGATGGTCTGAACGGTGAAGCTTCCCACGTCGTAGCCGCACAGCACGGCGTTGCTGATGCCCAAGTCGTCGATGAGTGCGATGATGGCGTCGACCTGGCCGGTGAGCGAGTAGGCGTTGCCGACATTCTCCAAGTGCTTGTCGGACTTGCCGTACCCGTGCAGGTCGGGGGTCAGGACGTCGACGTCGTCGCCGAGAAGCGGAACCACGCGCGAGAACTCCATGTGGTCGCCCGGGTTGCCGTGGACGAGGACGACGGGCGTGCCGCTGCCGGAGCGTTCGTAGTAGTTCCGGAAACCCTGTATGGGCTGGGAGAAAGGCATGCGGATCGCCTCCAGGAGTGAGCGTAAGGATGCTTCGAGGCTTTGAGATCTGGGTGATGGAGTCTCGGCGGTCCCAAGTCCTGCTTCTCGCTGTGAATCGGCGGTGACAGCGCGCGAATTAGGGTCCGGGTCAGCTGGGGGCCGTCGGCAGCGGGCGATGAAGCCGACGCTCGGCGCGATGCTGTGCGGCTGAAGGCGTCGGGACCATCGCCTCTGAACGCCGTTCTTCGAGCCAGGGACCGCATAGCTGAGATTGTGCGGGCACTCGGCTCAGCGCGGGATCTCTTCGTAGTGGTGCTCGTCGTAGGCCGACTTCAAGTAGCCATTCACCGTGTCGTTGAAGTGGATCCAGTGCGGCGTCTTGCCATGCGCGGTCAGATGCTCCTGCGAGTCCCAGTGCTCGATCAGGGCATAGCTGTACGGATCGTGGTCGTTGCGCCACAGCTGGTACAGGTGGCATCCGTCTTCCTTGTTGGACTCCACCACCATGTTGTTCAGCAGTTTCAGGAACTCTGCCTCATGCTGCTGAGCCACGTCGAAGAAGACATTCAAAATGATCATCTCGACCTCCTGTCGAGGGGCGTCACACGACATCCTCCGTCGTACTGCCTCGTCGCGCATCTGGGGGTATCTCTGCCTCTACGTGGAAACCCGGGGGACGACACCTGGAGCAAGCACGTCAGGCGATTACGTAGCAGGTGAAGCGACGACTGGGAGTTCGGCGGGAAGGACCGTGCTCTCACCAAACAGTGTGTCGCACCGCAGTCGGCGCTGGTGCAGCCGCGAGGCCCGGGAGGCAAGCACACCCCAAGCGTGGTAGTCATGCTATAGGGACGGAGGGTGGTCACCATGGAATTCAGGCGACTCGGCCGGTCGGGTCTGCGAGTTTCTACGCTGGCCATGGGCACCATGACCTTCGGCGGTAGCGACGTCTTCGGAAACGTCGGCCAAACCGACTTGGCGGGTGCCCGGCGCCAGATCGACATGTGCCTCGACGCCGGCGTCAACCTCGTCGACACCGCCAACATGTACTCGAGGGGCGCAGCCGAGGAGATTCTCGGTCAGGTGATCGCGGGGCGCCGCGACCAGGTGCTGATCTCCTCGAAAGTCCGTATGGCGATGGGTGACGGCCCCAACGACGAGGGACTGTCACGCCACCACATCCTCGACCAGATCGAGGCCAGCCTGCGCCGTCTCAATACCGACCACCTGGACATCTACCACATCCACGAGTGGGACGGGCTGACGCCCCTCGAGGAGACCATGGAAGCCCTCGACTCCCTGGTGCGTTCCGGCAAGGTCCGCTACCTGGGTGTCTCCAACTACTCGGGCTGGCAGCTGATGAAGGCGCTTGGCGTGGCCGACGCGCATGGCTATGAGCGCTTCGTCAGCAATCAGATCTACTACTCACTGGAAGCACGCGACGCCGAGTACGAGCTGGTGCCGCTCTCGCTGGACCAAGGACTGGGCATCATGGTGTGGAGCCCGCTCGCCGGAGGGCTGCTCTCGGGAAAGTATCGCCGCGGGCAGCAGGCCGGCGACGGCCGCCATCTCACCGAGTGGTCCGAACCACCCGTACGGGACGAGGACAAGCTCTACGACACCATCGAGACGGTCGTCGACATCGCCTCCGCCCACGGTGCCTCGCCCGCCCAGGTCTCCCTGGCCTATCTACTCGCCAAGCCCGGCGTGACCTCCGTGATCGTCGGCGCTCGCAAGGACGAGCAGCTGGCGGACAATCTAGGTGCCGTTGACGTGCACTTGAGCAGTGAGGACATCGACCGGCTCGACAAGGTCAGCGCACCCGACCTGATCTATCCGCACTGGCACCAGGCCAACCTGGCCTCCAGCCGCTTCAGCGAGGCGGACCTCGCCCTGCATCGCCCAGCCAGGTGACCCGTGTCTGCCGCAGCGAAGCCGCCTGACGCGCTGGGGCGCCAAGCAGCACGGTGGCCTGGTCTACTGCCGGAAGACTTCTACCCGCTGCAGCTCGACGTCCGAGTTGGGGCGGTCCTGCGTGGTGGGAACGTTGGCGATCGCGTGG
>NZ_JBEYRP010000058.1:0-22096 GCF_040704085.1 Streptomyces sp. NPDC047841
TGGGACTGTCCTCCCGGGCGCTGCATGAACACCACCAGACTGCGCGCGACCTCGCGGGCCAGATCCGCACCGTGGTCACGCTCGACCAGGCAGAGGGCAAGGTCGATACCGGCGGTGACACCGGCCGAGGTGAAGATGCCACGATCCTCGACGAAGAGGGAATCGGGCTCGACGTGCACGTCCGGGTAGGCGCGTGCGAGCAGCTGGGCGTGGCGCCAGTGCGTGGTCGCGCGGTGCCCCGAGAGCAGGCCCGCGGCGGCGAGGACGAACGAGCCGGTGCAGATGGACACGAGCCTGCGGTCGCGAGCACGCGGGTGCCGCACGGCCTCGGTCAGATCGGCCGGGATCGGCTCGGTGACGAGGAGATCCCCGCCCGGGACGACGAGGGTGTCGACGTCGAGGTCCGCTGCGGCCGAGTCCACGGGCAGACGCGTGCCGATCGAGGTGCGTACCGGCTTGCCGGACGGCGACGTGTAACACAGCGAGTAGCGGGCACCGAGGGTGTTGGCCTCGGCGAACACCTCCGCGGGGCCCGAGACGTCGAGCATCTTCACACCGTCGAACACGAGGAAGGCAACACGGTGGACGGCCATGCGGTTGACGGCTCCTTTCCTTGGTCAACACCAGGACATCCGTCCGGGAGGGCGGACTTCCCCGGCCCGGTGGGCCGGCTCGGCCCGGCGGTGCGGCGGCGGAGACCGGCTCGGCCCGGCCAGAGGCTGCCGGGCGAAGGCGTCAGGTCACTCGGGGCGAGGATCAGATCACTCGGGCCACGCGTTCGTCTGGATGATCCGCACGAAGTCCTTGCGCTGGAAGCCGGGGTCGAAGTGCGCGAGGACGTCGTCGTTCATGGTGCCGAAGGTGGTGTCGGGCCGGTCGGCCATGCCCTCGTAGAAGGCCTGGAGGATGCGGTTCTTGAAATCCGGTCGCGGGTGGGCGGCCGTGACCTCCGCACGCTGATCCGGGGTGATCTGCTCCAGCTCCAGACCCAGGACGTCGGTCTCGACGCCGAGCGTCACCACGGAGACCTCCGGAGCGAGGTGGAGGGGAACCTCCGGCGTGGTGTGGAGCGCGATCGCCAACCAGACGTTGCGCGCCTCCTCCTCGCTTCGGCCGTGGTCGCGCAGGAAGGCGTACGCCGCCTCGGCCCCGTCGAGCTCGAAGCGGCGGTCCTTCGTGCGGTAGTCGTCCGTCAGCCCGAGGTCGTGGAAGAGGCCGCCGACGTAGGCGAGCTCGGGGTCCACCTCCAGGTTCCGGGCGGCGCTCTTGAGCATGCCCCAGAGGAACACGCGGCGGGAGTGGTGGAACAGCGTGTCGTCGGCGGCCAGGCGCACCAGCTCGGTGGCCTCGCGGACCAGGGCGGTGTCCGGGACCGTGATCCCGGCGATCGTTTCGGGCACTGTGTCTCCAAAAGGGGAAGGTCGAAATTTCTGTCGCTTTCGACTCACCTCCACGCTCTCTGATCGATGCCGTGGCGAGAAGTGTCCGAGCAGACGTGTGTCCCACGGATCCGGACACACGTCGGCGGGCGGCGCCGGCCGACCGGCCGCAGCCGGGCCGCCCTGGTCGGGCCCGCCATGAGGTCCGGCTCGCCGAGACCCTGCTCACCCCGGCCGAGCAGGCCCGGGCGGCGCTGGAGAAGTGGAACGGCTACGCGCCCGCCGCGGCCGAGGAACAGGACCTCGACAGCGAGCTCGACCGCCGCCCGGCCCGGGCGGCCGCACGGTGAGCGATGACATGCACATCGTCCTGGACGTCACCGCGATGGCCGCGGCCGGCCAGGGCAACGTCCTCGCTTCCGGGGTCCGCGCGTCCCGGAGGATCTGGCGGTCATGGGTTTCGACGGCATCGACGACGCCGGCTACGCCAACCCGGCCCTGACGACGGTCGTGCCGGACAAGCGGCAGATCGCAGAGCGCGTGCCGCAGTGTCTCGCCGACCGCATATACAGCCCGGCTTCGGCGGTGCCGCCGCAGGACACCGCCGTCCCGCACCACCTGGAGATTACTAAGACGTGACCGCACTCGGCTCGCCGGGCATGACACGCTCCCACGCGTGTGCGGATGACCGAACAAACCCCGGCCCCGCCCAGGCCACACCCCCGGATCAACCCGTGCCGTGTTAACACCAGCTATCCAAGTGCTTTACATGTCTGTCGGAGGATGGTCGGATTCGAGCGATCACGATCATGGAGGACATGTGCCCGTCCCTTTTTCTCGAATATGTACAACATCAGCCGCTGCGCTGCTCGTTGCCGCCCTCGGTGTTCCGACCGCAGCCCACGGCGCCGATCCCCCAGCCACTGCCGCCGTCTCCCCGACGGAACACAGCAAGCCGCATGGCGCGCCCCTCACCATCACGCTGATCACCGGCGACCAGGTCACGGTGACCCGGGGACCGGGCAACGCCGTGTCGGTGCAAGGCGTCCAGCGCCCACCGGGAGCCGCCGGCTCGGTGCGGGTCACCGTGGAGAACGGTGACACGTATGTGTACCCGGACGAAGCCATGGCCTATATCGCGACCGGCAGACTCGACCGGCAGCTCTTCAACGTCACCCAGCTGATCGCCCAGGGCTACGACGACGCACACATCAGCGCCCTGCCCCTGATCATGACCCGCGCGCAGGGCACCGCCACGGCCAGGACCGGCAACGGCACCGACCTGCCGGGCGCCCGGACCACCGCGCAGCTCCCCGCCATCCGGGCGCAGGCCGTCCACACCCAGCACAGGAAGGCCGCCGCCTTCTGGACGGCCCTCACCGCCACCGCGAACTCCAACGCCCAGCGGTCCGCCGACGGCACCACCACCCCGTCGTTCACCGCCGGCGTCGGCAAGGTGTGGCTCGACGCCAAGGCTCACGCCGACCTGGCCGACACCACTGCGCAGATCGGCGCCCCCCGGGCCTGGTCCGCCGGCGGCACCGGCGCCGGGGTGCGGGTCGCCGTACTGGACTCCGGCGTCGACACCACCCACCCCGACCTCGCCCCGCACATCATCGGTACCCGGAGCTTCGTCCCGGGCGAGGACGTCATCGACCGCAACGGCCACGGCACCCACACCGCCTCCACCGTCGCCGGAACCGGCGCCGCGTCCGGTGGCAAGGAACGAGGTGTCGCCCCCGATGCCGACCTGCTCGTCGGCAAGGTGCTCGACAACTCCGGCTCCGGCGCGATGTCACAGATCATCGCGGGCATGGAGTGGGCGGCCCGCACCGAGCACGCCAAGGTGATCAACATGAGCCTGGGCACACCGGTCTGGCACACCCAGGACGACCCCCTGAGCCAGGCGGTCAACCAGCTCAGCGCGGAGACCGGGGCCCTCTTCGTGATCGCCGCGGGCAACACCGGCAACAACCCCTACAGCGTGAGCTCACCGGGTACCGCCGACGCCGCCCTCACTGTCGGCGCGGTCGACGCCTCCGACCAGCTCGCCGGGTTCTCCAGCACCGGGCCGCGGCAGAACGACGACGGCCTCAAGCCCGACATCACCGCACCCGGCGTCGACGTACTGGCCGCGCGGTCGCAGTACTCGCAAGGCGGTGAGGGCTACTACCGCACCGACAGCGGCACCTCCATGGCAGCCCCGCACGTCGCCGGCGCGGCCGTCCTGCTCGCCCAGAAACACCCGCAGTGGACCGGTGCGGACATCAAGAACGCGCTGATGAGCACCAGCGCGCCGACCCCCGCCTACAGCCCCTACCAGGCAGGCGCCGGCCGTGTCGACGTCGCCGCCGCCTACCTGAACGACCACATCATCGCCAGCGGCTCGGTGGACGCCGGACTCGTCCGCTGGTCGGCGGACCACCGGCACGCGCCGGTCGAGCGGCACCTCACCTACCGCAACACCACCGACCACGCCGTCACGCTCGCCCTCTCCGTCGACCCCGGCACCTCGCCCGCCGGAGTGTTCACACCGGCCGCCTCCCACGTCACCGTGCCGGCCCACGGCACCTCCACGGTCGGTCTCCTCGCCGACCCGAAGGGGCTGGCGCCGGGACAGTACGGCGCACAGGTCGTCGCCCGCTCCGCGACGGGTGCCGTCCACACGGTCGTGGGGATGTCCGTCGAGTCCGAGAAGTACGACCTGACGGTCCACCTCAAGGACCGGCACGGCAAGCCCGTAGACAACGATGTCGAGATCACCGGCGCGGACGGACGGACCACCATCATGTGGGTGCCGAACGGAACGCTCGCCACCCGCCTGGCCCCCGGCTCGTACACGATCGTCTCCACCCTGGACGTCGAGGGACGCCACGGCCCCCACTCCCTCGGCTACGCCGTACTGACCGACCCCGAACTCGACCTGTCCGGCGACCAGGACGTCGTCCTCGACGCCTCACGCATCCGCCGGATCAAGGTGGACACCCCCAAGCCCACATCCGTCACCACCAGCAGGATCGACCTGTTCCGCTCCTTCACCTCGCACACCCCGTCACCCAGCGACGGACAGGCCCTGCACGAGATCCTCATGCCCTCGCCCGCCTACGACAGCCTGTGGGCGCTGCCCACCAAGGGACGGGTGAAGAAGGGCAGCTTCGTCTTCACCACCCGCATCCGCGCCAAGCAAACCCCCCTGAAGATCACCTACCGCGGCGGGCACACCCTCGACGACACCCTGCTGACACAACCCGGAAGCCACCCCTTCCCGGACGGCACCACCCACGTCGACGCCGTCTTCGCCGGCACCGGCACGACCGCCGAGTACGCCAACGTCGACGCCCGCGGCAAGGCCGTCGTCGTCCGGCACAGCGCCGAGGTGACCGCCACCGACCAGGCCGCCGCGGCACACACCGCGGGCGCGGCGATGCTCCTCGTCGTCAACGACGGCGACGGCCGCGGACTCGACTGGTACGGCGACCCGGACGGCAGGACGGCCGGACAACTCCCCGTCACCTCGCTCACCCAGGACGAGGGCGAGGATCTGATCAGCAGCATCCACGACGCGAGCCGCAACCGGCTGAAGCTGTCCGTCCAGGCACACCCCTCGCCCGCCTACCTGTACGACCTGGCCGATTACCACCAGGGAGGCGTGCCGGACGACCCGTCCGCGAAGACCGATCCCGGCCATCTCGCGCGCATCGACAACACCTTCGCCCCGCCGGCCGGCAAGCAGGTCACGGAGAGCCGCGAGGACAGCCCGCCGTACGAGTACTGGCCGGCCGCCTACCCCTACGCAGGGTTCGGCATGACACGCGTGCCGCCCTTCCCGCGCGAGCCGGTCGCCGCGGGCCACCGCACCGACTGGGTGTCCACCGGGAACGGCGTCAAGTGGCAGCAGTACGCGGCCATCGAGGGCTGGTCGACCTTCACCGACGTCGTCGGCTACCAGCCCGGCAGCGTCCACGACGAGCACTGGTTCGGACCCGTCGTCCGGCCACGCATGGTCGGTTTCGAGGTGCCGCACCGCGTCGGCAACGCCATAGGCGGCACGCTCGCGGGCTTCGGCGACGGAGGATCCGCCCACAGCGGCGACACCAACCTCATGACACGCAGCTTCGCGCTCTACCAGGGGGACACCCTGCTGGTACGGAACGGAGCCCGCCCGGACTTCGGCGTGGGCGACCTGCCGTCGCAGACACTTCCGTACCGGCTCGTCGCCGACACCCGGTCCGACAGCGACCTCCTGCCGTACTCCAGGACCACCCACACCGAGTGGACTTTCCACTCCGGCACCGCCGACGACCAGGCCCTCCCACTCGTCCAGCTCGACTACGGCACGGACGTGGACCTCGCCGGGCGCGCCAAGCGCACCTCGCTGTTCTCCGTCCAGCCCGTCGTCCTCGGCAGCACCGCCACCGACGACACCGTCACCACGGTCCGCCTCGACATCTCCTACGACGACGGAGTGACCTGGCACCAGCAGGACCTGAAGCGAAACAAGGACACCTGGCAGACTCTGCTGCACGCCCCCTCCCGGGCCGACTACGTGTCCTTCCGCGTCACTGCCAAGCAGCGCAACGGCGACGGCGTCACCCAGACCGTCACCCGTGCCCTCGGCCTCCGCTGACCCCCACGCCACGGCCGGTGCCCTACGTCCCCCGGCGTGGGGCACCCGCGGAACGCGATGAGGGAGCCCGGCCCTGACCGGGCCGGTACCCTCGTTTTCCGAAAACCGAACACGCGGGGCGCCGCGCCTGGCCGGGAAGGGCGGGGCGCGGTGCTCCATTAACGCCCCAGCCAGGTCTGCCGTGCCTCAGCACATTCAGGAACCCGCACAACGGTGAACAAGTGAATCGGGGGGCGCGCCCCTGCCCGCAGACAACGGCGCCGCTGGCCCGAAGGCCAGAGGTCGACAACCCCGGGGCGCCGGCGGTTCGCATCCTTCGAGGCCCCGGGGCGGCGGGCGAAGTCGCCAGAGCGCCTGTCGGGACGTGGGCCGCGCGAGCGCCCCCGCAGGCGAGGGAGACGGCGAGAGTGGAGGGCGGCGAACCCGTCGAAGCACAATGGTTCCGATGGTCCACCCGGCCCCGCCGCACATCTCGCCGGAGCAGCGCGAGCGCCTGGAGCAGCGCGCCGACGCGTCCAGGCTACGCACGGCGCCCTACCCTCACCGAAGCCGCCGCCCGTCCGGCGCCGTTCCCGCTCCCGTCGGCTCGCCATATGCGTGGGCGGGTCCTGCTGGTCCGCGCCCCTGACAGGCTGCTGGCCAACAGGACCCGACGCACTGCTCGGTGGGCATTTTTTCTGATAGGTGCCTGTCATCTACCGGGCAGTTGATGATGTGCTCGCCTGCATGAAGAAGATCATGACGCTCACTGCCGCCATGACGTGTTCGCTGCTTCGCTGCTGTCGGGTGCCCGCGCAACGGTGGTCGTGCAGTACACGCGCAAAACCACGGACGGCCGTTACGATGCCGGTCGGCATGGGCCAAGATGTGAATTCTCCCGAACCAGACATCGAGCAGAAGGCCACGGGCCGTCTGCTCGATCTCGTCCGCTCCTTCGTCACCACGCATGTGTCGTGGAAGCCGCTGTTCATCGGCGCGGTCATCACGGGCGACGACCTTATGCGCCTGTATTTCCGTTCACTTGAGCGGGACCGCACCTATGGTGTGGACGTGCTGATCAGCCACACAGGGCCCGGCTTGCTCGGCTCTCTGGTGTCCTCGGCGTTCCTGGCGAACGAGCATCTTCATCGGTCTTCCGGTGATCCGCACTGTGACGTGATCGCGGATCTCACCGACTACTAGGATGCACCATCGCTGCCGTGCCACCGGCGGAGGCGTCGGTCACGGAGCCGCTTGGGCCCGCCGCACGGCCTCGGTGGCCCGGAGGCGGAAGGACCCGGCCTCGCCGGGCGCCGTCTCGCTCCGGCCCGCGCTCCCAGTCCGCTCGCTGTGCCGGTGCCCGGCGACGCCCGTCCGTACCGCGCGCTCCCGCCCCGCACTCCCGCCTGCTGCGGCCATGCGGCGCCGTGCTCGGAGGCCGCCTCTCGCCGTTCGGCCGGTGGCCCCGCCCGCGCCCCTGGCCGCCTGCGCCCGGCCTGCGGCCGCCCGTCGACGGTCCGCCGTCCCGCCCACTGCGCCGCGCCGGTCCCTGGCCGTCCGGAGGCTTGCAGCCGGGCTGCGTGGCTTCGTGGCGGCCCGGCCGTGTCCGTCCGTGCCGGCCGTGTTGTCCGTGCGGTACTTGACGGCTGTCCGTCCGTTCCGCGTGCCGCCCCTCGCCTGTCCGGCCGTGTCGTCGGTGTGGTACTTGACCGCTGTCCGTTCGTTCCGGGTGGCGTCCGCCGCCTGTCTGTCTGTCTGTCTGTCGTGTCGGGGGTCGGGTCGTTTGCCGTGTTGTGTCTTGCGGCCGTGTCCGGTCCGTTGTGCTCGTGTCGCGCGGCCGTCCGTGCCGCGCCGGGCCCGTTGCGCCCGCCGCCGCGTCGGCCGCTGTGTCCTCCGCCGCGTCGCCTCTCGTCCGCGCCGCTCCGCGCTGTTCCGTGTCGTTCTGTGGTGGTCTGGTGGGTTCGTGTCTGTGTGGCTGTGTTGGTGTGTTCCTGTCTGTGGTGGTGTGTCGTGTTCTTTGTCGGGTCGTGTGTGGGTCGTCGTGGTGTGCCGGTCTGGGGTGTTCCGTCCGGCTGGGTTGGGCTTGTGTGTCGTTGCGTTGCCGTCTGTGCGGTCCCTCGGGCGGCCGCCGCGCCCGGGTCCGTGCCTGTGCTGTCCTGCCGGTTCCTCGCGGTCGCTTCCGGCGGGTTCGGCGGCCATCGCCGTCCGCTGTCCGGCCTTGCGCGCTTCGGGCCGGACCTGCTGGTCCGCGTGGTGCCCGCAGGGGTCTGTCGGCCGTGTGGTGGGCTGTTGCGCCGTGGGCTGGAGTGCGTGCCGTCGGCCGGGCCCGGGTGGTTGCTGGGGCTGTTCGGGTTGGGTGGTGGTGGGGGGGCTCCTGCGGGTGTCTGCGCCATGTCGTGAGGGGGGTCTGGCTGGGAGGCTGTTCTTCCTCCGGGTTGTGGGGGGCGGGTCGGCGGGGGTGGCCGAAGACGTTCAGGGTGTGTGGCTGGGTGCTGTCGGTCCTTGCTGGGCCGCTGTTGTCGCTGGGGGGGGGCGGCCTGGCGTCGGATCCGGGTGCCGGGTGCCGGTTCATGGATCCGGAGATGTGCCGGGCGGCTGGCCGCGGCGTGTCTGCGGGCGGGGGTGTCGTGTGTGCGGGTGGCTGGAGGGCTTCGGCTGCTGTCCTGGTTCGTCCGTCTGTGCATGGTGGCGGAGGCGGGGTGTGTCCGGGGTGTTCTGCGTTCTGCTGCCGGGTTGTGGGGCGTGTCGGCAGGCTCGGGTGTGGCCTCGTCTAGCACGGCGGGGTTCGTTGGGTCCGCAGCGACGCGCCGTGGTGTCGGGGGTGAGGAGGTGTCAGGATGTCACCTGGAAAGCCTAATAATATGTCAATCTGCTTTTTTGGTGGCCCATGTGATGTGCTGTCAGCTGAGGGTGAAAGGCCCGAGAATACCCTGTTCGGAGCTGGATCCCTGATCTCCGATATGCCCGTCGTGCCGGTTATGAGTAAGTTCGTTCGTGAGCCGGCCGACGGGTCGGCGTCTCTCTGTGCGACAGGAGATCGTGAGATGAAGCTCCGTACGACCGTGGTCACCGCCGCTGTGTCGGCTGCCGCCGCTCTGGCCGCGACCGGCATCACCTATGCCTCGGCCGCTTCCGCTTCGGTGGCCCAGGAGGCCCCGGCCGCCGTTGCCGCCGTGACCGGCGGCAACGGCAACGGCAACGGCAAGGGCAACGAGGGCAACAACAGCAAGGGCAACGAGGACCGGGGCAACTACGGCAAGGACAACGAGGGCCGGGGCGAAAAGGGCCGGGGCAACAACGACAGGGACGAGGACAACGAGGGGCGGGGCGAGGAAGAGGGCCGTATCCAGGTCAACGAGCGGTCCTACTCCGCGCGTCCCGGTGACTGCATCACCGTGGTGAGCGGTCTGGGCGCGAAGACGCTGAACGTCCGCAACGAGAGCCGCAAGGCTGTGGAGGTCTTCCGCGGGGCCGTGTGTGACAACGGTGCTCCCATCGCCACCGTCGGTCCGCACAGCTCCAGCTACGGCGTGGAGCCGGGCTGCACCGAGGGCATCGACATCGAGGACGGTGTGGTGGCCAGCTTCCGTGTGGTCAAGCGTCACCACGACGAGTACTAGGCCGCGGCCGACCGCTCACTGTGGAGCCCCGGCCCGCCGGAATCGGGCCGGGGTCCCATTTTGGCCCATGTGCGTGGCGGTCACGTCCCTGCGGCTGTGCCGGTTTGGGATGCCGGGGGAGCGGCAGCCGGTGTCCGTGCGGCCGCCCCTTTGTCTTCCCTGGCCGTTTTGCCTGCGGTTTTGTGTCCGCCGGTGTGTTCTCAGTCCGCTACCTGCGGCTGTCTGCCGGGCGCTTTCCCGGCTCGCGAACGGGTGAGGAGTGAGATGAGCATCCGCCTGGTGGAAGACGTCAGCGACGACACCTACGTCCTGGACGGCCTCGCCGTCAGGCTGACCCCGGCGCTGCCCTGGCTGGGGCACCGGGTCTGCTGGGAGATGAACGGCCGCCTCAAAGAGCCCGTCGACCTGTCCCGGGTCACCTGCAACGTGATCATGAAGTACGGGCCGGTGAAGATGCTCGAGAGGAACTACGCACTGCGTGACCTGCTCGGGAGCCTGGGCGCACGACTCTCGGGTGACCTCAGGCCGGCTGCCGGACCGTGGCAGCAGACATGGAACCTCCAGCTCCCCGAAGCGGTTCCGGTGGCCGAGCTGCGCATCCTGCTGCGCGCTCGCACCGGCAGCGGACGGAACTTCCTGGCCCTGGACATCGCCCTGGACTTCAGTCACAGGTTCCGTCCCGCCCCGGCGGGCGGCAGGGCAGGCGCACGCGTGCTGCAGGGCTCACACCGCGCTGACCGGGATCAAGCGGACCGGCCGGCCTCGCCGTCTCGCCGGTCCGCTCCGCTTCGGCCGGCAGCATTCCCAGGGCCGTGATCCGCCTCGCGGGCTCGCCGGACCCCGGTACGCCTGGGCCCGGCGCATGGCGTCGCCGTACCGCCGCCGGCCGCCGCGCTCCGCGGCAGCCGGGCCCCGCTGGAGGCACAGAACCGGATTGCGTCCCGCGCCGTCAGGGTCGCCCGCCTGGTCCTCTCACGCAGGCCCCGTGCTGTGGGACCTTCGATCCGATGACGAGGACCTCACGCGGGCCACATGCCACCCGAACGGCCTACACGCTCTCGCGTCGCCCCGACGAGCGCCGTTGTCCCGTTCGGACCGACCTCGATGAGAAGTCACCGCCACCGCGTTCCCGTGATCAGTGCTCCACCGGGAGGCGTCATGGTCGTGATGGCTCTGCTCCTGCCGGTGCCGGCCGTGCTCATGCCGTTCGGGCCGGACGCCCTGGAGAACCCCCGTTGTTCCCCCGGCACACGCAACGGTCCCAGAACGGCGCGGAAGAACACGGCTGTCACTTCCCGGCCGCGCCGCATTCCCCGCTGAGGGATTCCTGGTAGGCATCCGCGTAGGTGGGCACGTCCTTGATCAGGTCGTCGCAGAACGCGGCGACGTCGGTGCCGATGAGTTCCAAAACTGCCTTGCCCTCGGCGACGCCCCCCTCGAAGAAGTCGACGACTGCGGGGAGGAGGGACCCGTCGGACAGGCTGACCGGTCCGACCTTGAACAGGTACTTCTGCATCTCCTTGTAGACGATCTGGTAGTCGGGCGGGAGTGCCTTGACCCGGGCCACGTGCGCCCGCCACTGTTTCTTGCCCTCGATGATGTCCTGGATGCTCACGTCAGCCTCCCAGCCGGCTCAATTTCCTTGCGACGTTCCTGTTCAGCTGCTCGCGCCACCGGTCGCGATAAGTCCGGGCCCCTGCTCCGCCGGCCAGCGCCGCACAGAAGCCCCTCACGTCGTCACCGAGCACCTCGTGGACGCTCTGCCCGTCCGCCGCCGACACTTCGAGCAGCCCCAGGGCGGAGTCCAGGACCGGCGTCAGGCTGCGGCCGGTGAAGTCCCCGTACGGAAAGAGGTGGGCGACGATCCGTCCCCACGCCGCCCGGTAGTCGTCCGGCAGGTCCTCGGCCCGGGCTTCGAACGCCTTCCATTGCCTGGTGAGATCGCTGCCTGTGACCTTCTCCCAGAAGTTCATCTCCCGCCCTCCCTGAGCTTGTCGATGCGCGATGAGAGGTACTGCCATTTCGCCCAGAACTTCGCGCGTTCGTCGCGTCCGGCCTCGTTGAGCGTGTAGAACTTGCGCGGCGGACCGACCCCGGACGGCCGTTTCGTCACCTGGACGAGCCCGTTCCTCTCCAGCCGCAGCAAGATCGTGTACACCGTCCCCTCGATGACGTCGGCGAAGCCGAGCTCGTTCAGCCGGCGGGTGATGGCGTACCCGTAGGTTTCCTCGCTGCCGATGATTTCCAGCACGCACCCCTCGAGCGTGCCCTTCAGCATCTCCGTCAGGTCGTCCATCGCGGGCGCTCCTCAACCTTGCCGGTACTACGTGATACCGAGTACCACTATACGGTATCACCGAGTAGTGGAACGGCGACGTCTCCGGTGGACACAATCCCGGGCCGACCCGTTCAGCGACCAACCGGATTCTGTCGGACACCGCAGCGGCGGTCATCGGTTGAGCTGACGGGTGGCCTCTTGCAGGTCACCATGCTGCACCGGACAGAGAATTCGCCGGGTGGGGCACCCGCGAGGCGATCGGCCACCGGCCGGTCGCGCCCGACGCCGTGGCCGAGTTCGCCGGGGACACCGCGGTGGACGAGGCCCGCTACCGCCACCCCGTCCGCTACCTGCGCATACGCGACGACCTGCACCCCCGGCAGCTGCCGCCCCCAGCAGCTGCCGCCCCCAGCAGCTGCGGCCCCCAGGACTCTGGCCCGAAGCCACGCCCGCCGCAGCCGCGGGCGGCGGCACCGACCAGCCTCCGACGGCGTCCTGCTGCGACCGGCACGGGCCACGTCCTTATAAGGATCAGCGGAGAGCCTCGACGTCCGCACGACGGCACCGAGGCGCTGACGGCCGTGGCCGGATACCCGACCGGCTCACCGGCAAGGCAGGCATGGCCCTTTCACCACCGCCGCACTGGCGGGTGACGGCCGGCACCATGCCCTTCAAGCCCTTCAAGCCCTTCCAGCCCTGGCGCGTCTCGCCCCGGCGGCCGTACTGCGGACACGGCACATCGTCTTCGCCCACCGCCAGGTCAAGACAGGCGGAGCAACCACAGCCCGTCGCAGCCTCGGGCCGCGCCGCCTGGAAACGTGCTGCCCTCCCAAGGCGCGGGGCCCTGGCTGACGATTGCTTTCCGTCCCAGGGGAACATCCCACCGGTCTTGGGCATCCGCGCGCCCGCGAGCACCTGCGATGCCGGCAGCCTCGCAGCCCACCGGCACGGCCGAAAAAAGGGAGAGGCGGATGCTGGACGCCGAACGGTTAACGCACCCCGTGATCCACGACTGCGTCGACGCGCTCGCCGACGGCCGGGGCGCACTGCCAGACGGTCACCTACCGCATCACCGTCTTCAACGCCGGCCCGAACGACGCCACCGGCGTCACCGTCACCGACCCGCTTCCCGACGGCCTCGCCTTCCTGTCCGCCGAAGGCCCCGCAGGCCACGACCCGGCCGCCGGGCAGTGGGCCGTGGGCGACCTGGCCGACGGCGCCGCCACCACCCTCGTACTGCGGGCCAAGGCCACCAAGGCCACCAAGGCCGGCCAGACCGGCAACACCGCCACCGCCACCGGCAGCGAAAAGGACCCCGGCACCACCGACAACACCGACACCGTCACCATCTGCATCGAACCGGCCCCCTCCTGCTGCGACCCCTGCTCCACCGATAAATAAGCCCTCAGGCTCGTGCCGGACGGGCTGCCACCGACGACCCGCCCGCCAGGACGGCGCCGCCCTGCCCCAGCCGGCTTTTCGGCAGGAGACGCTCGACTGCAGCTGACCCGACGACAGCGGGGCCGGACAAAATCACCCTGCCCGACCCCGCTGTGCGGCGCGGGCTGTCCCGGTTGGTGTGGCCGTGTACGAGTGGCTGGCCGGCGGTGCCTGCGGCACCGTCGGCGCCTGCGGCAAGCAGCCTCTGGCCTGCCCGGGAGTGGACCGCTCCGCCCGCCACGACGGCGCTCGGTTCGCCGGCCGGGGCCGGGAAGTACGCGGGCCCTGCCGGCGGGCCCGCCGGGCCCGCATCAGCGTCCCGCAGTCGCCCCTGGAGAGGACTGGACCGGTCACGTGTACGCGTGTCCGGGCTGCACGCTGTCCTCTTCCGGGTGGAGCAAGCCCGGCCGGAGGCCTGATTTTTCCGGCTCTCCGCGTGACGCCACCCACGAGAGGCAGGTCACGTCCTAAGCGGGATCGTAGAGCCGCACAGCGTCTGACGCGCCAGAAAGCCACGGAATGACCGAATTGGGGCTATTTCTACGCCCTTGGGTAGTAGGTCACAGTCTTGCTTCCCGTTCTCACGGTCGCTAACCATGTTTCTCGTCGCCGCAAGCAGCGGGCCGGGCCGGGCGGGATCGCCGGGACCGCCCTTGCTCGCCGCGCCGTGCGGGGCCTCGCCCCGACGCCCGACAGGCCGCGACCGGACGATCCGGCCGGCGCCTCAAAGACGTCCCGTAGGAGACCCCCCATGACCGCGATCACC
This sequence comes from Streptomyces sp. NPDC047841, assembly GCF_040704085.1. NCBI lineage: Bacteria > Bacillati > Actinomycetota > Actinomycetes > Kitasatosporales > Streptomycetaceae > Streptomyces > Streptomyces sp. NPDC047841. The sequence goes on from NZ_JBEYRP010000058.1 coordinate 14,090, forward strand.
GCTGCGTCCCGCCTCGCCCGTCTGCGCAACCTGGCCGTCACCGGCCTGGTCACCACCGGCGCCGCGGCCGCGGCCCTGACGCTGACGCCGGCCACCGCCCACGCCGCCGAGGCCCCCAAGGCCGCCCCCGCCATCGCCTCCAAGGCCCCCGCCGGTGCCAAGGGTGCCGCGAACAACCTCGACGGCTGGATCAAGCAGTCCCTGGCCATCATGAAGGCCAAGGGCATCCCGGGCACCTACGAGGGCCTGCACCGCAACATCATGCGCGAGTCCAGCGGCAACCCCAACGCCCAGAACAACTACGACGTCAACGCCAAGAACGGCATCCCCTCCAAGGGCCTGCTCCAGGTCATCGACCCCACGTTCAAGGCATTCCACGTCGCCGGCACCGCCAACAGCTCCACCGACCCGGTCGCCAACATCACCGCCGCCGCCAACTACGCCGCCCACCGCTACGGCTCCATCGACAACGTCAACTCCGCGTACTGAGCCACCCGGCGTTCGTCACCCCTCCGGATTGAGTTCCGCGTACAGCATCTCCGGCAGCCCCCGCCCTCGGGCGTGCCCGGATCGCCGGGAACCTCGTAGCCGGCCGTCACACCGAAGGCGGCCCAGGCCCCGGCCGGGACGAAGGTAACGGTTACTGTCACGGTCACCGCCCAGCTCTCCGGCGCCCGGATTCCCGGAGTCACGGTCGCACTCGCCGAAGCGGGCACCCACGGCGAGCCCAGCGGGCACGGGCAGGCCACCACCGGTCCGGACGGCACCGCTGACTGGAAGTTCACCGCTGACACCAAGGGCACGGCCACCGTCCGCGCCACCACCTCGGACCTGCCCGGCTCCGACCTGAACATCCCTAACCCCCGCGACAGCAGGGCGGCCGGATGGGCACACCCCGGGCCCGGCCGCCCTGACGTTGCGGGACTGCGGACACCGAGGGTCACAAGTCGTCGCCCGCTTCGCCGGCGCTGCCGCGTCCGCTCTGCCCGACGTGCCCGGGGCCGGGCCCCCAGACCCGCCCCCGGGCGGACGTGCTCGGGGCCGGGCCCCCAGACCGCCCCCGGGCGACAGGCGTCAGCCGACGGCCTGTTCGAACTTCCAGAGCTGCTCCGGCGAACCGCCGGCGGGCTTCAGCTTGACGTGGTGCTCGGCCTCGGTCACACCAAGTCCTGACCCCGCTTGGTGATGGTGAAGACCCCATCGCTGCCCGGTCGATCGACCAGACCGCGTTGTCGGTGTTGAACTCCGAGGCGCCGAGCACCTGTCCGTCCTGGTCCATGGCCCACAAGCCGTGCCGGTGTTCTTGATGGAATACCCGTCGCCGGACCCCTGGACGTTCCACCTTTCGTAGACGGACGCGTAGTTCCGGTCGAGGTAGAGGTCCGGCGCGAACGGGAAGTGCTTTGCCCAGTCGCCGGTCCCCTCACCGAAGAGCCTGTAAGCAGAGGCGGCGGCACGGGCATCGCTCGCCTGAGCCGGAGCGCTGCCTGCCCGTCCCGCGGCCAACACGAAGGGCAGCCGCCACAAGGACCTCACGACGTTTCGCCACATTCTCTCCTCCGGGCTGTCGCGCAAGCTGACCCTGGGGCCGGCTCACGCAATCGCCACGGCGTCTGCCCCCCCGACGCACGCCACGAACTTCCCCGCGAGCCCAGAAAACGTCCGCCTGATGCCCCCCAGATCATTCACACCACGACATAACGAGCCAAGACCGCCCACACACGGCGTCGACGCTCACGCGTGCGAAACCGGTCCCACACACTGCGGATTCCCCACCGACACCGCTCCGCCCCGGACGACGGGATGTCCGGAGCTTTTCCCCGGCTGAGTGGTTTGCAGCAGCGCGAGACGAATCCCGTGTACTACTGGCTCTCAGCGCAGATGTGGCCAGGTGAAGTGCACAGCGGCAACTGGCGTGCCCAGTCACCGCTGCCCGTCACCCCTTCGGTGCCCGGTCGGGTTACCAGCGCATCCCGAGCTGGTCCAGCTCCCCCCACCGTTGAGCTGGTCCAGCTCCCCCCACCGTTCCTCGCTTAGCTTGTCGGGCCGCCGCCGGCTGTTGTCCAGCAACGTTCCCAGCTTGATGTCGACCGCCTCGCCGTCGATGTCCACGCGCTCGATGTGCTTCCGCGCGGGGCGCAGATGTCCCTCGCGGTCATGGAACTGCCGGGCCGCGCGCAGGTTGAGCGCCCACTTGTCGCCTGCGGTGAGCGTGACGGGCCGGGCCCCGGGGCCGGCGGGCTCCAGGCCGAGCGTGCTGCCGAGCAGCCACTGCTGCGCGAAGGAGAGCTTGTCCCACCCCTGCCGCTGCGATGCCGTCCACGCCCCGAAATCTTCGCCCTGGACGACGAGTTCACCGGCGCCTCGGGGAGGGTGCCGCCGGCCGGGATGGCGTCAACGACGTCCATCCCACGATTCGCGCCATCGCGGCGCGCTGTGGGCCGCCCGCTGAACACCGGGGATCAGGGACGCTGGGGTCCGGCGCAGGCGTGGATCACGTTGAGGAGACTTTGGCGCAACTGCTCGGGGCTGAGCCGATGTGGGGCTGCCGCGGTCAGCTGGTTGAAGAGAATCCCGTCCAGGCAGGCCACGAACGCGTTGGCGTGTGCTGCCGGGGCGGTTGCGCCCGCTGCGGCAAGCATGGTCTCCGCCACCGCACGGTGGCGACTGCCCGCGGTGTGCAGGGCCTCACGAAGCTCGGGACGACGGGGCGCTTCCAGGGCAAGCTCGTAGCGGGCGAGCATGCGTTCACGTCCAGCGGTGCACCAGCGCTCGACGAGGTTCGCCGTGGCCTCGGCGATCTCCTCGATGCTCGCAGGCCCGGTGAGGGCGGGGCGCTCGTCGATCTCGGTGATGTCCAGTTCGGCCAATCGCTCGACAGCAGCGCGCAGGAGCTCCTGACGGGTGCGGAAGTAGTACGAGCACGAACCTGCCGGCACTCCGGCCGCTTGGTCGACGGCTCGATGGGTGAGCCCGCGCATGCCGGAGTGAGCCAGAGTGCTGATCGCCGCGTCGGCGAGCCACTCCCGCCGCGACGTGGCGTAAGTCACCGGTTTCCTCCCCTGCGCCGACCCCTACCTCTACAAGTGTAGAGTGACCGACGTCCACTACAGATGTAGAGGGGGGTTCTGATGGGCAAGGCAGGACACGGCGACCATGCCGGGGAACGCTCCGCGATCGTGGTCGGTGGCGGGATCGGCCCCCTGGCCGCCGCTCTCGCGCTCGTCCGGAGCGGCTGGCAGGTGAAGGTACTGGCGCGCGCCGTCACCTTCGGCGAGGTGGGAGCGGGGCTGTCGCTGTGGCCCAGCGCAGTGCAGTCGGTGTCCGCGGGGAGGCCGCCCCGGCCCGGCAGGAACCGGTACCTACGCTGCCACCAGCACGCTTCCACCTGACGAGCCAGACACCCCACCAGAGCCAATTCCCGTCCGACGCAAGCGGTACCAGCAGCATCAGCGACGCCATTGCGGAAGAACCCCTCGCCGCCCAGGCCGAAGCCCGGATCCGCCCCCAAAGCCTCCACAAGCCTTCCCCGCGCCTGCGACCCGCGGAAGCTGTGTTCGAAACCCGGGTGCAGGGACACGTCCACCGACGGTGCGCCCTGTGGTCCGACCACGGCGGTGCACGTACTCCAGGGCTCGTCCGGCGGCCTGCGCGAACAGTCTTACAGGCGGCAGCGACGGGGTGGAGTCCGGTGAGGGGATCGACACGAATTCCCCTTCCCCGGGGTTTCACCTCGGATGACACAGCGGGTACCGCCATCCCCCACCCGCGCCGGCGTCTGGACGCCCACGACGCGGTGTCTGGCCCCCCGGGCCCGGAACCCTCCAGCCGACCAGCCGGTCCGACGGTGTCACCCGTTCCTGCTCCCGCGCGGCCGTCGTGGCGTCCCGATGCTTCCCCGCCCGGGCGGGTATCGCACGGGAGGGGGGCGACCTGCCTGCCGGGTGCCGGGCCCCTGCCGGTCGCGCTCCTCAGCTGAAGCCGTTCCGCCTCGACCGCTATCGCGCCGACTCTGCCGCGCAGCGCATGGGTGGCGTGTCGCGCCGATCAGCTCCGGGCGCTGGTGTAGGCGTTGATCCGCTTGTAGTCGTGGTCGAGCAGCGCGGCGAGTTGCGGGCCTGCCCACAGAGTGAACGTGACGGCGATCTCCCGTGCGTCTTCCACCTCGTGACCGGGGCGTGGGTATCCCAGGTAGGGCACGGCGAGGCGGGTGAGCCGTTCCCGTTCCGTCCCGGCGGGCCTCTCCGGCTGGGGGTGAGGTCGTCGGCGATGGCCGACAGGATCTCGATCGCGGTGGGGCCGGCGGGGTGTGCGTGCTGCTGGGTGCGGGCGATCTGGTCGCCGAAGTCGCACAGCCAGCTGCCGAACCGGTCCGGGTCGCGGCCGAATCGCTGGAAGAGGCAGGCGCACAGCTCTGCCGCGAGGTGTTCGGTGAGCCGCAGGGAGTCCTCGCGCAGCGTGCCGCCGGTGTGCCAGGTCTCCAGCACGGCGGTCAGGCAGTCGTAGATCTCCCAGTTGGCCGAGGCGGGCTGTCTGCGGCGGGGTCGTTGCGGGCGGCTTCGTCCAGCGCGGCCGTGGTGATCAGAGCGAGCGCGGCCTCGCCCGGCGTGGGGTGGTCCGTGGTCTCGATCATCGCAGTTTTCGGGGGGTTCGTGGGTAGGGTCACGGCTGTGTAAGAGGACGAAGGGGTGGCGGGACAGCGAGCGCCCGCCGCCTGCTGTGTCCGGTTGGGTTACCAGCGCATGCCGAGTTGGTCGAGTTCGGCGCGTCGTTCGGGGGTGAGTTTGTCGGCCCGGCGGCGGGTGTTGTCCAGGAACGTGCCGAGCTTGATGTCGACCGCTTGACCGTCGATGTCCAGGCGTTCGATGTGCTTCCGCGCGGGGCGCAGGTGCCCTTCACGGTCGTGGTACTGCCGGGCCGCGCGGAGGTTGAGCGCCCACTTGCCGTCTGCGGTGAGCTTGGCCGGCCGCGCTCCGGAGCCGGCGGGTTCCAGCCCGAGCGTGCTGCCCAGGAGCCACTGCTGCGCGGGGGACAGCTTGTCCCACCCCTGCCGCTGCGCGACGGCCCACGCCCCGAGATCCTCGCCCTGCACGACGAGTCCACCGGCCACCTCCAGGAGCGCGCCCCCGGCCCGGACGTGGGTGCGGGCGAGGGTGAAGCAGCGCTGCCAGGCCACGTCCCACCCGAGTGGGCACCATCCCGGGTCGATGGCCTCCAACGCCGCCAGACGGCTCTCCGGTAGCTCCCCAGCGGCCACGGGCACGGTTTCCCCGACGGCGCGCCGTTCGGCGTTCTCCCAGGTCCTGCGGGCCTCCGCTCGCCTGTTCTTGGCCCATACCCCGATGGGGTAGCCGCCGTCTCCCACGGCCTGGACCGGCGGGAGGAAGTGCGAGTGTGCGGCGGCCCATGACCGGGCGACCGTAAGTCCTTCCTCCCAGGCGACGTCGTAGTGGGACCACACCATGCCCAGCGCTTCGAGCTGCTTGACGCGGGAGGCTTCCAGGGTCCCCGCGTTGTAGTAGCGACGCTGGTCGGCCAGCCACCGCCCCAGCGGGAACCCGGCGACCGCGCCGGCCGACCCGCCCCCGCTCTCCCCCTCGCCCCCACTCTCAGCCTCGGCCTCGGTCTTGTTCTCGCCCATCACGTAGTCGTACGGCACCCGCAGTTGCCCGCCGCCGTTCTCCCGCCGCCACCGGGTGGCCGCCGCGATCCCGCGCCGCCAGTACGTCTTCTCAGGGTCGATCACCCGCAGGCGCACGAACTGCGCCACCAACGCCGGATCGCGCGGGCTGCTGAACCGCAGCAAGCCCGCCGCTGCCTGGCTCACCCACACGTCATCCCCGGCGCCCTCACCGTCCCCGTCCTCGTCGTGACCGTCCTCGTCCTGGCCCTCGGCGCCCTGATCCTGCCCCTGGTCCTCACCGTCCTGGCCCTGGCCCGCGTCGTCCCCGCCGACACCGCCTCCGACAGCAGAACTTGGGAGTCCTCTTCACCGGCCCGGCGTCCGCTGCGCTGCCGTGGATCGGCAAGAGCCTCGATCGTGTCCGCGTCGTGCGCCCGGAGCGCCCCGAGCACCTTCGCCAGGGTCCCGTACGCATCCGACGTCAAAAGGTCATCGACACCCTCATCCGGACCGAGGAATACCGGCACCACCAAAGACGCCAATTTCCCCTCTCCGGGACTCAGACGCAGGGCACGTCCGACCATTTGCACGATGTCGACGATGGACCCCCGCGCATCGCAGAAAGCGACCGCGTCACACTGTGCCGTATCAACGCCTTCCCCCAGCACCTTCACAGAGCTGAGAACACGCACCGCTGCCGGAATATCCGACCGGCCACGACCGGTGAAATCGGAAGCGAATTCTGCCAGCACCTCACGCCGGTATCCGGGGGCGTGGTCCCCGTGCAGCCAGTTGGCCCAGACCCGCTCCGCCGCAGGGAAGGTCTCCGGGTCGTCCTCGGCGAGCCGGGCCGCCACCGAAGGAACGCCCCGGGCCATCGCCTCCGCCTCCGACACCCGGCTGTGAAAGGTCAGGATCCTGCGCAGCCGCTCCCGCGCCGCAGCCGTCAGCAGCCCGGTCTGGAGCGCCGCGAGCCGCGCCCCGCGCACCCGGTCCGAGCCTCCCGCTTCCTCGGCCAGAGCGGCGTACAGCTCGGGGTCCCGGATGTCCAGGCACACCACCTGATACGGCGCCACGATCCCCCGCCGGATCGCCTCCGACAGCTTCAGCTCGTACGCCACACGCCCGAACACCGTCGAGTCCTCGTCCATGGACGCCACCAACCGAGGCTGCTCACCCTCGGCCTCCCACACGCGCGGCGTCGCGGTCATGTAGAGCCGCCGCACCGCAGGAATCCGCGCCTGATGGTGCACCGCCGCCCACGGTTTCAGACCATCCCCACTTGTCCTATGCGCCTCGTCCACGATCATGAGGTCCCACACTGGCAACCCTGCCTTGTGCGCCCGCTGGATCTTGCCCAGACCCACCGCCGCATAGGTCGCGAACACGGTCACCTGATCCAGGTCCTGCACCCACGAGAGGAGTTCATCGGGGTCGGTGGTGCACGGGATGCCGTCGGACTCCTCGGCCCGCAGGTCGCACACCCCGACCATCGCGCCCCGCCGGCCGCCCCGACGCCATGCGCCGGCCATCTGGGTCAGCAGGTCCCGCGTCGGGACCAGGACCAGGACGCGCCGCGCGGACAGTCGCCGCGCGGATTCCACGGAAATCAGCGTCTTGCCCGATCCGGTAGCGGCGATTACCTGTGTCCGCAGTCCCTCCGGGGGAATGCGTCCCGCGGGCGGGTCCTGAAGGTGATTCACCACGGCGTCAACGGCTTCTGCTTGATGTGGTCGCAGTTCAATGGGGGGCATGCAGAGATCCGCTTTCTGTTCGGCTATTCAGAGGTGATGAGTGGTGGTTTTCCGGTGACAGAAGTGGAACTGACGGACCGGTATTTCCTGTGCATGTGGTGAACGGGGAGCCGGGGGAGGGGGTGCGTGCTGAGCCCAGACTCTATCCCGATGCTGCGTCATGACGCATGACGGTTGGGGAAGGTTCGTCAGATTGACGGTTCTGTTGTCGTGCGAAGTGTCGGGGCAGTAGTCTCCTGCTTGCCGGTCCCCGAATTGGGGGTTCGGGCCCCGGCAGGGGCGAGCGGGGTGACGCTCCGTCAGCCTGCTCGCCCACAACCGGCGTTGGCCCCTTCCCCTACTGCTGCTGCCCTAGGCGGGCGCGGAGCGCACGCCGTCCACCCGGGGGCGGGGCGCGGAGCGGCCCGGCGCCGGGCGGGAATCCGGCGGAGCCGGATTCCTCTCGACCGCGTCAGCGGTCGAGTCCCGGAACGGAGTTCCGGGCTCATTCCGCGCTTGCGCGGAATCCGCCGCGTAGCGGCGGCGCGTCGCCTTCGCGGAGCGAAGCGCGCGCGGCCGGGCTGTCGCCGCCCCCGGGACCGCGGAAGAGGTTGTCGAACTCGGCGGGCGGCTGCCGGTCCGCGCCCTGCG
>NZ_JBEYRP010000059.1:0-20221 GCF_040704085.1 Streptomyces sp. NPDC047841
AGTGCAGCCAGACGTGGCCACGAACACGATGGCGGCCAGCACCTCCCGGTCACCATGCCGACGACGGCCACCACCCTGCGGCCGCACAGGCGCCTTTGGCACTACTCGCTGGAACAGCTCCCACAACTCGTCCGGCACCAGCCGCTCAACGATCCCCACCACGGCCGACAGCCTACCCACGCTGCCAAATGAGATGACGTCTTAGGCGATCGCGTCAAGTCGGCACGGCGCTTGCGCCGCTCGGCGGCGAGCCGCTCGAGTGCCGACTCTCAGGGCAGGGCTGCGGCGGGTACGGGTGGCTTGGCCCGGAGACGGACCGCGTCCTGGCTGGGTGGCGCGCCGAACATACGGCGGTACTCGCGGCTGAACTGTGAGGAGCTTGCGTAGCCGACGGTGTGGCCGACACCGGTGACGTCGGAGGGGCGGCTGGCCAGGAGCAACCGGGCTTCCTGCAGGCGGATGCGCTTGTGGAACTGGATGGGGCTCATTCCCGTCACGGCGTGGAAGTTCCGGTGGAATGCGGACACACTCATCCCCGCTGTCTGTGCGAGGTCTTCGACCCGGAACGACTCCGCGTAGTGCTCTCGGATCTGCCGGACCGCCCGGCTGATGTGGGCCAGTCCGCTGTCCGCCAGGCCGAGCTGCCGGATGGCGGGGCCCTGCTCGCCGCGCAACAGGTGCCAGAGGATTTCCCGTTTGACCAGCGGGGCGAGGATCTTGCGGTCGGCGGGCCGGTCCAGCAACCGCAGCAGCCGGACGATCGCATCCAGCAGTTCCGAGGGGGCTTGTCTGACCGCGATGCCGACGGATGCGCTGAGTGCCGGGGCAGGAAGGTCGCGGGGGTCGGCGTCCAGGAGCAGCTGAGCGATGTCGGCGGGGTCGAGGGTCATACCGAAGCCGAGGGTGGGCTGCCCGGTGTCGACGACGTGGCCGGTGACGGGGAGATCGACCGAGCTGACGAGGTACTGACCGGGTCCGTACTCGTACAGGCGCTCGCCCAGGGCGAGGCGCTTGCCGCCCTGGGCGATCACCGCCAGCACGGTGCCGGACATGCCCGCGGCAGGAGCGCTGCGCTGGTCGAATCGGCACGCCTGAACTCCGTCGATTGCTGTCGTGAAATCGGGGCGCGCATGCCGGTTCAGCAGCTCGCGCATCTCGTCCAGAAGCATGCCTTCACCCTTGCACGGACCCGTCTCAGCCTGCTCTGTCGCAGCAGGATCGGGAAAGGGATGTCATCGCGGGCGCTTGGTCAGAGGTTCTGGCCGCCCGAGACCTCGATGTCCTGGCCGGTGATCCAGCGCCCCTCCTCGGAGACCAGCATGGCCACGACCATGCCGATGTCGTCGGGTTCGCCGATCCGGCCGAGCGCGAACGTCTTCGCCAGGTCCGGAATGATCTCGGGGTTCCTTGCGAAAGCGTCATCGGCGAAGCGGGTGCGGGTGGCGCCGGGGGCGACGGAGTTGACGCGGATGCCGCGGGCGCTGAACTCCTTGGCCATGTACCGGGTGAGGACCACCACGGCGCCCTTGAGGGCCGCGTAGACGGAGTAACCGGGCACGGTCACCTGGGGCAAAGTCGAGTTGCTGGTCAGATTGACGATGGCACCGCCGTCGGCCAGCAGCGGCAGCAGGGTCTGGGTGAGGAAGAACGGGCCCTTGAACAGGCCGTCTGTGAGCTTGTCGAATTCCTGCTCGGTGGCCTCCTCGATCATCGCCATCCCGGCGAAACCCGCGTTGTTGACCAAGTGGTCGAAGGAGTCCCGCTGGAAGGTCTCGCGCAGGGCACCGGTAACTGCCTCACGGAAGGCGGGAAAGCCGGCCGTGTCGCCGATGTCCAGGCGCAGCGCCACGGCGGTGCCGCCCGACTGCTCGATCTCGCGGACGGTGTCCTTCACGCCCTGCTCATTGGAGTTGTAGGTCAGGATGACGCCGGGCCCGCGCCTGGCGATCTGGACGGCCGCGCTCTGGCCGATGCCGGAACTGGCGCCGGTGACGACGGCTACCTTCATCTGGTGTGCCTCCTGGGCATCCGGAGCCCTGGAGGCTCCGTACGGAACGTGACAACTCAAGCCAACCGCGTCACCATCCTGGCGAACAGAAAGATCCTCCCGACCTCTTGCCCAATCCTGCTGCCCTCCTGAGCTGCGCCGGTGCGGGAACGCGCCGAGCGGTTCGCCGCCGTGCTCGCCAAGTCCCTTGCCCGTCGCCGGATGCTGTGCGACCTGCTCAGCGCCAGGCCGGCGTGCTGGAGCACAACGTGTCCCCGGAGGTAGCCGCCCAGTACAAAAGGGCGGCCATCGACAACGTGGCCGCGCGCGCCGCGCTGGCCAGGCCAAGCTGCCCGAACTGGGCGATGACTGGAAGCTGGCGGCGTCCACCTTCATGGTCGTCGGCGCCGTGCGGTGGACGCGATGCCGCGTCGTCGCAGGCAAGCGCGGAAAGAGCGGGAGCTGCAGGCATTACCGGCGACGATGTGGTCGGGTCTGTGACGGGGCTGGTCCTGGCCGGTGCCGGTGACCCGGATGCGTGCCAGGACGGGGCGTGCATACGCAGCGGGCAGCCGGTGCAGAGGGCCTTGGCTCTGGTCTGGTCTCGCCGCCTGGTGACCAGCGCACGGCGGCCTCGTGGGACAGGGCCTCGCGTGCATCACCATCCGCCCCTCGCGGATACGCGAGTGTCAGTTCGCCTCCGGCCCGAAGCGGCGCTTGTATACCGACGGCGTGATGCCGGTCTCGCGGCGCATCAGCGTGCGCAGGTTGCGGCTCCTGGATCCCTCCGGCATCCAGATGACCGCCGACGACCTCGCCCAGCTCGTCGGGCCGGTCATGTTCCGGCGCTTCCTCGGCCGCGGGCCCGTCACCGACGCTGCCCTCGACACCGTGGTCACCCGCTGGCTCGCCGGCGAGCACCCACCAGACAGCTCCACCCGGTGGGGCACCAGATGCTGCGGTTGCTACGTCGGCCGCACCACCACCCTCGCCCGCCAGGCGGGACTCCCGGGCACCGTCCAGGCTGATCTGCTCGGCGATCCGCGGCCGGTCGGCCGTCCCGGCATGGGGCGGACTCTCGGTCCGCCGTCGGCGAGGGTGTCGGGTGACCGGCTCCCTTCCGTTCGAGGACTTCGATGCCTGTCAGGGCGGAGGCGGTGGACAGGCCCGTCATGGTGATCACACCCGTTCGCCGCGGCCGGAAACACCTCGACGACGTCGGCGCCGACCGGCCTACCTGGTGCGTCCGGGTGTCGGAAGTCCATCCTGCCGTGGACTCCGGCCAGGCCCTGTTGGGCCCGGCGGCATCTATCGCGCTCACCGGCTGATCACCGAAGAGGCCCGTTACCCCGGCACTGGCCGAGCCCCGCGGGCTTTCGCGCCGCCCACCGTGCCGCGAGCCACCTCGATATGCAGGGAACCCGGGCGCCCCGCGGCCTTCATCCCTAGATCCCCACGTCCCACGACAGGTGATCATCAAAGAACAAGATCCACTTTCGCAACAGACCCTAGCCGGGATACGGCAGCAGGGTTGCGTTCACGTCTCCCAGGCCGCCCTCAGCTCGGCCAGCAGCTGCGGGCGGTCCGGGGCCAGGTCGGCCTGTTCGCGGGCATCGGCCGCGAGGTCGAAGAGGTGGTCCCTGCCGTCGGCGTCCCGGTAGTACTTGAGGTCGCCCCGTCTGAGCGCCCGGTTGCCGCGCACCCGCCAAAACAGGCCGCGTTCCGGCACCTGTTCGCCGCGCAGCAGATAGCCGGCCAGGCTGTGGCCGTCCAGCGGGTACGCCGGGTCGGGGCGGGCGCCGGCCACCTCCAGCAGGGTCGCGGTCCAGTCCGGCGTGTACACCGGGACATGGCTGACCTGCCGACCGTCGACCCGGTCCGGCCAGCGCAGGATCGTCGGCACCCGGATGCCGCCCTCCAGCAGCGAGGCCTTCTCACCGCTGAGCGGCCACTGGCAGGAGAAGCGCTCACCGCCGTTATCGGAGCAGAACACCACGGTCGTGTTCTCCTCCTGCCCGGAGCGGCGCAGCGCGGCCAGCACCTGGCCGACGGCCCGGTCCAGGCTCTCCACCATCTCCGTGTACTTCGTCACCGATCCGCCGTCGTTGTGCAGCAGCGCGCCGAGCACGTCCAGAAGCAGCAGGCGGTGGTGGCGCGGGGGCGGGGTGCGGCGAGTGCTCGGTAAGCGGCGGTCCAGGCGGCTTGGTCTGCACCAGGTCGTCGGGAAAGTCGGTCACGTCCATACCGACGCCAGATCGCTTGTTCGAATTACCTGTCGCTTCGGACATGCCCGAGCAGTCGAGATCGCACCAGGCGTGGTCGGCCTCATGGTCGGGCCTGTGGTCGCTCACACCACGGCGGTCCCCGGCCGACGGCCGCCGCTTCTGAGCCTCCAGCCACGGGCCGACCGACAGGTGGTGCGGCGTCGCTCGACAGGATTTGTCCCGTCTCGCCGCGGGGTGTTGCCGGGCTCGGTGAAGGCGCCCGTGCTTGGCACCCGCCTGGACGAGGCGACGCCAGGCCGGCGGTCCTCTGGGAATGAGGACGGCGGTTGCACAGCCGCAGCGGGCGCGGAGCTTGGAGGCTACCCAACCGGGGAGTTGTGACCCGGGTGAAGTGCCAACGCGTCCCGAAGCCCCGTCGTGCGTCAGGCTCACCCGGTGTTTCAGCATTACGCCGACAACCAGCTCCGCGACATTCAGACCGTCGCCGGGGCCTGGCCAATCTCCACGGTCCCCGGTATTGGTACTAGCTCGTGACGCCGATCTTGCGGTCAGTACAGCGGAACTTGGCCGGAACCGCCGCCGTGCGCGGAGGAAGATGTTTCAACGGCACACTGTGACGGGCAGTAGCGTCTCGCTGTTGGGGCCCCCGGCCACAGCAGCCAACTGGCTTTTCTTGGAGGGAACATGGCCACCGGCACGGTGAAGTGGTTCAACGACGCGAAGGGCTTCGGTCTCATCATCCCGGATGAGACCGGCGAGGAACTCCCCGTTCACTACAGTGAGATCCGCGTGGACGACGGCTTCAAGTCACTTGCGGAGAACCAGAAAGTCCAGTTCGAGATCAAGACCGGTCCCAAGGGCGCACAGGCTGTCAACGTCGTGCCGCTGTAGCCCCGGCACTACGACCCAGACAGCGCCCGGTGCGTGTGTGTCGAGCCAAGACGGCACGGCAAGAACGCTCATCAGGACCAGTCTCCCGTCCTGCCGGCCCACCCAGTCAAGCGTGTCGTCCACAGAACGACCGCACCCTGGAGACGCGTCACGGGGGCGTGCTGGCCGGCTGCGGGGGTGGGGTCGTCGCGGTGCGCCGGTACGCGCTGGGGCTGATGCCGCGTACCCGTTTGAACGCCGCGCTGAACGCGAACGCGTCGGAATAGCCCACGGCTCGGGCGACCTCCGCGACAGTCATCGTCTCGCGTTCGGTCAGCAGGTCCGCCGCGAGCGTCATGCGCCAGCGGGTGAGGTAGGTCAGGGGTGGTTCGCCGACCAGATCGGTGAACCGCTTCGCCAGCGTGGCCCGCGACACCCCGGCCCGGCCGGCGAGCGAGGCAACCGTCCACGGCGCTGCCGGTTCCCCGTGCAGCAGGCGCAGCGCGCCGCCCACCACCGGGTCGCGCCCGGCGGAGTACCAGCCGGGCGGAGTGCCGTCGGGCCGGTCGAAGTACTCACGCAGCGCGCACACCAGCATCCAGTCCAGCAGCCGGTCGAGGACGACCTGCTGGCCCGGCGTGTCGGCGGCGACCTCGGCGGCGAGGTGGTCCCACACGGGGTCGGGCCCGCCGCCGGAGCCCACGCGCAGTACGGCGGGCAGCGCGTCCAGCAGCCTGCGACTGATCTCGCCGCGCACCGGATAGGCACCGACGACCAGGGTCGTCGTGTCCTCCCCGCCGGTACCGGCGTCGTGCCAGCCGAGCCGGTACCGGGTCCCGCCCTGCTCGGGCGTCGAGCAGAACGCGCCGCACGCGACGGGTTCGGCCCGAGTGCCCACCTCGTCGACGAAGAGGAACGGCGCGGGGCCCCGCACGATCACTGTCTCGCCGATGCCCAGACGCTCGGGCGGGCGGCGCTCCGGCACGATCCAGCCGCCCCCGGAGAGGACGGTGCACAAGGTCAGCGGGGCGCCGTCCACGAAGTGCAGCGACCAGGGCGGGGTCAGGGTCGAGCTGCCGAACAGGGAGCCCTGGGCTCGCAATCCGCGCAGTAGGTCACCGAAAGCATCCACCCGCCAAGGCTAAACGATTTAGACGCTTACCCAGGCGATCTGGCGCATCACCTATGGAAGCGTCCGGGTGCGTGTCGTTGAATCGCTTTCGTGAGCAACGACATCACTCTTGTCCTCGGCGCGACGGGCAACACGGGCCGGCGGGTGGCCGCCCGGTTACGGCTGCGCGACACGCACGTACGCGCCGCCTCCCGTTCCAGCCAGCCCCCGTTCGACTGGTTCCACCCCGCCGGCTGGGATCAGGTCCTGCGGGGCGTCACCGTCGTCTACGTGGTGCCCCCGCCCGTGCCCGGTCCGGTGCACGAGTTCGTGGCGCGGGCCGAGGCCGCCGGTGTGCGGCGCCTGGTCCTGCTCTCCGGTCACGGCGCCGACGATTGGGGCGACTCCGTGTTCGGGCTGGACATGCGCTCGGCCGAGGACGCCGTGCGCGGCTCGGCGATGGAATGGACGGTCCTGCGTGCCTCGAACTTCGCCCAGAACTTCGACGGGCACCCCTTCCGCGTCCCACTGGCCGCCGGCGAGCTGGCACTTCCGGCGGGTGCGGTCCCAGAGCCGTTCATCGACCTTGAGGACGTCGCCGACGTAGCGGCCGCGGTGCTGTCCGAGCCCGGCCGGCACGCCGGTCGGGTCTATGAGCTGACCGGGCCGCGCGGGCTGACCTGGGCGGAGGCAGTCGAGCTGATCTCCCGGGCGTCCGGGCTGCCCATCGTCTACCGGCGCATCTCCCCGGCCGAGTACACCGCGACGTTGGTCCAGGAGGGCTGGAGCGAGGACGAGGCCAAGCACCTCACCGAGATGTTCGTGCTGCTTGAACGCGGGATCGCCGCCTGGACGACGGACGACGTCGCCACCGTGCTGGGACGCGCGCCGCGGACTTTCGAGGACTTCGTCCTGCGGGCCACGGCAGCGGAAGCCTGGCAGCGCTGAGTCCCGCGGGCCCCGGCCTGGCGTCCTGGACTCCGGGAGGCGGAGCACCACACGCCATCCTGCCGATCCACACCACTCGTTGACATCCGTTCTTCACGTGACTGGAGCCATCGATGCATACCCTGCTGGTCGCCGCCAACCCGGACCCCCGGTCCCTGACGCATGACGTGCTGGGAAGACTTGAGGCAGCGCTGCAACCCAGTTCGGTCGAGATCGCCGACCTGTCCGAGGAGCGGTTCGACCCCCGGTTCACTCCGGCCGATCGCCGGGCGTACCGCGAGGGCGGCGATTATCCGGCTGACGTCATGGCTGAGCACCGTCGCCTTGAACGTGCCACCGATCTCGTACTGGTCTTCCCCGTGTACTGGTGGTCGATGCCCGCACTGTTGAAGGGGTGGATCGACCGTGTCTTTGTCAACGGCTGGGCCTTCGAGCGCTCCCCCGCTTCCGGGCTACGGCCGAGACTGCAGCACCTCACCACGCATCTTCTGCCCATCGCCGGCGACGACTCCGGTGCGTACGAGCGCCACGGATATGAAAGTGCACTGCGGACACAGATCGAGCACGGCATCGTCGACTACTGCGGCAGCCGGCGCGGCTCCACAGCGTTCATCTACGACTCCGAACAGCTCTCCCCCGAGGCCACGGTGCGAGGTGTTGACCGTGCGGTGCGCATCATCAGCGAAGCCATCCATGCCCGCCTGGCGGAATGAGGCAGGTCAGATGCCTCCTGACCGGTGAGATGCTGCGCCAGTGCGGCCAGGGGCGCTGGCTGCTGCGCTTCTACTGATCTTTTCGTCGGTACGGCGTGCTGTGCGCCATCCTGGGCATCGCCCGCTCCAGCATCTACTACTGGCGCCGGACGCCGAGGTCCGCGCGGCCGACAGGCAGGCGACGCCCGCCTGACCGCCCGCATACGGGCCGTGCACCGCGAGTCGGACGGCACCTACGGCGTCCCCAGGATCACCGCCGAGCTCCGCGGGGACGGCGAGCGGGTCGACCACAAGCGCATCGCGCGCGTGATGCCGAGCATCAACCTGGCGGGCGTGCTGCGACGCCGGCACCGCACCACGATTACGGACCCGGCTGCGGCGAAGGCACCGGACCTGATCGGCCGCGACTTCACCGCCAGTGAACCGAACACCAAGTACGCCGGCGACATCACCTACCTCCCCGTGAACAGCGGGAAGTTCCTCTACCTGGCCACCGTCATCGACCTCGCCTCACGTCGCCTGGCCGGATGAGCCATCACGGATCACATGCGAACCGGTCCCGTCATCGACACCCTGGCCGCCGCCGAACGCACCCGCGGCAGCCTCGCCGGAGCGGTCATGCACACCGACCACGGAGCCCAAGCAATACACCAGCCGGGCCTTCGCCGACGCCTGCCGCAGGGCCGACGTTCGCCAGTCCACGAGCGCGATCGGCACCAGCGCGGACAACGCACTCGCCGAGTCCATTAACGCGACGTTCAGACGTGAGGCGCTCCAAGGCCGAAAGACCAGGCCCAGCGAGCGCGAGGCCCACCTCGACGCGTTCCGCTGGCTGCACCGCTACAACACCGACGCCGTCACTCCAGCCTCGGACACCGCAGAGCGATCGCCTACGAAGCCGCATCCCGAACAGCACCAACTACGCTGACAGCTGTATAGCCCGTGTCCAAGATTCGGGGTCAAGGCCCCCTTCACCAACACCCCCGCAGCCACCCTCCCAACCGGAAGACCACCCACTCAACCTGCACAACCCCAGCCCACACACAACATCAAAACGCACCCCCAACGGCAGACCAGACCCGGTCGGCGCACTCCGTCGAGCATCTCGTCGCGCAGCTGCCGGATCACGCGCTCGGACTCCGGCATGAAGCCCTCTGACGCAATCATCGCGGTCCTTCTTCTCTGGTCGCGGTCCCCGCGGCACGTCCTCGGCGTCCTGCGATGCGGCGGGAGGAACGGCCCGTCAGAATACCCCGCGCCCCCGGAAGCAGGCGGTGGGAGGCGGGCTGCCGACAGGCACGGGCCAGGCACCGGCAGGGCGAAGCGCCGCGGGAAGGGCACCGGCGGGGCGGGCTCCGTGCGGTGTCAGCCGGTCCTCGGGGGCCAGTTGACGATCCGCTTGGGGCGCGGCGGCGCGTAGGTGCGCACCTTCGACGTGGTCAGGCCGAGGCGGACCAGGGACTCGGCAACCGTCATGGCGGCGCTGACCCCGTCGACGACGGGAAAGCCGGTGCGTTCCATGACGCGTTCGGCGAGACCGGCCATGCCTCCGCAACCCAGGCATTTCACCTCCGCCCGGTCGTCCCGTACCGCGCGTACGGCCTGCTCGGTGATCGCGTCCACGGCGGCCTGCTCGTCCTGTTCCGGCTCCAGTACGGCGAGTCCGCCGGCCCGCACGGAGGCGCAGCGGGCGTACAGTCCGGCTACCTCCAGGCGTTACTCGGGGCCTGCAGTAGCACAGCGGTAGCGCCCGGCGTCAGCCGGCGGACACGGGCCGGTCGGGGCAGATGCTCCAGCTGGAGGACACCCGTTTCTCGGCCGGCCCGGAATACGAGGCCGTACGTCCGGGCTTGAGCAGTCCGTCGTCGTCCCGGGCATCGCCACCCTCGACGTGATCGTCCCCCGTCCCCGGCGAAGTCGCTGGCCGCCGTCCACGAACAACGCCGGGCCCTGGAGGCCCGGATCGAGGCCCTGCTGGAGGCCACCCTCTTGCCGAGGTCCTGACCTCGATGCCCGGCACCGGCGTCAGGCCGCCGCAGTCCTCCTGGCCACCGTCGGTGACGCCAGCTCGTTCCCGAGCGCCGGCCACCTGGCCTTCTACACGGGACTCGCTCCGGCGACCGCAGTCGGGGATCTCGGTCCACGGCGAACACGCTCCAAGGAGCGGGAACCGGCAGCTGAAACGGGCGATGTTCCTCTCCGCGTTCGCGGCCCTGCACGATCCCGCGTCACGGGCCTCCGATGCCGGACGTGGCTCCGGTGACCAGCGCCGTCTTGCTCTCGAGCTGCCCCCATCGGGTGCGGGAAAGCTTCGGGCCCGCTCAGCCGCTCACCACACCGAGAAGGACCCGAACCGTCTCCGCCATCGTCTCCCGGCCCTGGGCGACGTAGGGGCGGGGGTCGGTCAGGTCGGGCCGGGCCGCCAGCACTTCGCGGACCGCGCCGGTGAACGCGACGTTGAGAGCGGTACCGATGTTGATCTTCACGATGCCCGCCCGGACGGCTTGTCGCAGATCGTCGTCGCCGACGCCCGACGAACCGTGCAGCACCAGAGGTACGGGCACGGCCTCCCTCAGGCGTTCGATGAGCGCGTGGTCCAGGGTCGCGGAGCGTTCGGTCATCGCGTGGCTGCTGCCGACGGCGACGGCCAGGGCGTCCACGCCGGTGTCCGCGACATAGCGCGCCGCCTCCTGCGGGTCGGTGCGCACCCCGGCCGCGTGGGCGCTCGCGGGGGCGCCGGGCTTGCCGCCCACATAGCCGAGTTCGGCCTCCAGCCACAGGCCCGCGCCGTGGGCCCATTCGGCCGCGGCGCGGGTGGCGGCGCGGTTCTCGGCGTACGGCTGCGCCCCGGCGTCGAACATCGCGGAGGAGAACCCCGCGTCGGCCGCCGTGCGCAGCAGCCGCATGTCCGTCACATGGTCCATGTGCAGTGCGACGTCGACGTCACAGGCCTTGCCGACCTCGGCCGCTGCCCGTGCGATCGGCTCGGCCCTGCCGCCGTGGAACCGTACGGCGTTCTCGCTGATCTGCAGGATCACCCCCGGGGCACCCGCGGCGGATGCGCCGGCGGTGATCGCCTCGGCGTGCTCCAGCGTGATCACGTTGAACGCCGCGACGGCCCGGCCCGCGGCGGCGGCCTTCGAGACGAGTTCGCGCGTGGAAACCAGGGGCATGAGGGTGTGCCCTCGCTTTCAATGTCGGTTCGGTGAGTACGGACCGGTGTCGGCCCGTACCGCTACGTGGTTCGGCCGGTACGGATAGGCGGGCGATCAGGACTTCTGCGGGGCCGGGCTCACGTCCGCGCCGTCGTCCGCCGCTCCCGGGGCCACGGAACTCTCGCCGCTCTTCTCGTCGCTGTAGACCATCAGGGTCGAGCCGGTGAGGGCCAGCACGATGCCGAGGGTGCCCCATACGTTGGGGAGCGTTTGGTAGGCCGCCAGGGACAGCACGATGGTCAGCACCGGTGCCAGTGCGTTGGTGAAGGGTGCGACCACCGTGGCCTTGCCCCGGCTGAACGCCATGACCAGGAACAGCGCGCCGACCGCGTTGAGGACCTGCGTCACCGCGGTGAGCGCGGGCGCCTGCCACGGGGCATCGGACGGGAAATCGCCCATCATCACGAACGCCACCGGCGCCAGCAGCAGTCCGCTGATGGTCATCCAGCCGAAGGTCGTCGCGTCGTTGACCCCGACCAACGCGGCCTTGCGCATGCAGAACGCCTGTACGCCCCAGGCGACGCAGATCAGGATGGCCATCAGCAGCCACGGGCCGTGCGAGTTCGAGTCGTCCTTGGCGCTGGGAATGCTGAGCAGCACGATCGCCGCGAGCGCCGCGACGACACCCACGAGGGCGAGCCGGTTGATCCGCTCACGCAGCAGCGCCATCGCCATGAGGACGGTGACCACCGGGGAGAGCGAGACCAGGGGGAAGATCAGGTACGCCGGGCCGTTGGCGAGCGCGTGGAAGAGCAGCAACTGTCCGCCTGCGCCGGTCAGTCCCGCGATCAGTCCGTACATGGCGGCGATCGGTCGGCGGTCGAACGTGTTGCCGCGCATCGCGAAGTACGCGGGGATGAGCATCGTGAAGGCCCAGATGATGTAGATCATCTCGTTGGGGTAGCCGTACCTGCTGTTCGGCTCGCTGGAGAAGGCGCCCCACACACCCCAGAACAGGACCAGCAGCGACGCGTACACGATCCAGCTCTTTGTGCCTCTGTTCATCGGTCGTCCTCTCCTGAGGCAGGGGTCCCGGGGGCCGTGCGCAGCGCGTCGAGCGCGGGCTGGTCGAGCGGGGTTCCGGCGAGTTTTGCCGCGTACAGGGCGGCGCCTACGACAGGCTCGTAGAGAGGGTGTCGCAGCTCATAGTTGGTAGAACGATTTTTCAAGCCGGAGGCGAACGCCTCCAGCACCGTGTGGGCGCCGAAGGTGCCGCCGGAGTAGGAGACCGGTACGGTCTCGTCCGGGCCGAACTCCAGCCGCTCGCGGGTGACGTCGACGAGCAGGGCGAGTTCCCGGCCGGCGCCGGTGAGGATCTCCGTGGCGACCTCGTCGCCCAGAGCGGCCGCCTCGGCCACCGAGCGGCTGAGCGCGGCGATCCGGCTCCGGTCGCCCTGCCCCTGGTTGTGGACGACGTCGATCACGTCGAGGTCGGACGCGAGATCCAGGTGGCGCCGGAACACCTCGGCCAGGGGGCCTTCGGGGAGCCGCCCGTCGCTCATCCGTGAGAAGGCGTTGAGGCCCCGGACCGCGATCCAGTGCGCAGATCCCTCGTCGCCGAACATCTCGCTCCAGCCACCGATGCGCACGCCACGGCCCAGCCGCTCGCCGTAGGTCATCGAACCGGTGCCGCTGATGACGTTGATGCCGTCGACCGCGCCCAGAGAACCCGCCCAGCCGCAGACCATGTCGTTGTCGCAGGCGTAGCGGTCGTGCCCGAGCACCGCTCGCGGGGTCGCGTTCAGGACGGGCAGATCGCGGGCCGCCTCCCCGTAACCGGGCAGCCCGAAAAAGGCGTACTCGATGTCGGCAGGGGTCAGCCCGGCCGCCGCGCAGACAGCTTCGACGCCTTCCTTCAGCACACGCTCGACAAGCTCGATGCCGTGGGAGAAGTAGTACGAACTCGCTGCCTGCGCTCGCGCCACGACGTGTCCGGACCGGTCGATCAGGCAGAATGCGGTTTTCGTACCGCCACCGTCGACACCTAGGAACATCGTTGTACCTCCGTCCGGCGCCCTCGAACCGCGCCGTCGATGCCTTTGATCAGTTGTGCAAGGAGTGCAAGGTCACGCCCTGCACCACGCGGTTGACCTCACCCGAGGGGAACGGGTTGTCGGGCCGCAGGCCCCGGGCCAGAGAGGCACGCAGGGCGATGAGCTGGGCGTACACCACGGCGGACAGCGCCAGGGCGACATCCTCGACGCCATCGAGGCCCGGAAGCGGCCAGGCGTCGGTGCCTGTGCCCTCCGTGTCCGCGCCGGAGTCCGCGGAGACCGTGACGACGCTGCCGGCGGGCAGATTTCCGCGCAGCTCCGCATAGATGTCCTGGTCGTACTTGCGGGTGTACGGGTCGTTCGACATGTACACCACCGCGACCGAGCGGTCGTTGAGTACCGCCTTGGGGCCGTGCCGGAATCCCAGGGAGGATTCCGCGACGGCCATGAGCGTGCCACCGGTGAGCTCGAGCACCTTCAGCGCCGACTCCTCGGCGAGGCCCTTCAGCGGGCCGCTGCCGAGGAAGACGATCCGCTCGGGCGCGCTCTCCAGTAGGGCGCCGACGGTGCGGTCGACAGCGCTGCTGTCGGTGATCGACTCGGCTGCCCGGGCCAGGCGTTCGGCGACGCCGTCGTAGGCGCTGCCGCCCAGGGCGAGCAGTGCCGCGAGTGTCATGCACGTGAAGCTCGACGTCATGGCGAAGCCGCGGTCGTTGGACGCGGGCGGCATCAACAGCACGTAGGACTTCGGCAGCCCCGCGTGTTCGCGCGCCAGACGGCCCTGCTCGTTGCAGGTGATCACGAGGTGGTGCACCTCGGAGAGAACCTGGTCGGCCAGGGCGGTGGCGGCCACGGACTCGGGGCTGTCGCCCGACCGTGCGAAGGAGACCAGCAGCGTGGGCACGTCCTCGGCGAGACAGCCGCGGGGGTCGGCGACGAGGTCCGTGGTGGCAACCGCGTCGACGCGCCGTCCCAGACGCCGGGCCAGGGCGGGCTGGAGCACCTGGCCGGCGAAGGCGGAGGTGCCGGCGCCGGTGAGCACCACACGCAGATCGCCGCGGGCGACGAGCGGACGCAGGAAGGCATCCAGCGAGTCCTGGGAGGCCGAGACGATCCGGTCGACCTCGCGCCACAGCGCGGGCTGCTGGGCGATCTCGCGGACGGTGTGGGCAGCGCCGTCGTCCAAGGACAGCGTGCCGGAGGGCGTGGTCACACGTACTCCTTCTGGTTCGGGCGGCAGGCGCGGTCGTAATCGCGCAGAACATCGCGGACGTGGTCCACGGCCAGGTCGCGCGGCCGGGCGGCGAGTTCGCCGTGGCGGACACGGGCGTACTGGAGCGGAAGATGTGCGCTGAGCAGCGGCAGGGGGATGTCCACGGCCGAGAGGTTGTCCAGGAGCCGGGCCTGGGCCTCTTCGATCTCGGGGTCGGGCCAGTAGTAGCGCATTCGGTCGCTGTAGCTGTAGCGGCGTGCGAGGCGCTGCTCGGCGGCGCCACCCGGGTAGTAGCCCTCCCATGTGGCCGGCTGCGCGAGCATCCGCCGCTCGACGACCTCGGCAAGCCGTGACCGCTCGGCCGCCGGCACCAGTTCGTCCTCGATCGCGGCGAGGGCGAACAGCGCCTCGCGCAGGGCGAAGGTCAGCCCGGGGCCCACCTTGAGGACCGCCCAGTGGTCCTCGACCAGCGCGGTGAGCGCCTCGGCGGTCTGGTAGTCGGTCGAGTGGGCCTCGTAGACCATGGTGGGCTCGTCGTCGAGGACCTTGCGCAGCTCCTCGGTCAGCTCCCGCCGGTAGTCGACGACCTGAAGGTGGTCGAACTCGACGGCCGGCTGGACGACGAGGGCCATGACACGCGGCCAGACCTCGCCGATGCCGTGCCGGGCGAACGCTCTGCGGTGCTGCTCCAGAGTGGTGCGCGCCGCCTCGGGCGTGGTCGGGACGAGAGCGCCGAGCGTCTCGTGCGCGCCGCCGGGCGTGGGCACCTCGGTACCGATCACGTACCGGATCCGCTCGGCCCGCTCGGGGCCGGCCGTCTCCTCGGCGACCCGGATCAGCCGCGCGGCGCGTTCGGCGACCACGTCGTCGGTCAGCGGTACGGGGTCACCGGCGCACGCGAAGCTGCAGTCCAGGTGGATCTTGGTGAAGTCCGCCGCCACGTAGGCGGCGACCAGGGCGTCGGCCCGCTCCATCGCCTCGTCGGGCGTCAGGGACTGCCACCGGTTCGGTCCCAGGTGGTCGCCGCCGAGCATCACGCGGTCCAGTGGCAGACCACTTTCGGCGGCGATGCGGTACACGAGGTCGCGGAAGTCCGCGGGCCGCATGCCCGTGTACCCGCCGTACTGGTCGACCTGGTTCGAGGTCGCCTCCACCAGTACATGACCGCCGCTCTCCCGTGCTTGCACCACGGCTGCCTCGATGACCAGTGGATGAGCCGAACACACCGAGGTGATGCCCTGCGGCTGTCCGGCCTTCTGACGCCGGACCACCTCGCTCAACGGGCTCTGCATTGCCAACCCCTTACTCAACGTGCATTTCGAGCCCTTTCGCCACGTTGGCCGGGAGCCCAGTGGGGACAGTAACTGGTCTCATTCATGGCCGTCAATAGTCTTATTCTGGTATGCAACTGGTATTAGGCGCCGGGCGCGACGTCCGCCCCGCAGGTGGTACCTGGTGAAGGAGGAGAGCTTCCGTGACCTGCGGTGATCAATCAGCCCTGATTGGTGATGGAGGCCCGGAACCGGTAGCGGTCCCCCCGGTATACCTGGACGGTCAGTTCGATCGGGCGTGATTCCTGGTTCGACGTCAGCTGGGTCGCGACGAGCATCGGCATGGTCTCCGCGATCTCGAACAGCTCGATCTCCCGTGGTGTCGGGTGGCGGGCCTCGACCGAATAGTCGGCGACGCGGGGCAACTGCGGCGGGTCGGCGGCGCGCAGGGTGGCGTAGAGCGAGGCCGTGCTGAAGTCGGTTTCGACCAGGGCCGGGCAGACCGCCAAAGGGAGCCGGTTGTGCTCGAGCACGACCAGCAGACCGTCGAGGAAGCGCAGTCGGTGGAGGTCGAAGAGGTCGGCGCCCGGAGCGATCCGGAGTCGCTCGGCCTCGGACACCGTGGCCGGGCGGACGGTGGCGGAGAGCACCTTGCCGGCCGTCGTCAAGCCGTTGGCCTGGGCATAGTCGGCGAACCCCTGGACCTGCGGGGCCACCGAGCCGGAGGTCATCGTCGCCTCGGGGAGCAGACCGAGCTCGGCGACGAACCACCCGCGCGACGACGACGGCCGCACGATGCCCCGTGTCTCCAATTGCGCGAGGGCCGCTCGCAGCGTCACGCGCGACACGGCGTACCGCTCGACCAGAGCCCGCTCGGAGGGCAGCCGGTCACCGGGGCGGGCGGCAGCAGCGCGCAGGTCCTCGAGCAACTGCGTGGCCGTGCGCTCGTACAACGGGAGGGCATCGTCCCCGAACAGACCTCTGGGCATCGGCGTTCTCGAATCCTTCATACCAGAAAGATACCAATTCGATCGACGGCACGAACCTCGTCCGGGCGGCCCACCCGTTGACAGGCCACTCGAATACCACTTACGTTCTCGCAGCAGGCCACCCGGTGATGGAGAAGTCGCCCGTGAGCGACCTTCCGTTTCGCCGCACCCCGGGCACCCTGCGGGGATCGAGGCAGCGTTGTAGCAGCTCACCGGGGATGGCCGCGCCCCGCCGCCGGAGGCGACCTCGCACCGGGTGCCCGTTCGGACGCCACGCCTTCCCCCGACCCCACCCGACCCCCTGCGAAAACCACTAGCAGACCAGGCGCCGACCACCCTTACGGACGGCCGCTTCGTCGCGAGCACGCGGCTCGACTCGGAACGATCCACCACGACGGACAGAAGGCAGCTGCCCCAGTCGGGCACGCACGACCGAAAGAGAGTTCGAGATGACGGACATGAACCGGCGAAGCGTACTGAAGGTGGCGCTGGGGGGTGCCGGTCTGGCCGCCTTCCCCGCCGTGGCCACGGGCGCCTCACCCGCGGCCGCCGCACCGAACTCGGATCCCGACCTCGTCGGAGTCGGCGACACCTCCATCACCCTGGAGTTCGACGATCAACTGCGCAGCCGGGTGGCGCTGAAGGGTGTCGACCTCACCCGCTTCGACGCCGGCGAAGCCCTGCTGGTGGGCGACAAGGCCATCGAGGCGTTCGCGTACCGCGGACACCGGGCCCGCGCCACCCGGCACCCCCGCCACGGCGCGGGCGTCCGGGTGACGATCGAGGGCATGTCCGAGGAAGGCGTGCACAAGACGGTCGAGCTGACCTCCTTCGAGCGTCTGGCCGGCATGATCGTGATGAAGGTGACCTACACCAACAGGTCCTCCACCGCGCTGAAGGTCACCGGGTGGCGCAACGGAGCCCACGAACTCCTGGAGACCCCCGGCGGTTTCTACACCTTCTCCGGCACCACGTACACGGACCGCCGCGACTGGGTGATGCCGGTTAAGGACGGCTACGTCCAGGAGAACTCGCTGGGGATGGACTCCTCCGACTACGGCGGCGGCACCCCGCTGGCGACCGTCTGGCGCCGGGGCGCGGGCCTTTCCGTCGGGCACGTCGAGCCCGTGGCGACGATCCTGCGCATGCCGGTCCGCAAGACGGCCGACGGCGTGAGCATCGCCGTCCAGGACGACACCGCCCGCATCCTGAAGCCGGGCCGTCGGCTCAGCACCGGCACCACGTTCCTGACCGCCCTCCCGGGCGACCACTTCGTGCCGCTCCAGCGGTACCGCGACTACATGAGCGACATCGGCCAGCGCGCTCCCCAAGTCCCCGCCTCGGCCTTCGAGCCCATCTGGTGTGCCTGGGGCTACGAGCGCGACTTCACCGTCGAGCAGGTCACCGGAACGCTGCCGAAGGCGCACGAGGTCGGCCTGCGCTGGGTCGTGCTCGACGAC
This sequence comes from Streptomyces sp. NPDC047841, assembly GCF_040704085.1. Classification (NCBI taxonomy): domain Bacteria; kingdom Bacillati; phylum Actinomycetota; class Actinomycetes; order Kitasatosporales; family Streptomycetaceae; genus Streptomyces; species Streptomyces sp. NPDC047841. The sequence continues at coordinate 17,997 of NZ_JBEYRP010000059.1, forward strand.
GGCTGGCAGACCAACGACGGTGACTGGGACATCAACACGGCGAAGTTCCCGCGCGGCGAAGCGGACATGCGGGCCTTCACCAAGGAGATACGGGACGCCAGCCTGCGACCGCGCCTGTGGTGGGCCCCGCTCGCGGCGGACCCCGACAGCAACCTGATCCGGGACCACTCCGACATGCTGTTGCTGGACCGCGACGGCAACAAGCAGGACGTCACCTGGTGGGACGCCTACACGCTCTGCCCGGCCTACCAGCCGACCGTGGACTACTTCGTCGAGCAGGCGAAGAGGTTCATCGGCGACTGGGGCTACGAGGGGCTCAAGATCGACGGCCAGCACCTCAACAGCGTCGCACCCTGCTACAACCCGAAGCACCGGCACGCCCGCCCCGAGGAATCCACCGAGGGCGTGGCGCGGTTCTGGAAGGCGATCCACGAAGCCGCGCATGCGGCGAACCCCGACACCCTCGTCGAACTCTGCCCCTGCGGCACCGCCTTCGCCTTCCACAACCTGCCCTACGTCGACCAGTACCCCAGCTCGGACCCGGAGTCCTCCTACCAGGTACGGAGCAAGGGCAAGTCGATGAAGGCGCTGATGGGCGCGGGCAGCAGCTACGCCGGCGACCACGTCGAACTGAGCGACAACGGCGACGACTTCGCGTCCTCCTACGGGGTCGGAGCCGTCCTGTCGACCAAGTTCACCCTCCCCGGAACCGGAGCCCCGGACAAGGCGACCGACCTCACCCCGGAGAAGGAGGTCCTCTGGCGCAAGTGGGTGTCCCTGTACGAGAAGAACATGCTGCCCACCGGCGAGTACCGCGGTGAGCTGTACGACATCGGCTTCGACAAGCCCGAGGCGCATGTCGTGGCCACGAAGCGGACCCTCCACTACGCCTTCTACGCCGACCAGTGGGACGGGACGGTCGAGCTGCGCGGTCTGGGCCGCACGCGGTACCGCCTGACCGACCCGTTCACCGGCAAGTCACTCGGAACCGCCACTGCTCAGCACAACACCCTGAAGCTGTCCTTCGAGCGGTTCCAGCTCATCGTGGCCGAGCCCATCGGCTGATCGGCGGACGGCCGGGCGGCCGGGCGACACTCTTTGATCATGCGTGCCACACGCTTGCCGGGCCCCCGCTTCCCCCGCCAGGTCAGGTGGCGGCTCGGACCCGGCATGGCCGGTAAGGTCGCGCTGGTCCCGGGCGTCACCGTCGGACATCTGGCGGACCGGCACGGGGCGTGCGGCGTCTACGAGGTGAGCTGAACCGGATGTGGTCGCCGGAGCACGCGCCCACGTCGTACGCCTTCCTGCTGCGGCCGGTGCCGGGGCTTCGCTCGTGTCGGGGCGGCGTACGCAGTCTCCGACCAGGCGGCGGCTGCACAGAAACCAGGCAAAGGACCATTCGACGACCCAGCGGCGGGGAAGGGCCTGGAAGCCTCGGACGTCCTCACTGTGGCGGACGATGTCGAGGACGAGGCCGAGGTGCGGGCTGGTCCAGTCGGTGAGGTGGCCGGTGTAGCCGCCGCCGGCGTCCGAGCGTGTCGGTGAGCAGGTGCCGCTTGCGACCGTTGATCTTCTTGCCCGCGTCGAAGCCCCGTGGGCCGAAGGTGACGGTGACGTCTGCCTTCACCGACTGCGAGTCCACGGCCCCCGCGCTCGGCTCGGCGCTGCGGCCTTCGCAGGCGCGGACGGCTTCCCGCAGCCGGTCGTGCAGCTCAGTGACCAGGTGCGGAGACCGTCGGCCAGAGCCCGGGCGGCGTCCTCCTGGAGGTCGAGCGCGTCGAGCAGGGGCCGGATGTTCACAGCGACGGCCAGGCCGAGCATGTCAACGGCCAGTCCCCGCTTGCGGCCCGGGATCTTCTTCACCGGATCCCGGCCGGTGGTGGAGGCGGGAACCTCGGCAGCCACCTGGACATTCCGCGTGTCCAGGACCACCAAGGTCGGGTCCTTTCATCGGCGGGCCCGGCGTATCCAACCTCTACGCGAGTGTGCTGGCCCCGTTGGGTGTAGGCGGCGAGGATGAGCCAGGTCCAGCGGTCGGCGGCCTCGGGCGTGCGGATCTTTGGGGAGGTCCAGCCGAGGGTCTGTTTGAACAGGCGGAAGGTGTGCTCGATGTCGAAGCGTCGCAGGTAGGCCTGCCAGAGACGGTCGGCGTCCGCCGCGGTGGCGTCGGTGCCTGACCACCACAGCCAGACCGGCTTCGGTGTCGCTCCGCTGGGCAGGTGGCT
>NZ_JBEYRP010000060.1:0-19345 GCF_040704085.1 Streptomyces sp. NPDC047841
ACAAGTTCCTCACCAACCCGCCCGACCGGCTCAGAACCCTGTGGCACGCGCTACCGAAGCCGTGGGAGTAGCCATCAGCAGCCGGGCAGGGCGCTGCAGGGCGCTCCTGCCCGGCTGCCGCCGCACCCACCGAAGTCTGCGGCTCTGGAGGCGATACGCCCCCGGCGACTACCGGCCGTTGGGTCACCGTGAGCGGAGCCGACAGTCGTAGACCGCCATCGTCAGCGCCTGCAGTGTGGTCCGCACGGCTTCAACGTCCTGGCCGTCGTCTATGGCCTCCAGCGCCTCGGCCGCCGACAGGCGCACCTGGCGGGGCAGGCTGTCGTACGCGGACATCCGGTAGGCGACCGTGCGGCGGGCCTGCTGTTCCTTTGCACTGACCGACCCGGCGACGAGCGGGAAGACCGCGGCCTTGTACAGGGCGACAGCCAGCACGGCGTCAGCGGTCCCTTCCCTCTCTCCCCGGCTCTCCGCCTCGCGCAGGCGCCGAGCCTGCTCCCCAGGTCCTGCACCCGCACCTGCGGGGGATCGACGTCGAGCAGGCAGTGGTGCCGGGACACCTTCCGGTAGTCGCCGGCAGGCCGCGGCATTCGCCCGCCCGGCCGACCAAGCAGGTGGTGCGGCGCGTGAAGATGTACGGTCCGGCCTCGGATACGTGGCCGGGGACCAGCGTTACCGAGTACGCCACGGCATCCGAAGCCTACGAAGCTTCGCGGGCGGTTGCGGTACGTCGCCGGGTTCCCAGGTGAATTCCCAGTCCAGTTCCCAGCCGCGCACGGTGGCGTCGTAGTCCCCGGACATTAGGGTGCGGCCGTCCTCGCTGAGGGCGAGGGCGTGCACGGTACTGCGGTGCCCGGTCAGTGTGCGCAGCAGTTCGCCGGTGTCCAGGTCCACCACGTCGATCCGCTGGTTGTGGGTGCCGAGGACGGCGAACCGCCCGTCGGCCGTGAGCGCGAGGGCAGTGGTCAGGTGCTCGGTGGGGGTCTTCCGCTGCACACGGCCGGTGGCGAGGTCGAATACGATGAGCGCCCCGGTGGTCGCCACGACCGCCCGGCCGCCGACGGGTGCGATTGCCAGCAGGCGGGCATTGTTCGTGTCGGCCACCCCGTACAGTCGTTTGCCTGTGAGGGTACGGACGGCGGTCACCCCGAAGGGGCCGAACTCCAGCAGCGTCCCACCGTCCGGGGTGATCTCCAGGGCCGTCTGGGGCGGCACTCCGCTACGGGTCCACAGCCGCTCGCCCGACTCCAGGTCCCAACCGCAGACTTCGTCCCCGCTCATTGCGGAGGCCAGGTCCAGGCCGGCGTGTGTGTCCTCGCGCGACGCCGCGTACCGGCCGTCCGAGCTGAGCGCGACCGCAGCCACCGAGCCGCGGTGGGCCCGGAGGGCCTGCCAGGAGGTACGGAAGGTGCGCTGCTCCCCGTGGAACCCGAGGTCCCAGCTGCACAGTATCCCTGTGTCGTCGCCTGTGAGCAGCCGGTCCGCGGCCGGCGCGTACACCAGGGTCTCGACGGTTCCGGCGTTGTCCGGACCTGTCAGGTGCCATGCTCTGTCGTCGACGAAGTCGAGCAGAGCCACCTGCCCGTTCCTGCCGTGGATGACGGTCGCCTGGTCGCCGCAGACCAGGGTGAGGGTGCGCGCCACCGGCAACGGCCAGTCGAGTTCCCGGTCGAGACGGCCGCTCGCCGCGTTCCACAGGTCGATCTCCCCCGTCCACCGCCCGGTGACGAGGAAATCTCCGTCCCTGCTGACGGCCAGGACCGGCGGCTGGGTGAAGTGCCGGTGTCCGTCGAGATCGAACAGCTGATAGCCGCTGCGCAGTCCCGACCGGCGCCCGTGCCGACCCACCACCGCCCATGCCTCGCGCAGGTCGGGATGGCGTCCGAAGCCGGGTACAGCCTCCGCGGCCCGCAGTCGGGCGGCGCTCTCCTCGTACCGACCCTCGTCGAAGAGGTGCAGCGCCTGCTCCATGGCGGTGTCGAACGCCCGCCTCCTGTCAGACAGTTCGTCGGCGCCCTTGGGCCGGGCGTAGAGCCAGGGGGCACGGTAGCCGGGTGCGGGCAGCGGCAGCACACTGATCACCTTCCGCGAGCCCGCGACGGCGAACCTCCCGTCCGCGCTGATGGCGACGGTGTTGGTGTCACGGGTGTCGGTGTCGCCGTAGACGCCCTGGTGCCCGTCCTCGTCCTCGGGCCCGTTGTCGTATGTGCGCAGGCACCGGCCCGTCGCCGGTTCGAGTACGCGCAGCGGCTGCGCACTTCCCACCACTGCCAGGGAGCCGCCCGGTACGAGGGCGATGGCATGGTGAATGACGCGCAGAGAGTGCGGCGACCGCGCGACTACGCGGTCCCTTCGGGCGTCCCAGAGCACCATGTTCCCGCTGTCCCAGACCTGGAGCGCATACCGCGAGTCAGCAGAGAGCGCACACCAGTTGACATGCACGCCCCACGCTCCGTAGCCCTGTTCGTCCAGCGGCGGGGTCAGTGCCGCATGGCACCGTCCGTCGGTGACGTTCCAGGCGCACACCCTCTGATCGTTGCGGCTGTCGGCGGGTGTGGACAGCGCGAAGACACCGTCGGCGGTCATGGTCACGGCCGCCACCGGGGCGCTGTGGGCCGCCACGCGCTGCAGCAGTGCTCCGGTTCGAACGTCCCAGAACCGGAGCGTGCCGTCCGCGTGGCCGGTGGCGCCCATGGATCCGTCGCCGCTGATGGCGACCGCCGTGGGGGCGTCGGTGCTGCTGTCGTGGGCGCCGAGTTCCGGCGGCAGAGGTATCGGGGTTCCGTGGGTGAGGTCCCACGCTTCCAGCGGCTCCTGTTTGCGGAGGACCAGCCCGGTGCGGCCCGCGGCGTCGACGGCGGTGGCGACGACCTCGGCGCCGGTTGCGGTCAGTTCGTGCAGACAGCGGCCTCTTGCCACGTCCCACACGCAGACGCCGCCCTCGCGGTCGCCGGAGAGCACCAGGCCTCCGTCCGCGGTCACCGCCACGGCGGTGACGTAGGCGCCGTGGCCAGTCAGCCGCGCCGTGGTCGGAGGGGGCCGTTCCGCCAGTACGGCCAGTGCCTCGGCGGTGTCGGCCGGGACGGGTCCTTCGTGCTCGGCCTGTTCCTCGGACGGGCCGCCCTCTTGACGCGTGGCCCTGTGCAGCGACTCGGTGGCCCGCTTGCGGTCGTCCTGCTCCAGGTGGATGAATCCCCGCAACCGGTCGGCAAGTTGCGGTGCTCCGCCGAAGATGCGCCCGCCCTCGATATCCGAGAGAATCTCCAGGTCGGTTCTGCGGCCCGAACGCCACAGGTGCAGGCCGTAGTTGTAGCGCGCGGCCAGATGGTGTGGATCGACGTCGGCCGCCTGCCGCCACAAGTCCTCGGCCGCCTCCGTACGCCCCAGGTCGAGTAGGGACAGCGCCTGGTTGGACAGTCCGTCGGCGAGCAGCCCGACGCCTCCCGGTGCACGGCGCGGAAACGGCGTGCCGGTCACGTCGCCGTACACCTCGGCCAGGACCCGGGCGACCTCGTCGAGTTCCGCCGGCCGGGCCTCGGCGCTGAGCATGAAGCACTGCCGCAGCAGTCCCGCGACCACCGGGGGTACGGCTGGCACGCGGGGGTCGTCCGGGCCGTCCTCCAGCAACGCTTCGAGGGCTTCCGCGGCGGCCTGACCGTGCCGAGTCGGGCGGCGGCCAGTGAACATCTCCAGCACGGTCAGCGCCCACGACCACACATCGGTCGCGGGCGTCAGCCGGACCTCCCGGCCGGAGGCGGCGAGCGCCTGCTCCGGGGAGCAGTAGGCGGGGGTCATACCGCCAAAGGTGACGCCGGTATCCGTGGCGGCGGCCGGGTCCGCGGGGCGCGCTCTGGCCAGCCCGAAGTCGGTGACTTTGGCGGTTCCGTCCGGTTCGAGCATGACGTTGGCGGGCTTGACGTCCTGGTGGACCAGGCCGCTGTCGTGCGCGTGCTGCAGGCCCCACGCGGTCTGCACGGCGATGTCCAGCACCCGGCCGACCGCGGTGCGCAGCCCGCCCTCGTAGAGCCGGCCACCAGCGACAGCCTCGGCCAGGCTGCCGCCGTCGACCCATTCGGCGAACACCCTCGGCCGACCGTCGATCGTGCGTACATAGGCACAGTTGACGACGTGCGGGTGGAGGCCGAGTCCCACCCAGGTGCCCGCCTCGGCCTCGAACCGGCTTTTGCCTTCCGGCGAGGCGACCAGTTCCGGGCAGGGCGTCTTGACCGCGAGGTCCACCCTCCAGCCCTGGTGGCGTACCCGGTGGACCAGGCCCATGCCTCCGCTGTGAACGACGTCGAGCACCTCGTACAGATCGAGGACGATGTCGCCGGGCTGCCAGACCTCCGGTGTCATCGACGCGCCGTCAGTCGGTGAGGGCTACGTACAGGGGGCTTCCGAGCAGCACCCGCATATCGGGCCTGGGGTCGAGTTCGGGGTAGGGACTGGGGCCGGCCAGCAGGCGCCGGGCGACGAACTCCACGGGCTGCCGGGGGCCGCGCAGCAGCCGTCCGGCGGTGGTGCACCCAGGCCAGGGACGGCTGTTCCGCCGGTATCTCGACGCCGTCGGCGGCGAATGCCGTGGCAAGACCGGTCAGGAGCGTCGGTACCGAGGACGGTGCAAACCTCTGCGCCTGCGGTGCGCTTCCGCCGATCACATGGCTGCTGGCGCCGCCGAGTCCGAGGACGGTCCAGTCGGTCCGGCCACCGAAGTACACCAGCGACCCACCGTTCCCGCTGGGCAGGGGCCCCCGCTGCATGGGCAGGGTGCCACGGAAGTACGGTCCGGGTTCGTCCACCGATCCGGTCTCCCCGGACTCCTCCAGGTGACGCAGGACCCGCTCCAGCTTGGCCACACGGTCGGGCTCAGGGGCCTCGACGCTGCGCTTGATGCTGAACAGTGCGACACTCAGGCCTGCTTCGGTGGTACCCCGGCGGCCGAACACGGGGTCGATCTGGGAGAGCAGCATGTCGACTTTTGCGTCGCTGATGTACAGGTAGTACCGCACCGTCACGGTTCGACGATATCGCGCCGCCGCCTCACGAGTCCCATGGTGGGCCGAATTCGCGTCGCAACTGGTTCAGGCCGGTTGCGATGATCGGAATCCTCCCGTCGTAGTAGTGGTGCCCGCCCTTCTGCCGATCGCCCTGCCACAGGTGACGGGTGAGCTCCATGAGCCGCGGGACAGTGCGGTCGGGGTTGTGCTCGTCGTCATCGGTGTGCATCCGGACAACGAAACGGATGCACACCACCGCTATCAGTCACAGAACCCGGGCGGCGATCCCCCTTTCGTCGCCCGGGGAAGTCACCAGTAAGGGAAATAGGCCACGTTGGGAAACACCTTTGCCCAGCCGACCTGCAAGCAGTGCGGCAACCAGCGTCGTCTTCAAGCCACCGGACGGCCGGGCGAGTACTGCAGCGCCGCCTGCCGCCAGAAGGCGCGCCGGCAACGGCAGGCCACCTCACGGATTCCGAACACCGAGGAGTTCGACCAGGCGCTGCGGGTCCAGCTCAACCAGATCATTCACCTGAGCCGGGAACTGCTCCTCGCGCTCGACCATCCCGCCACCCCCGTCACGACACCCCTGGGACACATGGCGCGCATCCAGGTCCTCGCCGAGCGCCTCACCCCGAACATGATGGCCAGGAGCAAGCGCCTGGGTGCCTCCTGGGAGCAGGTCGGACGACTGCTCGGTATGAGCGGGGACACCGCACGCAAGAAGTGGCCCACTGCCCGCCACATGTCCGGCAGGCAGCGCTCGGCGCCTGCAGTTCCCCCACCGGCGGCTGGACCGTCCACTGGTTCCGCTCCCGGCCAGCAGGGCCCGAGCAGCAACATGGACGGTCCCCTACCTACCCCGCCGTCCACGGCGGGGACAGTGCCCTTGGCGACCCTGGCCGGCCAACATCTCGCCAACGTCCTCAGCAGCCTGCAGCGTGCCTCCGGGCTCAGCCTCAGAGCCCTGGCCAGCCTCAGAGCCCTGGCCAGCCGCACCGGACTCTCCGCAGGGCACCTCTCCCGGCTGATGTCCGGCGAGCGGTTCCCCTCCTGGAAATACGCTGCCGCCATCGCCCGGGCCTGCGGCGCTGACCCTGAGATCCTGCGGCGCGCCTGGGAGGCCTCCAACGCCCGGCGCGACAACCAGGCCTCCACCGCCTCGCTCTCCTCCGCCCTGCGGTTCCTACACCTGCGGGCCGGCAGCCCCACCCCTTGGTCCATCGCCATCACGAGCGGCCGCCAGATCGACCAGGACCGCATCACCGCCCTCCTGGAGGGCACCGCCATCGGCGAGTGGGAAGAAGTCGAACGCCTCATCCAGCTCCTCGACGGCGAGCCCACCTACTTCCTGCCCCCGTGGGAAACCCAAAATCGCCAACCAACCCAGCACCGAACCCTCGCCCACCGTCACGAAGTCCGCCTTACAGGAAGATCCCCCACCCGCAAGCACCCGCGTGGAAGACCTCCTCATCGCCTTCCGCGACGCACTAGGCGGGCCCACCCGGACCACGAGCCCTTCGTCCAGCCGCCGGTGCCTCGCCACCCCCATACGGCCAGCCGTCTACTGGACCGGCCGCTGAAACCAACGCCGATCCTTGCGATGGCCGCGCGCCGGTGGACAACAAGCAGTCAAGTGGCTACTGCGAGCGCGAGGTGGTATCCCGCCTGAGAGTCAGACGGGACACCGCTCTCACAGGCACCGACCTTTTCTAGAGGGTGTTGATCTGCCAGGCGAGGACACCCGTGGAGCCCTTGGCGCCGGAAACATCGATCCGGACCTCGCCATCGCCCTTGATGCGTCCCAGGCCGGGCCGGCCAAGACACCGAGGCAGGCCGTCCGATCCGCCGTGACACCACGACCAGCGAAAGGGGGCCAGCCGCCCGGATGCAGAGCGCAGAAGTCAGCACCGCTTTGGCGCGCTTCGATGCGCCGCGACGCACGTCGTCGCGCACCCTGCCCGGACGAGCGGTTGTGGGGCGTATTCCTCGCAGACCAGGCTCACCGCCAGAGCCGCCGGGTCACGGCGGCCCACGGGCGGCCGGAGACAGGAAGCAGGGGGGCACGATGACAACACCGAGCAAGCGCCTCACCGCCGCGCCACGTCTGGCCGTCCTGGCCCGCGCGGTACTCGTGGCGGCGACCGTGACAGCTTCCGCTGTGATCACGGCGCCACCCGCTGCAGCAGCCGAGACCGACTACGCCTGCGAAGAACTCACCCAGCTCGGCAACGACACGCTGGGACTCAACTGTGCCCCCCGGCCGGGAAATCCCAGCATGCCGGTCCAGCTGTACTACCTCGGGCAGAACTTGCCGTCCTACTCCTGCCAGTCCGTCACGTACCTCACGGCCGATGCCATTCTCGGCTCCGACTGCCAACGGTACTGAGCGCCGCGCGGGCCCCGGAGCGTGCCGAAGAAGAACCCCGCTGTCCGTCGCAACCGCCTGCATCACCGGCCTGACCACCTTCGCCCTCGCCCTGGCACGCCGTGACTGAGGAATTTCGAACCTGAGAGGGGGTCACATCTGCGGCCCCTGCCCACTTCGCCCGGCACCACACGGCAGCGAGCCTGGCGGATGCTCGCACCGGTGTGCGACGCTTCGGGGACAACCAGCCTGGTCTGGTGAGAGGCCCCGCGCCGCCCTTCAAGGTCATTTCGGTGACCGGGGCGCGGTACGGGTTGTCTTGCTCGGCTGTGCGCGGCCCCACGCCGCGTGCTTGATGCCCTCCCCACGGGGCGTGATGGGCTCGACCCCGGAATCGAGGGGCGAACCAGTGAGTACGTTCACCGTAGTAACACAGCAGCATCCCGACCGCGCCGTGATCACCGTGTGCGGGGAAATGGATCTGCAGACCTGTCCCGAGCTGGCGCAGGCGGCGTCCGTCATTGCGCTGGACGGCAAGCCGCTGTACCTGGATCTGTCGGGAGTCTCCTTCATGGACTCCAGCGGGCTGAACGTGCTGCTCCTGCTACACCAGCGCCTGCACGGCGAGGGCAGCCGCCTGGCCATCACCGGTCTTCAGCCCCAACCGGCCCGTCTGCTGCAGATGACGGGGGCCTACAGCCTGTTCTCGGCGGACGCCCCGCCCCTGGCCGGCCCCGATGCAGCCCTGACCGTTTGACCGGCCGAACAGCCAGAGGGCCGCGGATGGGGCTCGAGGTGACGTGAACGCCGCGGGACAGGGTCCGGGCTGCGACCCCGGCTACAGGGGCCGGCGCCCGCACGGGGCGCCGTCGGGGTCGTCGGCCAGAGCGATCCGGGCGGTGATGCGCTTGCCGACCGGCTCACGCTGCGCCTCGAAGCCCTGAGAGACGGCCATCACGATCTCCAGGCCGTGCTGGCCGACCCGGCCGGCGTCCGCGGCCCGGGCCACGGGCAGCACCGGGTCCGAGTCCCACACCACGACCTCCACCATGCTCCCGGTGACACGCAGGTCCAGCAGCACGGGACCGGGGGCGTACTTGCGGGCGTTGGTGACCAGCTCACTGACCACCAGCTGCGTGAGGTCCATGGCCCGCTGCGAGACCGGGATGCCGTGCTCGGCCTGGACCCGGGTGAGAAAACCGGCGGCCAGGTGGCGAGCCCGGGCGATGTCCTCGCCGTCCCCGACCAGGGCAGCACTGGTCTGAATGGCCGGCCTGTCCGGTGCCGCGCCGGCCGTCGGCGCCGGGTCTGCTTCGGTCATGACCGCCATCCGTTCCTCCGTTCACCCCAATCGCCACTCGTCTACCCGCGCGGCTGTGGAGCACGCCACTCCCTGTGTGCCGTATCGGGCACATATCGCGCTGCTTGCACCCTGCCGGGCGGCAGTGCGAGCGGCGCGGAGAGTATGCCGGGATCCCTGCACGTCCACGGGAAAGACGTCTGGCACCGAGCATGCCGGGCAGGCCGAACAGCTGTCGGTGGTGACCACCCTCACCGACGGTATCCCAGTGATCTCCCTAGCCGGAGAGATCGACCACCACACCGGCGACGCACTCCGGCACGCCCTCGAGGACGCCTCAGGCACTCCCCGCCCCCGCGTCGTGGGCGACATGCGCCACGTCACCTACATCGACTCCAGCGGCATCAACATCTTCATCGCCGCCCACTGCGCCCTCAGCGAGGCCGGCGGTTGGCCCCGCCTGGCCGCCATCGGCGAGCCCATCTCCCGCACCCTCAGCCTCGTCGGCATCGACGCAGTCATCGACTGCCGCGAAACCCTCCGCCACGCCCTCACCAACTGACCGACGACCGGTCCTCGATATTGATCAGACACTGATCATGCGGGAGAGATGGCGGCGGCGGTTCACGGCCGGGACGATCTCTTCGGCGCAGGCGCGGCGAGAGCGTCCCGGGATCTGCGTGATGGTCCACTGCGGAGGATGCCGGACGTGCGTGATCTGGTGAGCGTGGGATAGGTCATGAGGTTGCTGGCCGCAGTGCGCGAGATGGGCCGCCGTCTGACCAAGCGGATGGCTTCCTGGCGGGAACCTGCGCTTCACCGCACGCTGTCGGCGGTGGAGGAAACGGCCGAAGGTACTAACGAGCTGGTGCTCGACCGGAACATCCTCGCGCATCAGCTGTTCACAGGGGTCTCTCGGCAGCATCTAATGCGCCTGGTCGAGGAGTTGGCGGAGCCTTGGGAGGCCGTGGTCGAGGGACGCCGTCACGAGGCACGTGGCGGGCCCAGGAAACGTGAGGCGGGTGCCGGTGCCCGGCATCGACTGGTGTTCGTCGACCGGCTGGTCGTCACGCTGATCCACCTGCGGCACGATCTCCCGCACTCTGTCCTCGCCCTGTTGTTCGATGTCGACCGCTCCACCGTCACCCGCGCGATCGCAGAGATACGCAGGCTCCTGGCCGGACGAGGATGCGCGGTTCCCGACCGGCCCGGCCTGCGGCTGCGGACCCTGGCGGATGTATTCGCTTACGCCCAGGCCGAGGGCATCGAACTGCGGCTGGATGCCACCGAGGTGCAGGTCCGACGTCCCGCAGCCGGCCGCGGCGGACGCCGGGCGTTCGTCTCGGGCAAGAAGAAGCAGAACACCATGAAGGCCACCGTCATCGCCGACCGCCAGGGCCGCACGCTCTGGACCGACGCCCTGCGGCCGGGACGGATGCACGATGCGACCGCCGCACGCAACGAAGGCATCGGGATCTGCTTCCAGCACTTCCCAGACGTGGAAGTGCTGCTGGACGACGGCTACCTCGGGCTCCGGCGCGACCACCCCGGCAAGGCGATCACACCGCCCAGAAAACCGAACAAGATCGCTTTGCCGCACGTACACGCCGCCAGAGAAGAGGCCCGGCACAGACACTTATCCAAGCGCATCACCGTCGAACACGCGCTCGCCGACCACAAACGCTGGAAACAGCTGACCCGCTGGACGCACCGGCGAGACGTCTTGCCCGACACCTACCGGGCCATCGCCGGCCTCGTCTCCGACCGCAACGCCACCGCCTGACAAACCAACCAGCTCAGGACCGTGCACCCCCAGCACAATCACGCACCAGCTCGTAAGTTGTGGTGCGGTGCCGCCGCGGTGATGGTGTGGGCGGCGGGTGGAGGGCCCATAAGGCGGCGGTAGCGGCGGCTCTCACCTTGGCGTAGCGGGTGTCCGATGGCGTGTGCAAGCAGGTGAGTGACGTTCGCGGCCGCCCAAGGGAAGGTTCCTCACGACGAGGTCGAGAACCGGCCCGATTCCTCGTCGTTGCGCCGGCCGCCATGGTGGCCGTGAAGCGGGTGCACTCCGGCGCTCACTACCCCAGTGACGTGGACGCTGGCGCCGTCATCGGCCGCGTCTGTGCCTGGCTGGTCAGGCGCCTGCCGCAGCAGGTGTTTCGCGTGTGGCGGTGATGCGAGCGGGGCGCGGTCAGGCGGCGAGCCGCCGTCGGCTGGTCTGCGGACGCGTGTCGGGGGCCAGGCTTGGCGCCCTCGATGAGGCGTAGGTGCCGGGTGCGGGCGTGGCGGGGTGGCTGCGGGGTGCGCGATAGCCAGTCCTCTACGACGGTCTATGCCGTGCAGCAGCACGGACACAACCGGCAGCAACAGGCAGGCAACGATGACCGCGGTCTCGGGCTGCCTCAGCAGACAACCGTGAGCGGGTGCCCAGGCCGTACCAGGACGACGCCTGACAGCGCCGACCGGACATGGGCCACGAGAGGACTGGGAGCTCATGTGGCGATGGTGGCCAGTCCCACAATGCCGATGAGGTAGATGACGACCGCGGCGATGCTGTCGATACCCATGCGCGCGTACTGGCGGCGCGGACGGAAGATCAGCCCCGCCATGTAGACCACGGTCAGGATGATCCCGAGCGCGGTGAGGTAGATGTCGGTGTCGTGCGCGGCCGGCAGGACCGGCTTGCCGGAGATGACCGTGGCGAGCAGGAACAGCACGGGCAGGAAGGCGTTGCCGCCGAAGATGTCGCTGATGGCAAGCTGGTAGTCGCCCAGCTTCGTGGAGGTCAGGCCGGTGCTGAGCTCGGGCAGTGAGGTGGCCGCCGCCAGTACGGTGGCGCCGAACAGCACACCGCTCAGGCCCTGGCGGGCGAAGAACTCCTCGCCGCTGCGTTCGATGACGACACCGGCGACGAGTGTAGCCAGTGCGGAGGCGCCGAACACCAGAGCGGCGCGGGCGGTGCTCACGCCCTTGTCACTGGCGGCCTTCTCCTTCTTGCCCTTGGAGTGGCCGCGTGGTTCGGGCTGGCTGTCGGGGGCGTCGCCGCCCTCCCGCCACGGCAGGCCCCGGCCGGCCCGGTTGAGCAGGATCAGCCCGATCACCCACAGGACGGCGATCGCCACCGAGGCGGGGGCCAGGCGGGCGGCGTGCAGGTTCGGGGAGAGCTGGGTGCCCATCACGACCACGGCCAGGACGACGACCACCATGGCCCCCTCCAGGACCAGCTGCAAGCTAGCCGCGAGCCGGGTCAGCGGGGCGCGCGGGCGGACCCCGGCGGCGTCCAGGGCGGCCAGGACAATGGTCTGGATGGCGATGCCGCCGAGGATGTTGCCGACCGCGACGTCGAGCTGGCCGGCCATCGCCGCGCTCGCGGTGATCGCGATTTCGGGCAGGTTCGTCGCGATCGCCAGCAGGATCAGACCGCCCAGCGCGCTGCCCAGGTGAAGTCGTTCGGCGAGCACGTCGGTGGTGTCCGACAGCTTGATTCCCGCGAACCAGATGACAGCTGCACTGGCCAGGAACAAGACCAGCAACACCGGTGAACCCAAAGACCCCATGCCGCTGCAAGTACCCGCCGGTCCGGGGCAGAATCAGCGCACGCCGGGCGCCCGCTGAGACGCGGCTGTCCGGCCCGCGCCGGGCTGACGGGTACGGGCTGTAGGTGATGGCCTGCCTGTTCGACGCTCAAGGGACTACCAGCCTGGTCTGGTAAGAGGCCCCGCGCCGCCCTCCGGGTCATTTGCTCGGTGACCGGGGCGCGGTAAGGGTTGTCGTGCTTGGCTGTACGCGGCCCTGTGCCGTGTGTTGGATGCCACTTCATCGGTCTCTTCGTCGGTGAGGGTGAGGTGGGCTCCGGGGATGCCGCCGTGCTTGCCGTCCCAACGTCGGAACTTGTCCCGCGCGGTGTCCTGACTCCCCCACGAGCCGTGCTGCACCTTGCGGCCGCCAGCCGGTCAGCAGCAGGTGGTGGCGCTCGGGGCTGATCACGTGAGGCGGATTTCTCTTGAGCGTCGCGGTTCGCGCACGATCGCGGGCTTCGTTTCCAGCTCGGTGAGCTGGTAGTGCACCGACGCCCTGCTGCGCATGCTGACGGCTGCCCCGATCTGCTGCATCGCCGGGGCTTGGCCGTGCTCGGTGATGTGCTGGCGGATGACGCACAGGATGCGCTCCTGTGTTGTGACTGGGCGCGGTCTTTGCCTCACTGGCCAAGTACCGCGCTCAGGTCGGCCCGCAACCGCTTCACCTTCGATGCGGGGCGTCCTGGTCAGCTGCCGCAGGCGCATCCCGCGATGACCTTGGCCTCGGCCGGAGTCTCGGCCGGGTCGACGGCCTGCTCGTCGGGGGTGCAGCAAGCGGTGGTGCCGCAGCAGGCATCCGGGGCGCCTTCGGTGCTCTTGCCCAGGGTGTCGTCAGCCGTGCGACCATCAGCCCCCGCGACGCCGCGCGCTTGTGGGGACTGTCTGTCGGCGCGTTGTCGGCCCCTTGAAAGATCGGACCGGCGGAAGCGAGCTCCGGGCTCGATCACTCGGCTGCGCGCTGGCCACAGTGTGGTGACGTACGGGCGGGAACATCGTGTGCGCATGCCGTCGCTGCGGGCCGGCTGGCTGACACAGACCTTTCTGCACTGGGCGTACGCTCCAGAACTGATCCAACGTCTGCTGCCCGACGGACTGACAGTCGACACCTTTGACGGCTATGCCTGGGTGGGTCTCACGCTGTTTTGTCATGGCAGACGTGCGCCCGTACGGCTCCCCTGCGGCGCTGGCCGCCTTTCCCGAGACCAATCTGCGCACCTACGTGCGTGGACCGGGCGGCCGGGAAGGGTTGTGGTTCCTGTCGATCGACGTGGCCAGCCGATGATGCTGGCGGCTCGCGGCATCGGGGCGCCGCCGTACCACCTCGGGCGGCTGCGGCTGGCGTGCAGCGGTGAAAGCGTGACGTACACCGGATCGAGTGGGGCGGTGGGTCGGCTTACCGCATGACCGTGCATCCGGGCCCGCCCATCAGCCCTACACACCGCGATGTGTGGCTTGCGTCACGATGGCGGGCGTTTACGCACAGCGCGGGCGTTTTGTGGGAGACGCCCGTCGAGCACGAGCGCTGGCCGCTGCGCGCGGCCCGTCTCGACGGCCTCGCCGAGAGTGTGACCAGTGCGGCGGGGCTGCCAGCGCCGGCCGAGGAGCCGCTGGTGCACTTCTCCGACGGTGTACATCAGGTCCGCCTCGGTCTCTCACGGCCGGTGCGGCCGCAGCCAAGGAGGCAGGGATGAACCCGATCTCGGTGGCCCGATCACAAGGGCTGTTCAACCTGGTCGGCTGGGACTGCGGTGTCTCTTCGGGGGCGGTCTCCGTCTCTGTTCCGTTCGCCGCAGTGGGCTCCTGCTCGCTCAGGTGCTCACCGCCGTCCCGTACCTGCAGCGGGAAGAGGCTCAGGTATTGCCGGGTCGGCGATCGTCATGATGCGGAACTCTCGATGGTGAAGACGCTGCCGGCGTGGGTGAGCCGGAGCAACCGGGCAAGCGGGTGCGGGACCGCGCACAGCCGCAGCTCGGTGCCGTGGGTTTTGGCCGCGCGGGAGGCGGCGATCAGGGCGGATAGTCCGGTGCAATCACAGAAGGTGACCTGCCCTACGTCCAGGTCGACGCGGTCATGGGTGCACACGGCCGCTCGCAGGGCTTCCCGTACGTCGGTGGCACTGACCACGTCGAGGTCCCCGGCCACGGTCACCCGGCAACTGCCGGGCCCGGTCGGGTGCACTGCCACGTGGAGCGTGTCGTACACGGCGCCCCCAGCCAGTGGAGCGGACGGGGTGTGCCTCCAGGAGAACCCCCGCCCTGCGGGGATGTCTACACCCGGGTGCCCGGCCGGGCGCACGGGGATGGGGCTGAAGCGGTCCTTACGTCTTTGCACACCGAGCGCACGGACACCGCGCGGCTGAACCGCTGGGAGTACGGTCCAGCCGGGCGGAAGGTCCCGCAGGCTGCACAGGACCACCCCGCTACCTCCACCGGCGCGAACTCGATCTCATCCAGGTCCAGGTCCTCGTAGCCGTCCACGACCGTGGCAACGCTCCGCACCCCACCCCGGTCACGGGCCCTCGCCCCGGCGCCGGGCAGGAAACGGCCCCAGCCGGCGTGGCCAAGGCATGCCGGTGATCCTGGCACAGTGCAGCATGCCTGGCGGCCCAGGTGTGCGGTGTGATGTGGAGGCGGGGGCTTCTGTGAAGGCCGGCCGGACCGGCCGCCGGTCGCCGGGCGTCATCGCCTGTCGGGAGGGTGGCTGAGGTAGGGGGCGAGCAGGCGGCGGTATTCCGTGGAGGGTGCCAGGCCGAGCTCTCTGCGGAGCCTGTGCCGGTACGACGCGAAGTGCCGCAGTGCCTCGGTGGCGTTGCCCTCGGCGAGGTGGACGGCGGTGATCTCCCGGTGGGCGCTCTCCCGCAGCGGCTCGGCCTCGGCCGCAGTCATGGCGTACATGAGCGCCGTGCACAACCGGCCGTGGTGCCGGTGGTGCCGGCTGATGGACTCCAAGGCGTGCAGTCGAAGCTGGTGGAAGTGTTCCCGGGCGTCGGTCACCCAGTCATCGCACCAGTGGGGGAGAAGGTCCTCGCACAGCATGGGCGGGATGTCCTCGCCCGGGGGGTCGCTCCAGGAATCGTGGGCCAGGGCGACGGCGTACCGGGAGGCGTCCGGCAGATCGACGCCCACTTGGCCGCACAGGGAGAGCCGGGGCGCGGCCAGGTCCACCACCGGATGCTGGTCGCTGCGCCGGGAGATGCGCCACAGCGCGGAACGCAGACTGGCCTCGGCCCGGGCCCGGGGAAGGTCGGGCCACAGCAGTTCGGCCGTCTGCTGACGCGGGACGCCTTCCTTGTGCAGGGCCAGATAGGCCAGCAGCCGCTGGGCCGACGGCGGCAGGTAGACGCTGCGCCGGCCGATCTCCAGGCGGAACCCACCCAGCAGTTCCAGCAGGGTGCCGCTGTCCGGAACGGCTCGGTGCGGGGTGTCGGAACTCATGTCGGATACCGCCCTCGGCTCGGGTGGTGTTCATGGCGAGGGTGAGGGCCGGGCCCGCGGCGGCGTACGCGGCGGGCATCGCGCCGACGGCCCCGTGATCCCGTGTGACGCCCCTGCCGTGCTGACGCGTCGCTGTGCTCCCGACCTCAGATGCCTCAGGTAACCCATGAGCATCGGCGTAAACGGCATGCCGCCCGCGCCGCGTCCCCGCGAATTCGGCGAAAGCCCGTCTTCGCCGAGTCACTGGGACGTTTCCACCGGTACCGGCGGTCCGCGCGTCACGTGCGGCGGCTCGGCGACGGCGGCGCCCTGGGTCCGCGCCGCGGCCAGAGCAGCCGTGGCGCCGATCGGTGCCATCTCGGGTACGCCGCCGGAGACGGCACGGTGACACCGCCCGCCTAGCGTCGGTCTTCGGAATCCCGGCGACCGGAGTGCCGGTGTCACCGTCACTCACCACGACACCGTGAACGTGCGCCGAGGAGCAGCAACGTCCGTCCAGGACTCGAGGAGCGGCGATGTTCACCCACACCCAACGCCTGCAGTTCGATGCCAAGCCGGCGAAGCCCGATCCCGCGTACGCCCACAAGCTGCAGGAACTCGTGGGCGGCGCCTACGGCGAAATGTCCGTGATGATGCAGTACCTGTTCCAGGGCTGGAACGCCCGGATCAAGGGCAAGTACAAGGACCTGATCATGGACGTCGCCACCGAGGAGATCGGCCACGTCGAGATGCTGGCCACGATGATCGCCAGGCTCCTGGAGGGCGCTCCCGCCACCGCCACCACCAAGATGGCCACCAGCGACCCGGCCGTGGGCGCGGTCATGGGCGGCATGGATCCGCAGCAGGCCATCATCGCGGGCGGCGCGGCCCTGCCCGCCGACAGCAACGGCTACCCGTGGAACGGCCGGTACGCCATCGCCAGCGGGAACCTGATGGCCGACTTCTACGCCAACGTCGCCGCCGAGGCGCAGAGCCGCCTGCAGACGGCACGTCTCTACAACATGACCGACGACCCCGGTGTCAAGGACATGCTGCGCTTCAACCTCGCCCGGGACACCGTCCACCAGAACCAGTGGCTCGCCGCGATCGAGCAGCTGCGCGAGGACGGCCTGGAGGGCTACGTCGTCCCCGGCGGCCTGGAGGAAGAGGAGTACCGCGAGCACGCCCAGACCCTGTGGCACCTGTCCGACGGCACCGAGTCCGGGGCCGGGCTGTGGGCCTCCGGTATGGCACCGGACGGCGAGCACGAGCTGTCCGTGCTGGACTCCCCGCAACCGCTCGGGGACATCGGCATGGCGCCCCCGCCCGACCCGAAACTGTTCGCCACCTACGACGGTAGCCAGGGTCCGCCGAAGGGGCCCGTGCTCGGCACCGAGACCGGCATCAAGGGCAAGATCAAGGACGCGCTCACCCCGGATGAGTGAGCCGGCCCAGGGGCCCGCCCGCCTCGCCCGGCGGGCCCCTGGCCCGTCCCGCACCACCCACGATCCGGCCACACCACCTCTCCTTCTCACTCATCCCGGGGAGCGAGCATGGCAGTCTCCGACCTCACCGCCGCACGGCGGCGGACCCGTCCGTCCGCGGCGCGTCTGCTGCTGATCGGCCTCTACTGCACGGCAGCCGTGACCGGCGTGGTCCTGGGCAGCTGGCCCCACTGGCTGCTGGCGCCGGTGCTGCTGACCGCCGCCGGCTGCCGGGCCGTCCTGCCCCGCCACCGGGCCGGCCGGGCGTGCGGACCTGGACGCGCTCAGGGCGCGCCCGGAACACCCAGCGGTGAGGGGAGCCGGCCGTGATGCTGGACCCGCGCTCCTACCGGCGCGCCCCGACCGGCACGCTCCAGCCGCCCACCGGCGCGTCCGCACCCCCGGCCGCGGCGGGAGCACAGCCCGCCGGGCCGTACCGGCAGCCGTCGCCTCCCACGCCGGGCACCACCCCGCACCAACGCTCCGGCGGCCGCGGGCGGCACCGCGTCGGCCTCACCATGCTGGGCCCCGCCCTGGTGGTGTCCGTCGCCTACATGGATCCCGGCAACTTCGCCACGAACATGACCGCGGGCAGCCTCTTCGGGCCCATGCTCCTGTGGGTCATCGTGCTGGCCAACGTCGTCGCGATGTTCGTGCAGTACCTGGCCTGCAAGGTGGGCATCGCCACCGGCAAGGACCTCCCCGAGCTGTGCCGGCAGCACACCCCCCGCCCCGTCACCTACGCCCTGTGGATCCAGGCCGAACTCGTCGCCATGGCGACCGACCTCGCGGAATTCGTCGGCGGAGCGGTGGCCCTGCACCTGCTGTTCGGACTGCCGCTGCTGCCCGCCGCGCTCCTGGTCGCCGGCCTGTCCCTGCTGCTGCTCGTCCTGGCGCCCGAGGGCCGGCACCGCTTCCAGACCGTCACCGCGCTCCTGCTCTTGGTGCTCGTCCTCGGCTTCGCCTACCAGTGCGTGCGCGCCGGGTCCTGGCACGGGGTGCTGTCCGGTCTGCGCCCCGAGCTGGCCGGAAGCCAGAGCCTGATGCTGGCCACCGGCATCGTCGGCGCCACGGTCATGCCCCACGTGATCTACCTGCACTCCCACCTCGGCAGACTGCCCGCCACCACCTCTCCGGCTGAGAAGCGGCGGGTGCTGCGCGGACAGCGCACCTCACTGATCGCGACGCTCGGCCTGGCCGGACTGGTCAACGCCGGCATGCTCACCCTCGCCTCAGCGACCCTGCGTCCTGCCGGCGGGCGAAGCGGCCAGGGTGAGCAGAGTCTCGACGGCTTCCACGACGGCCTGGGTATCGCGCTCGGCCCGGGAGCGGCCCTCGCCTTCGCCCTGGCGTTGCTGGCGTCCGGGCTGGCCTCCGCAGGCGTCGGTACCTTCGCCGGGCAGGTCATCATGCGGGGCTTCCTGCGACGCCGGGTACCGCTGATCGTGCGCCGGCTGCTGACGATGACCCCGCCCCTGGCCGTCCTCGCGCTGGGCGTGGCCCCGATGCAGGCACTCGTGCTGAGCCAGATCGTGCTCTCCTTCGGCATCCCCTGCGCCCTCGCGCCGCTGGCGTGGTTCACCGCCCGCCGATCGCTGATGGGGCCGGTGGCCAACCGGGCCGTGACGACGGGATGCGCGGTCGCGGTGTGCGCCGCGATCAGCGTCCTGAACGTCTGGCTGCTGACCAGGGCGGTCCTCGGCTGACGCTGCGGCCTCGGCGGCTCCGCCGCCCCGATGACGGGATAGAGGAGGAGCCCCGAGGACGCTCGTGTCGGTTTGCGTGCTCAGGCGCCGGGCTACCCGGCGCTCCGGGCGAGCCGGGGACGATCCCGTGTCCGGCCGCTTCGAGACAGATCGGCGCTCAGGACGTGCCGGAACTGCTGGTGCTGAACAAGGCGGACCTCGCCCAGCCGAAGCAGATGAGCACGTTGCGGCGCCTCCACCCGGGTGCCGTCGCCGTCTCCGCCCGCACGGGCGAAGGACGGGACGACCGCAAGGCGCTGCGGTGCCGCCTTTCGGCGCTGTTCCCGCCGGTGCCGGCCCACACCGCACCACCCGCCGGCCAGGAAGGAAGCACGTGATGCAGGAACCCGACCCCGCCGTCCGCGGCTATCCGCACGACCGCGTCGGCGCACTGCAGGACGATCTGGCCGCCTGGGTGCGCATCCCGTCGGTGTCCGCCGACCCGGCACACGAGCGGGAC
>NZ_JBEYRP010000061.1:0-18726 GCF_040704085.1 Streptomyces sp. NPDC047841
GTCAGGCCCCCACCCTCCGGATACCGCATCCCACCGGCATACCGCAGGGATCATGAACAGTCACCGCCCCGACGACAACCCGAAAAGCTCAGTAAGACCGCTTGCCGGACCCGCGGCAAGGCCCACACACAAGCCCTCCTCCGCCTGGCCCGCCAACGCATCAGCGTCCTGTTCGCCATGCTCCGCGACGGAATCTTCTACCAACCCCGCTTCCCCGAACCGGTCGCCGCCTGACCAGCCCGGGCTTGACGAATGACATAGAGCCACCCTCCCCCGCGGTTGTGAGAAACCGGGCTGGCCGAAGGGAGAGGCGAGTGCCGAAGTCGGCGGGCGCTTGGGGCGCGGTGACTCCCCGTTTTCGACGTGCACTCGGAGGGCGGAACAGCGCACTCGCCCCAGCCTCGCCAGTGGACGTCCGAGCGTCGCCGCGCTGGCCCAGCTCGGCGCGCGGTTAGGGCGGTCCGACCGACCCATCAGCGACTGAGAGACGCCTCTGCCGGATACCAGCTGCACGCTCCGTCCGGGACGGGACGCAACGCAACGAGTGGACCCGGTCCACCTCGCCTGACCACCGCTCACCGGGGAAACCTGCGTGTGCGCACCAGTGTTCTGCGCCAACGACCTTCTTGCCTTGGGCGTACTGCAGACGGCTTTCGACGCGGGTGTCCGTGTGCCCATGACTTGGCTGTTATGGGCTATAACGACATCGATCCCGCAGGGGCCTGCCTCATCCCGCCTGATGTCCGTTCGGCACCCGGTCCGTGAGATCGGGAGCCTGGCGGCCGAGCTCAAGCTGCAGGAGGTGGAGCCTCCTGCTCCCGGCCCGGGCGCACCGGCACACCCGCATCGTTCTCGGGCCGAGCTGGTCGTACGCCGTTCCAACATGCCAAGGTGACGCGGCTGCGCTTCCTGGCTGCCGCCGCCGCGCGAGTACGGCGCGCCCCGGAACGCGGGACCGCACTGTTACGCGGCGGCCTTGGACCCTCGAATGTTCAGGCTGGCAGCCCGGTGCCGGCGACCGTCAGCCGTCGGCACAGTGCGTCCAAATACCCGAGGTGGGCGGTGAGGAAGTCGAAGGCGCCGTCGGACAGGGACCACTGGATCTGGAGGCCATCGGCCACGGCGAGCATTTCGCGAGCGACAGCGAGCCCGTCAACATTGGGGTGCAGTACCCCGGTCTCCGCACCTCGGGCGATGGCCTTCGCGATGATGGCAGTCACGCGCTCGTAGCGCTGCTGGAAGTAGGCGTGGGCAGGGTGGTCGTCCACGCCGGCCTCCGCGGCCAGCAGTGCGAACATCTGCATGAGGCCCGGCTGGGTCACGTTGAACCGGGTCTGCTCGGCGATGAGCTGGAACAGCTCGACGGGGTCAGGAGCATCCAGGTCCAGCCGGTAGTAGAACTGCTCGAACGCCTGGGCCTCGCGCGCCTCCAGGACGGCGCGCAGCAGCTCGCTTTTGCTGCCGAAGTGATGCATGAGGCCGGTATGAGAGATGCCCACATCGGTCGCGATCTTCTGCATCGAGGCGTTGTGGTAGCCCTTCCGCGCGAAATGCGCGATGGCTGTCTCCAGAATCCGGCGCCGACGCTCGTCCGCGGCCGCGTACGTTCCTGTCTTGCGCCGGGTGCGCGGCTGCTTCGCAGCGCGGGGTAGGGCGGAGGCGGAGGTCTCGGCGGCGCTGGACATGCTGACGAGGATACGCTGCCCCGCGGGGGGTACTACAGGTGCTGCAGCAGGGAAGGTCTGGGTCTGCACCAGTCGCGCTTCCGCAGCAGGGCAGGCCATTTTCGGCCATGCCCACTCTGTCGAACGTCACGCGTGTAGTCGCTAGCACCACCGCAGTATCCATGCACAACTCGGGCCCCAAAGATCCACTAGTGGAGTTGGATTGTTCCGGACAGCTGTGGGAGATCGCGAAGCCGCTGATCCCGCCGTCGAAGATGCGGCCGCAGGACGGTGGAACACAGGACATCCCTGATGAGACGCTGTTCGCCGCGATCATCTACGTGCTGGTATCCGGCTGCGCCTGGCGTGCGTTGCCGCCGTGCTTCGGCGTCTCGAAGTCGACCGCCCACCGGCGGTTCCTGATCTGGTCCAGAGCCGGTGTCTGGGGCCGGCTGCACGAGGCCGTGCTGCACCGGCTTGACGACGCCGGCCTCATCGACGTCACCCGCGTCGTGCTGACACCGTCCATGTCCGGGCTAACAAGGGGCGAATACACAGGCCGGAGTCCCGTGGACCGGGGCAAGCCGGGTTCCGAGATGCACGTCCTGTCGGACGCGAACGGACTGGCCCCTCCTCGCTGGCGTCTCCGCGGGTAACACCCATGACAGCGAAGGGCTGAAGCCGATGGTAGAGGGTCACCAAACGAGACACGACCCCATCGGGTCTGCGCAGATGGCTGCGGGGTAAGCGGACCGGCGTGCGCATCGCCCGCCAGGGCATCGAGTCCAGCAAGCGATTAGGGCGACGCCGCTGGGTCATCGAGCGGACGATGTCCTGGCTGTCCGGATACCGCCGGCTCAGCCCCCGCTACGAACGCGATCCCCGCAACTACCTGGCCTTTCTCGGCCTCGCCGCCGCCCTGTGCTGCTACAAGCGACTCATCCGCCTCACCACGTAGACACGGTCCAAGGGGGAACGATGCCGCACGCTTCAGCTCGACTAAGTCTCAAGGGGCGGCTGCGCCGGACCGATCTCTTCGGCCGGGCGGGAGTGGAAATCCAGCCGCCAGGAATGGGCTCCCACACCATTGAAATGTGATCCAAGTCACTCTGTTAAAAACCTGTAACCTAGTCTGCTTTTAAGTTACGGTGCACGGCATCTGAACACTTCCAGCCACTTCGGTGGCTCGGGCGGAACCGGTCCCTACGGAGCCGCCCCCATTCGGAAGGACACGCGATGACGCGTACTCCTGCGGCTTCCCCGCCTCCCGCACCGACTGCGGACCTTCCCTCCGAGCACGGCACTCGTCTGGGCCCCCGGCTGACCGTGGTTCTTCTCGCCATGCTCTGGCCCGCCCAAATGCTCACCGTGGCCGGGGTGTTCACCTCCACCTCACAAGGGGCCATCGCTCAGCACTTCCAGACGACGCAGATCGCCTGGTCCGCCACGATCTACGCGCTGGTGGTCGCGCTGGCGACGCCCTTCGTGGCGAAGGCGGGAGACCTCTTCGGCCGCAAGCGCGTCATGATCGCGATTCTGGCCGCCGGCCTGATCGGTGACCTCATCAGCGTCCTCGCGCCCAACTTCGAGCTCATGCTCGTCGGCCGCGCCATCGCCGGCCTCTACGGGCCGATGGCCGCCCTCGTGTACGCCTCGGCGCGCGACGTCTTCCCGCCCAAGTACGTCGGCCCGGCCACCGGCCTGATCGGCAGCTCCGCCGGCATCATCCTGATCCTCTGCCCCCTTGCCGCCGGCTGGCTGCTCGACCACACCGGCTTCCACGGCGTGCTGTGGGCGCTCGGCGGAGGCATCGCCCTGGGCCTGCTCCTGGTCCTCTTCTTTGTGCCCGACATCCCGCCCACCGAGGAACGCGTCCACTTCGACTGGGCCGGGGGACTCCTGCTCGGCGGCAGCGCCACCGCCCTCGTCTACGCCCTAGCACAGGGCGGCGGTACCTGGGGCTGGACCGACGCCCGCTTCCTCGGCCTGGTGGCCGCCGCAACCGTCCTCGCCGTGCTCTTCGTCGTCGTCGAGCGGCGCGTGACCGAGCCCCTCCTCGACGTCCGCATGCTCGCCCGCCCCGGGGTCTCCACCGTTCTGGCCGGCTCGGCGATCGCCCAGGGCACCTTCTACAGCGCCGGCACCATGGTCGTCTTCGTCGCGCTCTACCCCTCTATCCCCGGCGTCTCCGCGGGCCTGGGCTGGACCGGCACGCACAACGCGATCGTCGGCACTCCGGCCGGGCTCCTGGTCATCCTCGTCGGCCTCGCCGCCGGCGTCCTGACCCGCAAGATCGACCCGCGTCTGCCCTGGCGAGCAGGACTCGTCGTCACCACCGTCGGCCTGATCGCGCAGGGATTCTTCCACCACAATGAGCTGCAGATCATTCTCGCGGGCTGCCTGACCAACATCGGCGCCGGCCTGGTCCTGTCCTGCGCGGGCATCCTCCTGCTCGGCGTGGTCTCCCACCGGGAGCAGGGCGTGGCCAGCGGCATGGCCGTCATGCTCACCAACCTCATGAACGCCCTCACCACCCAGCTGATGTTCACCGCGCTCAACAGCGACCGGAACATCCTGAACGGCACCGCCTTCTACTCCGACAACGCGCTCAGCAAGGCCTACTTCACCCTGGCCGCCTGTATGGGCCTCGCACTCCTGATGTCGTTCTTCATCCCGAAGGTGCTCAGGCCCAACCAGATCGAGACCGGCACGACTGAACAGCTCGTATCGACCCGCTGACACCAGCCGGATACGCAAGGCCACTCCTTGCGCATCCGGCACGTTCCGTTCACCACGTACCGGCGGGACCGAACCTCCGTTCAGCCCATGCCACCACAAGAAGGAGACCCCGTGGCCACCCTCCGCCCCTCCGCATCCTCCCCCCTGCCCTATCAGGACCCCCAGCGCAGCGTCGAGGAGCGCGTCGCGGACCTCCTGGCCCGCATGACCGTGGAGGAGAAGGCTGGCCAGCTCTTCCACACCATGGTCACGATGGGCGAAGGCGGCACGCTCGCCGACGACCCCACCCGGGCTCCTGGCGGCGCCACCGCGCGCACCATGGTCACCGACCAGGCCATGACGCACTTCAACGTGCTCGGCGCGGGAAGCCCTCGGGAGATGGCCGAGTGGCACAACCGCCTGCAGGAGCTGGCCGCCGACACCCGGCTGGGCATCCCGGTCACCCTGTCAACCGACCCGCGGCACTCCTTCACCGACAACCCCGGCACCGCGATGATGGCCGGCCCGTTCTCCCAATGGCCCGAGACCCTCGGCCTGGCCGCCGTGAACGACCCGGACCTGGTCCGCTCCTACGCCGACACCGTGCGCCGCGAATACCTCTCCGTCGGCCTCCGCGTCGCCCTGCACCCCCAGATCGACCTGGCCACCGAACCCCGCTGGTCCCGCATCCAGGGCACCTTCGGCGAGGACGCCGACCTGACCTCGCGCCTGATCGGCGCCTACATCGCCGGCCTGCACGGCCCCGTCTCCGAACTGAGCCCCGACAGCGTGGCGGCCGTGGTCAAACACTTCCCCGGCGGCGGCCCGCAGAAGGACGGCGAGGACCCCCACTTCGCCTACGGCCGCGAGCAGGTCTACCCCGGCGGCCGATTCGACTACCACCTGCAGCCCTTCAAGGCCGCCATCGCCGCCGGCGCCACCCAGATCATGCCGTACTACGGCATGCCCGTCGGGACGGAGCACGAGGAGGTCGGGTTCGCGTTCAGCAAGGGCATCATCACCGGCCTGCTGCGCGAACAGCTCGGCTTCACAGGTCTTGTCGTCGCCGACTGGGGGCTGATCACCGACGGCAACGTCTTGGGCGAACCGCAGCCCGCCCGCGCCTGGGGCGTCGAGCACCTGTCCCCGCCCGAGCGACTGCTCAAGGCCCTGCACGCCGGAGTCGACCAGTTCGGCGGCGAACGCTGCCCCGAACTCATCGTCAACCTCGTCCAGGACGGCCACCTGCAGAAATCCCGGCTCGACGCCTCCGTCGCCCTGCTGCTCGCCGAGAAGTTCCGCCTCGGCCTTTTCGACGACCGCCGCTTCGTCGACCCCGACATGGCCGAGGAAACCGTCGGCCGCGCCGACTTCCGCGCCGCCGGCGCCACCGCTCAGCGCCGCTCCGTGACCGTCCTCAAGAACGACCACGCCCCCGGCGCCTCCGTCCTGCCCCTCACCGGCCGGCCCCGCCTCTACGTCGAGAACATGGACCCGGCAGCCGCAGCCTCCTACACCGACGTCACGGACGACCCGGCGGAAGCCGACTTCGCGATCCTGCGCCTGAACACCCCCTTCGAGCCCCGGCCCGGCGTCTTCGAGTCCTTCTTCCACGCCGGCCGCCTCGACTTCCCCGAGGACGACCTCAAGAAGATCCTCACTCTGCTCGACACGGTTCCCACCATCGTCGTCATCCACCTCGAACGACCCGCGGTCATCCCGGAGATCGCCGACCGCAGCGCCGCCCTCCTCGCCACCTACGGAGCCAGCGACGAAGCAGTCCTCGACACCCTCTTCGGCACCTCCGCCCCCGAGGGACGCCTGCCGTTCCAGCTCCCCCGCTCGATGGACGCCGTGCGGCACGGCCGCCCCGACGTCCCCCAGGAGAGCACCGACCCCCTTTACGCCTTCGGTCACGGCCTGACCCTGCGGGCGACCGATTCCTGACCCGCCCTTCCCTCGCCAGAAAGACGTTCCATGCAAACACGAACCTCAACTCCCGTTCCCGGACGATGAAACCGTCTCAGCTGAGAGAGACGCACTGGCAGGCAATTTCCGGAAAAGGGTTTGCCGACCCTCCAGATCCGCCGTTCCCCGCCGGCCTAATCCCGGAAACCCAAGCAGCGAATTCATGCGCTCTCCCTTGCAAATATCACCAATGCAATACAAGCTGCGCTTTCTCGCTGCGACGTGTCTGCTTTATAACCATGAGGTTGCGTCAGTCACGGTCGAGTAGGGAAACGTGCTGCTCGTCGGCCCGTCACTGGAGCTTGTCACTAACACGGTGGTAATACTTCGCGACCTTGCGACTGTCACGGATCGGTACCTCTCCAGTTGGATCACTGCTACGAAGACGAATCATGGTCGCTCATGAGCGGTACAGCGGCTAGTACTCCAGCAGCACTTTGACGTTTCACCTGCTTAGGGGCGGTCTGGGTGAGTGTAATGGGCTGATGACCGGCCTGTGATCTCTTCCCCGGACCGCCCCTCGATCGTGTGCAGCCGCCGCTGATAGTGAAGCGCTCCGCGCAGCCTCCCGACGTGATCGACGAGCGTGCAGTTGAAATCTGGAACGACGAGCTCGAGGAACTGTTCCTGCGTACCGGCCACCGCTTCAGGCGCATCGAGCCACGTCGCAGGATGCGTAACTACATCCGTGGACTACTGGGCCCGGTCGGCCGCAAAAACGGTTGGCAGCTGGCCGAATACGTCGGACACCGCACACCCGACTGCCTCCAGCGGCTCCTCAACGGCGCCCGCTGGGACGCCGACGACCTCCGCGATGACCTCCAGCACCACGTAGCGGAACGGCTCGACGAGCCCGACGGAATCCTCATCCTCGACGACACCGGCTTCCTCAAGAAGGGCACCGCCGGCCGCAGCGAGCACTGCCAGATCGGCGTGTTCGCCGCCTACGCCACCACACGCGGACGCGCCCTGGTGGAGCGCGAGTTGTTCCTGCCTAAGCACTGGACCGACGACCGCGACCGCTGCCGCGCCGCCCACATCCCGGGCGAGCGGACCTTCGCCACCAAACCCGAGCTGGCCAAGGCCATGGTGCTGCGGGCGATCGCCTCGCCGCTGCCGATCGCCTGGGTGACCGCGGACGCCGCCTACGGCCAGGAGTGGCGGCTGCGCCGCATGCTGGAGGAGACCGGCCTGCCCCATGTCCTCGCGGTCCCCGAGTCACAGCAGGTGCTCCACTTCGCACGCGGTGACGGTGCCAAGCGCGCGTCTACCACTGGACCGCCCTGCAGACCACCTCCATCGAGGACTTCGACGGCGAGATGCCCACCCACCAGCGGTGGGCACTGGCACGCCGCAGCATCAGCAAGCCCGAGGAGATCGCCTACTACCTTGCCTACGCCCGCTCGGCACCACGGTCGAGCACCTGTTCCGCGTCGCCGGGACGCGCTGGGCCATCAAGGAAGCCCTCCAGACCGCGAAGAACGAGTGCGGCCTCGACCAGTACGAAGTCCGCCGCTACACCGGCTGGATGCGGCACATAGCCCTGGCCATATCGGTACATGCCTTCCTGGCCGTCATGGCCGCCGACGCCGCGGCAAAAGGGGCAGCAGAAACGGTTCCTGCCTTGCGCCCCTCATCGTGGCAGAAGTTCGACGGCTCCTGGCAACCGGCCAGTCACCCGCGCCGTTCACCAGCCCCTCATCAGCGCACGCGCACTGAGATGGTCACACTGGCGCAGACGACGCCACGCCATCGCCCGCCGCTGTCACTACCAGCGGCGGCTGCACACGATCGAGGGGCGGTCCGGGAAAGAGATCACGGGCCGGTCATCAGCCCTCTACACTCACCCAGACCGCCCTTGAACAGGGGAAACGTCAAAGTGCTGCTGGAGTATAAAGCCTGCGGAACGCTGAACTGGAAGCGGCGAACGCCGCCCTGCGCGACGAGGTCCACCGGGGCGGCGCCACAGTGGTCTGCCCTGCTGTGACGTCTTGAACGCTTGATGTACTCAGCAACGCCGTGGTGCTGCGGACCGCGAAGTACATTGACGCCGCTGTTGCCGAGTTGCGGGCCGAGGACCACGAGTTCAGGGAGAGGACACGGCGCGGCTGCCGCCGTTGGAACACAAGAACCTTAGCGGGCTGGGCCGTTCCAGTTTCATCGCCCCCGTCCCGGCTGGCGGGAGCCTGCGCCCGCTCCAGATCCTCTCTGATGATCAGCGATCGAGCTGGCGGTGCCATGAGTACGCCGTCAACCGTGTCAGCCCGCTGTGGCGGTGCTGCATGGCGATGGGGAACGGGGACTCGCGGGATGCGAACGGATCTGCATGCAGCACTGCGGTCCCGCCGGCTGTTTCGTCGCCGTTGAGACGTCGCTCGTCCCCGCTGACCTCGATGACTCGTTCGATGCCGGCCTGCTTGGAGGGGTCAACATGCTCGAGATCTGCTCGGAACCCTCTGCCGACGAGAACGAATTGCTCGGGTCCTTCCTGAACGACCAGGCCGTACCCGACCCGTCCATCAGGGGGCGTGCCGATGCTGTGGAAGCGACTGATGCGGAGGCGGAGCTGGTCGAATTCGAGCACGGCGGTCGGCGCGGTGTCCGATAGCGCGAACCCTGCCCGGGGGTAGGACCGATTCTCTTCGTCGACGAACATCGGCGCGGCCTGCTCAAGGAGGGCGTACGCGTCCCGGAGCCGTTCGACATCGACGTCGGCGCCGGAGTCGATACCGAAGGGTGACACCCCCAGCGCACGCCACGTGCCGATCATCTGGAACACCTGGCCGGCGGCGAGCTCGTCGCGGCGCATCTCGGGCACGAGCACTCCGCCGCTGAACTCCTGGAAGCTGCTCATGGTCTTCGCGAGATCCCCAAAGTAGTAGTCGGGGGCGAACAGGTCGAGGGACGGAGCGAGCGCACGCCAGACCGGCGCGACTCGAGGCAGTGGGCCGCCGCTGGGGTAGATGCCCGGCCGCATTCCGCCTGCGACGGCGAACCCCGGAATGTCGATATCGCTGTCGATGTCGTCGAGCCAGGCGTTCACGTAGAACGGGATGTCGCTGTATGCCCGGGCTGCTGCAGCGAGCCGCTCGATGTGTGCCGCGAAGCCTGCGGCCATGAACAGCTCGTCTCGGTCGTCGTCACTGCCCGGAAGCGCGCCCCACCCGTCCGACCGGCACCGCTGGGCAGTGGCCTCGTCGAGCGCCAGCGCCTCGATGACGCGCTCTGGCACCGGCGCATGCCATGCCTCGAGGCCGCTGCGGGACCGGTCGCGGGATGCACCGAGCAGTCCGGCCTCGTTCTCGATCTGGATTGCGAGGACCGTGCCGTGGCCCTGGTCCACCCGCTCAACGTGTCGTACGAGCGCCACGAAGGCGTCCTGGTCCAGAGCCGACGATCCGAACGGCGTGAACGTCTCGATGACGCGGCCGTCGTCCAACACGCACCGCTCGAACGTCTCGGCATCGCGCTTGGCCCAGCCGGGTGCGTACGAGGATGATGCGTTCTTCCACACGCCGAACCACAGCAGCACCACGCGGAGATTCCGTCGGCGTGCGGCGGCCAGGATCCGGTCGATGGACGTCATGTCGAACCGGCCCGGCGCTGCTTCGATCGACTCCCAGTCGACGCTGGCGAACACGGTGTTCGCGTGCACCCACTCCGCCGTCGCAAGTGCGTGCTCGAGCGCCCTAGGCGACGAGGACGATGAGTTGTGCAGCTCGACGCCGCGGATCAGGAACGGCTCGGATCCCACGAACATCCGAGCCGCGGCCTCTGAGCGGTTCAGCCACGCTCGCGGCGCCTTGGGCTCGGGGCTTTCATCGCGTGCGGCGTGCTCCACCGTGATCGTCATGGTTCTCCTCTTCACCGCAACCGAACTTGTAGCAGTTGCTCGGTTTTCAGAGTAGCGTCCTGTCGCCGAACCCCGCAAAGGAGCATCCTCATGGCCGTCCCACGTCAAGATGTCGAAGGCCTCGCAGTTGGATCTGGCGCGGAGCAAAAGCCGCCGCGCCTCGCCTCGGCCCCCTGCTGTTCATCGCGCCTGCGGGTTAGACGTTCCCGTTGGCCGCAGCCGGAACGCTGATCCCGGCGATCACGACCGAGATCGACCCGGCGCAGAAGATGGCGCTGTACGCCACGCTCGCTACCCGCAGGTTCGCTTGCCAGCATGGTCGCGACGATCGTCATCGGCTGTCTGTCGGACCGCACGCGCTCTCGATTCGGCAAGCGCAATCCGTGGATCTTCTCCGGCGGTTTCCCGCTCGCCCTGGCCGCGACCGCGATGTCGTTCACGAGTAACTTCGCGCTGCTCGTGTCGCTGTGGATCGTCTTCCGGGTCGGTCTCGCCGTGGTCCTCGCGCCGCTGTTCGCTGTGCTTCCAGATCGGTTCGCGCCGAAGAACCTCGGAAAGACGTCGACGCTGATCAGTCTTGGTCAGCTGGTTGCACAGAGCCTCGGCTCGGTCGCGGCCGGTGCGCTCATCTCCGACAACGCGGCGAGGCCCGGGAGCCGTTCTCCGCTGGCGCGTTGCTACGCAGCTTCGTTCTCCCCGAAGGACCGGGACTTCATCCTCGCGCTCGTCGGCCGGTTCCCGCTCCTGTCCTTAATGAGCGTGCTGCTGTACCAGCTGTACGTGCTGACCGACTACGTGAAGCTGAGCCTGCCCGCTGTGGGCGCTGTGGTGGCAACTGGCGGGATCCTGCTGGGGGTGAGTTCCGGTGCCGGCACGTTGCTCGCCACCCCTATCTCCGACGAGTTCGGTAAGCGGAAGGCCATCGTCATCGGCGCCTCCTTCGTGTCCGTCATGGCGGAGACCCCGCTGGCGATGACGAGCTCGCTGGCGGCGTTCTACGTGTTCATCCTCGTCGGCGGCTTCGCATGCGGGATGTACGTTGCCGTCGATCAGGCGCTGCTCGCGGAGGTGCTCCCGTCAACGACAGACCGCGCGAAGGGCATGGGGATGCTGGCCGTGGCGAACACGGACCTGCAGGAGCTGGCACCCATCATCTCGGGGCTCATCGTGACCGCCGTCGGCTGCCAAGCCGTGTTTGTCGTCGCGATCGTGCTCGCCGTCATCTCCGCACTGGCCCTGCTCCCGCTTCGGAGGGTCGCGTAGCTGGAAGGCAGCGTGACTATACTTGCAGGCATGAGTTCCGCGACGGCCCCTGGCAGGAGCCGTGGGCCGTACGCCAAAACTGCGCAACGCCGCGCCGAAATCATCGCCGCAGCATCGAGAGTCTTCGCAGTCAGTGGATACCATGGCGGGTCGCTCCGCCAGATCTCACGAGATCTCGACCTCAGCTTCACCAGCTTGCTGCATCATTTTCCTTCCAAGGACGAACTCCTCGTCGCGGTGCTCGAGGACGCTGATTCTGCCGAGCGTGACGCCGTTGAGACGGACCTGCGGGAACGGGGCGTCGTCGAGGCAATGGTCAACCTCGCTTCCAGGAATCTGCGGAAGCCCGAGATGCTTCGACTCGTTGCCGTTCTCGCCGCTGAGGCATCGTCCCCGGGCCACCCCGCGCACCAGTGGTTCGACGAGCGCTACGTACGCTTGCGGGAACTGCTCACCGAAGCGATCCGTGAGGACCAACGGCAGCAGCGCGCGATGTCGACCGCCGAGCCGGCGCAGCTCGCCGCGCAACTCATCGCTCTCTGGGACGGGCTGCAGTTGCAATGGCTCATCCGGCCCCAGACAAACATGATCGACCTGCTCCGAACGGCGGCGCGTGGACTGCTCGACGCCTAGCCGGGTGTCGGCGGTGCCGCGTACAAGAGGCTCGGGGAGCATCCTCACTGGACTTTCCCCGTGATGCTGGGCACTCCATACTTACGCCGCGAGGGCGTGTCCTTACTCGTGTTGCTGCCTGGTCTCCAGCGGTGTCAGGTAGCCCCAGTGTGGGTGTTTCCCGCGGCCGCCTGTGGTTCCACCGGGCCGTCGGCGGCCTCGCTCCAGCAGCCCCCGGTTACCGCCGCATCCTCATCAAGCCACGCCCCGGCGGCGGCCTCACCTGGGCACGCACGGAACACCGGACCCCGTGCGGAGCCGCGTAGGTCTTCTGGCGCATCGAAGACGACCGGCTCATTGTCGAAGCGACCGTCCCGCCGGGTACCGAAGCTGTGATCGACCTGCCGGGCGTCGAACCACGAACCGTCGCAGCGGGAACGCACATGCTCACAGGATCACTTTTGTGAGAAGGACCCTCGGATGAGGAGGCCTGCGTCACCCCGAATCCAAGGTGACGCGGGCCTCGTGGGAGCCGGGACAAGGGAAGGAATCCTGCGGCACGACTCCGCCGGACCGGCCGGGTGGCACGGTCCGGGGTGCGGTCCGTCAGGGACGGATGATGAGGTCGGGGCCGGTGGCGGCGCGTACGCCCTCGACCGTCACGCCCGGCGCCGTCTCGCGAAGCACCAGTCCCTCGGGGGTTACATCGATGACCGCGAGATCGGTGACGATCCGGTCGACGACGGCCTTTCCGGTCAGCGGGAGGGTGCAAGCAGGCACGATCTTGTGCGAGCCGTCTTTCGCAACGTGCTCCATCATCACGATGACCCGGCGGGCTCCGTGGACGAGGTCCATGGCTCCGCCCATGCCCTTGACCATCTTCCCGGGGATCATCCAGTTGGCCAGGTCCCCCGTTTCGGAGACCTGCATGGCCCCCAGGACGGCGGTATCGAGGTGGCCACCGCGGATCATGGCGAAACTGTCGGCGGAGTCGAAGAACGACGCCCCTGGAAGAACGGTCACCGTCTCCTTGCCCGCGTTGATCAGGTCGGGGTCCACGGTGTCCGGCGTGGGATAGGGGCCAGTGCCCAGAATGCCGTTCTCGCTGTGCAGGACCACCGAGACACCCGGGGGTAGGTGGTTGGGCACGAGAGTGGGCAGGCCTATGCCCAGGTTGACGTATTCCCCGTTGCTCAGTTCCTCGGCCACTCGTGCGGCCAGTTGCTCACGCGTGCGGCTCACCGACCCGCTCCTTCCGTGACGGTACGACGCTCCACGCGCTTGTCGGCGGCCTGTTCGGGGGTGAGCGGCACGACGCGCTGGACGTACAATCCTGGAGTGTGCACCACTGCGGGATCGATCTCGCCGGGCTCCACCAGGCGTTCAACCTCGGCGATGGTGATCCTGCCAGCAGCTGCCGCGAGGGGGTTGAAGTTGCGTGCGGCGGCGTCGAAGACAAGGTTTCCGTGCCGATCACCGACCGCCGCGCGGACCAGGGCGAAGTCGGTCGTGATGCCGGTTTCGAGGACGTAGTCGCGCCCGTTGAAGCTCCGGGTCTCTTTCGCGGGAGAGCTGACGCTCACCGAACCGTCGGCGGCGAAGCGCCATGCCATGCCGCCCTCAGCGACCGCCGTGCCGACCCCGGCCGGGGTGTAGAAGCCCGGTATACCGGCGCCTCCGGCGCGCAGGCGCTCGGCCAGTGACCCCTGGGGAACGAGCTCCACCTCGAGCTCGCCCTTGAGGTACTGGCGCTCGAACTCCTTGTTCTCACCCACATACGAGGAGGTCATCCGGGCGATGCGGTGCTGCGCGAGCAGCACGCCGAGCCCGAAGTCGTCAACGCCGCAGTTGTTGGAGACCACGTGCAGCCCGGAGGTCCCCGCTTTCAGCAGGGAGTCGATCAGCGTGGCAGGGATGCCGCAGAGGCCGAACCCGCCGACGGCCAACGACGCACCGTCGGGAATGTCGGTGACGGCCTCCGCCGCGCTCACGAACACCTTGTCGAGGGTCATGACCGCGCCTCCCGGAAGGCCTCGGACCCGTGCATGGCACCGGCTCCGAGGCGAGCGGCCGGAACCGGAGGTGTGGAGGATGGGGGAATCAAGCTCGTACTCCCTCGTGACGGCAATGCTCACACCTTCGGACAACTGCGGGCTTCCCGGAAGACGAACCTTCCAATAGGGATCATTGACGGCGTCGATGATCCAGGGTCCGAGCGGTACCGCATCGACGTGTGGACACGCGGGGCGGGTCTTGGGAGATTTTTCTCGTCAGCACCCCGGAAGCGCCGAGCAGGCACGTTCGACCACGCTCCGGAGGTAGACGTGTTCAGGATCGTCATCGCTCACCGGGTGCCACCACATCGCCTCCACCAATGGGCCGGCGGGAAAAGGGCAGGGCAGAACGCGCAGGCCGGCCAGGGGGATGGTGCCGTGGAGCAGCCGCTCCTGGATCAGTGCGACACGCTGGGATCCCGCGATCAGTCCCGGCACCGCGAGGAAGCTGTCGGTGACGAACTGGATGCGGGGCTCGATCCCGAGCATGCGCATTTGCCGGACCGCCGGAGTGGAAGCGGTAGGGCCGAGGTAGGAGGCCACCCAGGGCAACGCGCACAGGTGCTCGACGGTCAGCTCCTCGCCGACCAAGGGATTCTCCTCGGCGACGAGGCACATCCAACGGTCCTCGAAAAGGTCCTGGTGCGGCAGGTCCACCACGAAGCCGTGCGGCATGAACAACAGGTCGTGACCGAGGACAGCTTGCTCGGGAAGGTCCGCCGTCGTACTGGAGATCGGACTCATTCGCAGCCGGCTTCGCGGTGCCTCCTGCGCCAGCATGTCAGTGATGGCCGGGCCGAGAACAGCCAGCGCGTAGTCGCTGACCAAGAGCCGGAACTCGCGGGTGCTGGTGGCCGGATCGTAGGACGAGTTGGTCTGGAAGACGCGGTCCACCTCTATCACGGCGACGCGGACCCGGTCCCGCAACCGGGCGGCGAGCGGAGTCAAGCGGTACTCATTGCCCGCGCGAACGAGGAGTGCGTCCGCGAAGTGCCGCCGGAGGCGCGCGAGGGAGGAGGACAAAGTCGGCTGGGCCAGCCCCATTCGTCTGGCCGCCCGGGTGACACTGCGCTCCTCCAGGAGCGCTTCGAGGGAAAGGAGCAGGTTCAGATCGAGACGCCGTAGGCTCATGCACCTGAGCTTATAGACACCGTCGATGATCCGTATCGAAAGGTTCGTCTTCCCGAAATCCCGCGCTTACACGACTGTAATGGGCAACGTCGTTGCGAGGGAGAACGGGCGTGGACACATCATTGCCTTTGGGCTTCGGCTCCATTGATCACGGTGATGCCGAGAAGGCGATCGCCGAGGCCGCAGTCCGCTGCTCGAACGAGGGCCGATGGGGCGCCGACGACGTGCTCGGCACGTTGAACTTCCTGGACGACGCCAAGCGTGTCCAGGGGGCGGCGCTGGTCCGGCGAGGCAGGAGCTTTTCTCTGGCTCAAAGGTTTGATCAGGACGGCCCGCAGAAGGGCTGGCGCCGCCGCTGCAACCCGGTGCACACCATGCTGTCCAGCGGTCTGGACGCCGAGTTCGGTCCGGCGGAGTTCCCCCATGGTCTCGGTGGCGCGGACGACGTGGTCTTCATGCCGCTCCAGGCGTCCACCCAGTGGGACGGCCTCGGCCACATCTTCGACCACGGCCGTGCCTACAACGGGCGGCGGGCCTCCGAGGTCGTCACGAGCGAGGGTGACCAGGTCACCGGGATTGAGACGGCCGCGGCCCACATCGCCGGCCGCGGAGTCCTCCTCGATGTGGGTCGCGCCGTGGGCGAGAACGGAGAACTTCCCGACGGTTTCGCCATCACCCCGGACCACCTGAGGGCCACCGTTGAAGCCCAGGGCGTGGCCTCGTCCGTCGGACGCGGCGATCTAGTCCTGGTCCGCACCGGGCAGCTCGCCCGGGCCCGGCGAGACGGCTGGGGCGACTACGCCGGCGGCGCAGCGCCGGGACTGTCCTTCACCACCGCGGACTGGCTCCACGGCACCGAGATCGCCGGCCTGGCCACCGACACCTGGGGGTTCGAGGTGCGGCCCAATGAGTTCCCGGGCGCCTTCCAGCCGTTGCACCAGGTCGCCATCCCGCACATCGGCCTCTTCATCGGGGAGATGTGGGACCTGGAGGAGCTGGCCGAGGACTGCGCGGCCGACGGCGTCTACGACTTCCTGCTGGCCGCCGCGCCGCTGCCCGTCACGGGCGCGGTCGGGGCGCCGGTCAATCCGCTTGCGATCAAGTAGCGGCGATTCCCGCCTTCCATGCGAGCCCTCGTGTCCGTACCCACCCCTGGGGCCCAGAGCCCCCGCTCAGCATTTGAGGAGATCCCCGTGCCCGCAGTCAGCCGCGTGCTCGTCGTCGGCGCTGGCGCCGCCGGTGCGGCCACCGCCGTCTTCCTGGCCCAGAACGGGGTCCACGTCGACGTCATCGACGTCAAGACCGAGGCCACCGCCCTAGGCTCCGGCATCACCCTGCAGGGCAACGCGCTGCGGGTGTTCCAGCAGCTCGGTGTGCTGGACCAGGTGATCGAGGCCGGCTACCCCTATGACGGGCTGGGCCTGCGCGCCCCGGACGCGGACGGGACGCTCCTCGCCGAGATTCCCGACGCCAAGACTGGCGGACCCGACCTGCCCGCGGTCGTCGGCATGCTCCGCCCTGACATGGCACGCATCCTGATCGAGCGGGCGGAGAGTGTCGGTGCCACTGTCCGGTACGGGACCACCTGCGCCACATTCACCCAGGACGAGCACGGCGTGGACGTCAGCTTCAGCGACGGGTCGACCGGCCGTTACGACCTGGTCGTCGGCGCCGACGGCATCCGTTCCTGGACCCGTCGCACGCTCGGTATCGAACTGGAGACCCGCGATACCGGAATGGGCATCTGGCGCGTCTACGGTCCCCGGCCCGAGAGCATCACGCGCACCGACCTCTTCTACGGCGGCCCCGCGTACATCGCCGGCTACTGCCCGACCGGTGAGAACAGCATGTACGCCTACCTCGTGGAGCCCGCCACCGACCGCTCCGGGCTGGCGCCCGAGCAGCAGCTCGAGGTGATCCGCGAACTGGCCTCGCACTACCACGGTCCCTGGGACGAGATCCGGGTTTCTCTCAACGACGCGTCCAAGGTGAACTACACCTGGTTCGAGACCCACGTCCTGGACGCTCCCTGGCACCGCGGCCGTGTCGTCCTCATCGGTGACGCAGCCCACGCCTGCCCGCCCACCCTCGCCCAGGGTGCCGCGATGGCGCTGGAGGACGCAGCCGTCCTCGCGGAACTGCTGACGAGCAGTCAGCTTCTGGATGAGGGACTGTGGCAGACCTTCACGGAACGCCGCTACGCGCGTGCCAAATGGGTCGTGGACGCCTCCAACCAGCTCGGTCAGTGGCTCCTGGACGGCGTGCAGGGGGATGTCCCCGCTCTGATGCACCAGCTCGCCGAGTTGGTCTCCGAACCGGCCTGACCCGCCCCTTTCCCTGCTCACTCCACAACCCCCATCCCAACAAACCCCGAGGAGAGGGCCATGCCACGCCGACTCATCACGCACCTCCGGCACGTCGACTTCGCCGTGCCCGACTACGACACCCAGGTGGAGTTCTACAAAAACACCTGGGGTCTGACCCCCACCGACACCGACAGCGGCCTGTCGTTCTTCGCCGCCGAGGGCTCCCCCGAGCAGTACGTGATCCGGTTGCGCCGCTCCAAGGAGAAGCGCCTGGACCTGCTCGCGTTCGGCGCCGCGAGCCAGCAGGACGTCGACGCGCTGGCCGAGCGGCTGATCGCCGGTGACCAGAAGCTCATCAGTGAGCCCGGCCGGCTGCAGACCCCCGGAGGCGGCTACGGCTTCCGCTTCTTCGACGTGGACGGTCACGTCGTCGAGGTCTCCTGCGACGTCGCGGCTCGCAAGCACCGCAAGATCGACGAGCGCGAAGCGATCCCGGTGCGTCTGGCCCACGCGGTGATCAACTCGCCCGACATCGAACGCACCAAGGCGTTCTACGAGACCTACCTGGACTTCGATCTCTCAGACACCCTGAAGCATCCCGCCATGGGCGAGATGATGCACTTCATGCGGTGCAACCCGTACCACCACAACCTCGCCATCGCCCGCGCGCCGCACTCCTCGGTCCACCACGTCTCCTTCGAGATGCGCGGCCTGGAGGAGTGGCTGCGCGCCGGCGGCCGCGCCCGCCGGGCCGGGACCGAGAAGGTCTGGGGGCCGGGCCGCCACATGGCCGGCGACAACGTGTTCCTGTACTTCCTCGACCCGCACGGCAACGGCCACGAGTTCACCTACGGTATCGAGACGCTGGACGAGGACACCTGGCACCCGCACGTCTACGACCTCGGCCAGCCGGAGAACCAGGACCAGTGGGGGCTGGCGGACCCCATGGACGAGCTGATCGCCAAGAAGCTCTTCAACACGCCCGACCCACTCTTCCAGGCCCCGCCGGTCTGATGCGGTTCGCCACCTGGGAACTGCCCGAAGGCCGGGTGGAGGCCGGAGCGGCGATCGACGACGCGATCACCACCATGGACAACCACTCGCCTGTCCCGCCGATCGACGACGCGATCACCACCATGGACAACCACTCGCCCGTC
>NZ_JBEYRP010000062.1:0-18089 GCF_040704085.1 Streptomyces sp. NPDC047841
CCAACCCCATTTTTTTGTTGGGGTTAGTGTTTTCCCGTGGGGTGCTTTCCCCCCCCCCCCGCCGGGGCCGGCCGCGCCGCCGCCGCGCCGGCACGGGGGGCCGGCGCGGGGCGCCGCTGCCGCTGCTGCTGCCGGGCGTGCTGGCCCTGGCGTTCCTGCTGCTGCCGCT
Source organism: Streptomyces sp. NPDC047841 (assembly GCF_040704085.1). NCBI lineage: Bacteria > Bacillati > Actinomycetota > Actinomycetes > Kitasatosporales > Streptomycetaceae > Streptomyces > Streptomyces sp. NPDC047841. The sequence continues at coordinate 170 of NZ_JBEYRP010000062.1, forward strand.
GCTCGCCCTGCTCGTCCGCGCGCCGTGGCGCGGCCTGCCGGACCGGCTGACCAGCGCCGAGGTGTGGCAGGCGCTCCAGCTGTCCCTGGTCAGCGCCACCGCGGCGACCGCCGTCAGCCTCGTCCTCGGTGTGCCGCTGGCCTGGCTGCTGGCCCGCACGGAGTTCCCCGGCCGGGGCCTCGTACGCGCCCTGGTCACCCTCCCGCTGGTGCTGCCCCCGGTGGTCGGCGGTGTGGCCCTCCTGCTCGCCCTGGGCCGCAACGGCGTCATCGGCCGGTGGCTCGACGCGTGGTTCGGCGTCACCCTGCCGTTCACCACCGCGGGGGTCGTCATCGCGGAGGCGTTCGTCGCGATGCCGTTCCTGGTGATCAGCGTGGAGGGCACGCTGCGCGCCGCCGACCCCCGCTACGAGGAGGCGGCCGCCACGCTCGGCGCCTCCCGCTTCACCGCGTTCCGCCGGGTGACCCTGCCGCTGATCGCGCCGGGCATCGCGGCCGGCGCGGTGCTGGCCTGGGCCCGCGCGCTCGGCGAGTTCGGCGCGACGATCACGTTCGCGGGCAACTTCCCCGGCCGCACCCAGACCATGCCCCTCGCGGTCTACCTGGCCCTGCAGAACGACCCCGAGGCCGCCATCTCCCTCAGCCTGGTCCTGCTGACCGTGTCGATCGCGGTACTGGCGGGCCTCCGGGACCGCTGGATGACCACGTCATGACGACCCCCCACCCCAAGCCCACCGACGCCACCGACCCGTCCGGGGCCGCCGCCGCGACCACCGACGGCTCCGGTTCCTCCCGGGCCGCCGCCGCAGCCACCGACGCCACGAACCCCGCACCGCCCCCCACCGCAACCGACCGCGCCAACCCCGCACCGCACCCCACCACGGACCCGCACCCGCCCTCCGGCCTGGACGCCCACCTCGTGGTCGACCGCGGCGGCTTCCGCCTGGACGTCACCCTGCGGGCCACCCCCGGTGAGGTCCTCGCCCTGCTGGGCCCGAACGGCGCCGGCAAGACCACCGCCCTGCGCGCCCTCGCCGGCCTCACCCCCCTCACCGACGGTCACCTCCGCCTGGACGGGACCCCCCTGGCCCACACACCCCCGGAGTCCCGCCCGGTCGGCGTCGTCTTCCAGGACTACCTGCTCTTCCCCCACCTGTCCGCCCTGGACAACGTCGCCTTCGGCCCCCGCTGCCAGGGCGTGCGCAAGGCGGAGGCCCGCGCGCAGGCGGCGGCCTGGCTGGACCGGATGGGCCTGGCGGCCCACGCGGGCGCCAGGCCCCGGGACCTCTCCGGCGGCCAGGCCCAGCGCGTGGCCCTCGCCCGCGCCCTGGCCACCCGCCCCCGGCTGCTGCTCCTCGACGAGCCGCTGGCGGCCCTGGACGCCCGTACCCGCCTGGAGGTCCGCGCACAGCTGCGGCGCCACCTGGCCGAGTTCGAGGCGGTCTCCGTGCTGGTCACCCATGACCCGCTGGACGCCATGGTGCTCGCGGACCGGCTGGTGGTCGTGGAGCACGGCCGGGTCGTCCAGCAGGGCACCCCCGCCGACATCGCCCGCCGCCCCCGCACGGACTACATCGCCCGGCTCGTCGGCCTCAACCTCTACCGCGGACAGGCCGCGGGGCACACCGTACGGCTCGACGGCGGCCCCGCGATCACGACCACGGAGGAGCTGTCGGGCCCGGTCTTCGTGGCGTTCCCGCCGTCCGCCGTGACCCTGTTCCGGGACCGGCCCTCCGGCGCCAGCGCCCGCAACCTGTGGCGCTGCGAGGTCGCCGGCCTGGAGACGCACGGCGACCAGATCCGCGCCGACCTCACCGGCGAACTCCCGCTCGCGGCGGACCTGACGACGGTCGCCGCCGCCGAGCTGGACCTGCACCCGGGTGCACCGGTCTGGGCGACGGTCAAAGCGACGCAGACTCACGCATACCCGGCCTGAGCGGACCGGCGCTCTACGGTGGGTGCCCATGACCCTGAGCATCCGCAACCAGCTGCCCGGCACCGTCACCGAGGTGCGCGCGGGCGAAGTCATGGCGACCGTCAAAGTCCGGCTCTCCGGTGGCCAGGACCTCACCGCCGCCGTCACCCTGGAGGCCGTCGAACAGCTCGGCCTCGCCCCGGGCTCCCCGGTGACCGCCCTGGTGAAGGCGACGGAGGTCTCCCTCGCCGCCAACCAGGTCGAGGGCCTGTCGATCCGCAACCAGCTGCGCGGCACGGTCATCCGTCTCTCGCTCGGCGAGGCCATGGCCACCGTCCGGGTCGCCGTGGAGGGCGGCGAACTGACCGCCGCGATCACGAAGGACGCGGCCGGGGACCTCGGCCTGTTCGTGGGCTCCGACGTCGTCGCCCTGATCAAGGCGACCGAGGTCTCGCTGGCGACGGCGTAGGAAGCCCGAAGGCCCCGCCCGGAACCTCGGGTTCTACTGAACGTCGCAACACCCGACGTCCGGGTGGGCGATGAAAGACAGAAGCACGGTCGGGGGGCGCCCGAACGGCAAGAGGGTGCCCCCCGAGGTCAAGCAGCGGTTCCTCGAACTGATACACGAAGGCGTGAGTATCAGAGAGGCCAGCCGCATCGTCAGCATCAACCGCCGAACTGGCCAGGAGTGGGTCAGCGGGCGCGGTGCACGCGTGAAGACCACGAAGGCTGGACGGAAGACGGTTCGGGCCGCGATCCAGCCGATCGTCGGGGACCCCCGTGCGTTCGAACCCCACCCGCGGGCTGAGGAACGGAACGGCTCACGCTTGATCTCTGCCCGCTTCCTGTCCGAGGAGGAGCGGGTGCGCATCGCTGATCTGAGGCGAGAGAGGAAGTCGATACGGGCAATTGCCGGCGAGCTGAACCGCAGCCCGTCAACGATCAGCCGGGAGATTCGACGCAACGGCACCCCTGACACGAGACCGAACCATCCGGCCCACTACCGCCCGTTCACCGCTCACAGACGGGCGCAGGCACGACTGCCGCGGCCCAAGCCCCGGAAGATCGACCGTTGCCCCGAGCTGCGGGATTTCATCCAGGCCCGGTTGGACGAGAAATGGAGCCCCGAGCAGATCGCGCACATCCTTCGTCGCGATTTCCCGGACCGCCCGGAGATGCGTGTGACGCACGAGTCGATCTACCGAGCCCTGTATGCCCAGGCCAGGACCGGCCTGATGCGGGAGGTCTCACGGCGCCTGCGGACGGGCCGAAGCACGCGCAAGCGGCGCCGCCGGCCGAATCAGAGGACCCCTCGGTTCACTCACCCGATGGTCCTGATCAGTCAGCGGCCCGCCGAAGCCAACGACCGCCACGTCCCGGGGCACTGGGAAGGTGACCTGATCGTCGGCGCGAAGAACGGCTCAGCGATCGGCACTCTGGTCGAACGCAGCACCCGCTACACGCTGCTGGTGCACCTTCCGAACGGGTCCTCTCCCGGGTTCTTCCGGAGAGCGCTGCTCGATGCCGTCAGCGGCCTCCCGGCCAACCTCAAGCGATCCCTGACCTGGGACCAAGGGTCGGAGATGGCGCATCACTACGCGTTCTCGACGGCTTCCGGAATCCCGGTCTACTTCTGGGAGCCCCACACAGCCCTTGGCAGCGAGGCACGAACGAGAACACGAACGGCCTGCTGCGGCAGTACTTCCCGAAGGGGACGGATCTTTCCAAGTACGCCAGGGAGGACCTGGAGGCCGCTGCGGCCGAGTTGAACCGCAGGCCCCGGAAGACGCTCGGCTGGGACACCCCAGCCGAGCGCTTCGCCGGGCTCCTGATGAACGATCCCAACACTCGTGTTGCGACGATTTGTTGAATCCGCCGTTCCGGGCGGGGCCTTCGTCAGCGGTTCGCTCAGTCCTCGTAGGCGTCCAGCGGCGGGCAGGAGCACACCAGGTTGCGGTCGCCGTAGGCCTGGTCGATGCGGCGCACCGGCGGCCAGTACTTGTCGGCGGCCGAGACACCGGCCGGGAAGACGGCCTCCTCGCGGCTGTAGGCGTGCGTCCACTCACCGCCGAGCGCGGCGGCGGTGTGCGGGGCGTTGCGCAGCGGGTTGTCCTCGGCGGGCCACGCGCCCGAGCCGACCTTGTCGATCTCCTCGCGGATGGCGATCATCGCATCGCAGAAACGGTCCAGCTCGGCGAGGTCCTCGGACTCGGTCGGCTCGATCATCAGCGTGCCGGCCACCGGGAAGGACATGGTCGGCGCGTGGAAGCCGTAGTCGATCAGGCGCTTGGCCACGTCGTCCACGCTCACGCCGGTCGCCTTGGTCAGCGGGCGCAGGTCGATGATGCACTCGTGCGCCACGAGGCCGCCGGGACCGGTGTAGAGCACCGGGTAGTGCGGCTCCAGGCGCTTGGCGACGTAGTTCGCGGAGAGCACCGCGACCTGCGTGGCGCGCTTGAGGCCCTCGCCGCCCATCAGGCGGACGTACGCCCACGAGATCGGCAGGATGCCCGCGCTGCCCCACGGCGCGGCCGAGATCGGGCCCACGCCCGTCTCGGGGCCGGCCTCCGGCTGGAGCGGGTGGTTCGGCAGGTACGGCGCCAGGTGCGAGCGGACCGCGACCGGGCCGACGCCCGGACCGCCGCCGCCGTGCGGGATGCAGAACGTCTTGTGCAGGTTCAGGTGGGAGACGTCACCGCCGAAGTGGCCGGGCTTGGCGAGGCCGACGAGCGCGTTGAGGTTGGCCCCGTCGACGTACACCTGGCCGCCCGCCTCGTGCACCTGGGCGCAGATGTCGGCGACGTGCTCCTCGAACACCCCGTGCGTGGACGGGTAGGTGATCATCAGCACCGCCAGCTCGTCGCGGTACTGCTCGATCTTGGCGCGCAGGTCCTCGACGTCGATCTCGCCGTCCTCGGCGGTCTTGACGACGACGACCTTCATGCCGGCCATCACGGCGCTGGCCGCGTTGGTGCCGTGCGCGGAGGACGGGATCAGGCACACGGTCCGCTGCTCGTCGCCGTTGGCGCGGTGGTAGCCGCGTACGGCGAGCAGACCGGCCAGTTCGCCCTGGGAACCGGCGTTCGGCTGGAGGGAGACCTTGTCGTAGCCGGTGACCTCGGCGAGGCGGTCCTCCAGCTCGTGGATGAGCGTGAGATAGCCCTGGGCCTGCTCGGCGGGCGCGAAGGGGTGCAGCTGCCCGAACTCCGGCCAGGTGACCGGCTCCATCTCGGTGGTCGCGTTGAGCTTCATGGTGCAGGAGCCCAGCGGGATCATGCCGCGGTCGAGCGCGTAGTCGCGGTCGGCCAGCTTGCGCAGGTAGCGCAGCATCGCGGTCTCGGAGCGGTGCTGGTGGAAGACCGGGTGGGTGAGGTAGGCGTCCGTGCGCAGCAGCGCCTCGGGCAGGGTGTCCTCGGCGCCCCCGTCCAGCGCCTCGATGTCGCCCTCGACACCGAAGGCGGCGAAGACGGCGGCCAGCTGGGCCCGGTTGGTGGTCTCGTCGCAGGCCGCCGAGACGTGGTCGGCGTCGACGAGCCGCAGGTTGACCCCGTTCTCCCGGGCGGCGGCGACGACCGCGGCGGCCTGGCCGGGCACGCGCGCGGTGATCGTGTCGAAGTACGCGCCGTGGACGATCTCCACGCCGCCGGCCTTCAGGCCCTCGGCGAGGATCGTGGCGTACCGGTGCGTGCGCCGGGCGATGGTCCGCAGGCCCTCCGGCCCGTGGTAGACGGCGTACATGCCGGCCATCACGGCGAGCAGCACCTGGGCCGTGCAGATGTTGCTGGTGGCCTTCTCGCGGCGGATGTGCTGCTCACGGGTCTGCAGCGCCAGGCGGTAGGCCTTGTTGCCGTCGACGTCGACGGAGACGCCGACGAGCCGGCCGGGGAGGCTGCGGGCGAACTTCTCGTGCACGGCCATGTAGCCGGCGTGCGGGCCGCCGAAGCCCATCGGCACGCCGAAGCGCTGGGTCGTGCCGACGGCGATGTCCGCCCCGAGCTCGCCCGGCGAGGTCAGCAGGGTCAGCGCGAGCAGGTCGGCGGCGACCGTGACCAGGGCGCCCAGCTCGTGCGCCTGGTCGATGAGGGGCTTGATGTCCCGTACGGCACCCGAGGCACCCGGGTACTGGATCAGCACGCCGTTGATCTCGCGTTCGGCGATGTCCGCCGGGATGCCGTCGCCGAGGTCGGCCACGACGACCTCGACGCCGGTCGGCTCGGCGCGGGTCTCGATCACCGCGATGGTCTGCGGCAGCGCGTCCGCGTCGACCAGGAACAGCCCCTTCTTGTTCTTGCCCATGCGCCGGGACAGCGCCATGGCCTCGGCGGCGGCGGTGCCCTCGTCCAGCAGGGAGGCGCCGGAGGTGGGCAGGCCGGTCAGATCGGCGACCATCGTCTGGAAGTTCAGCAGGGCCTCCAGGCGGCCCTGGGAGATCTCCGGCTGGTACGGCGTGTACGCCGTGTACCAGGCCGGGTTCTCCATGACGTTGCGCAGGACGACGGGCGGCGTGAAGGTGCCGTAGTAGCCCAGGCCGATCATGGAGCCGAGGACCTGGTTGCGGTCGGCGAGCGAGCGCAGCTCGGCGAGCACCTCGGCCTCGGTACGCGCGCCCGGCAGGTCCAGGGCATCGGCGTTCTTGATCACATCCGGCACCGCCGCGGCGGTCAGCTCGTCGAGCGAGCCGTAGCCGGCCTGCGCGAGCATCTTGGCCCGCGCCTCCTGGTCGGGCCCGATGTGGCGCTGCTCGAACGGGGTGCCCGCTTCGAGTTCGGAGAGCGGAATGCGATGGGCGGTCATTGCGGAGGCCTCCTGGTCTGACGCGACCTGCGAGGGGCACCACGGCGCGGGCACCCCGACGGCCTCCCCCTCTGTCATCTCGACCTGAGAGCTTCACCGGACGCCCGCGGGCACCGGCTTTCCCCGTCGGTGAGGGCGGAAGCCGTCGACATCCGCCCTGCTTTCCAGAGTGACCTCGTCCGTGCGGTACGTGAGCCTGAGAGATTCCGGGGAGGATTTGCTCCTTCGGCGCCTCCGAGGTGGTCGGAGGACTCTCCCGCACGGGGTCAGCAGCCGCTGTCAGCCTACCAGCGAGGTCAACGCCGGGGTCTTCGAGTGGCCGCCTCCTTGAATGTGCTCTTTCGTAGTGCTTACGGATGAGGTGCGACCACGTGGAGGGAGAGGAACCGTGCAGACCGACATCGATCCACGCAACCTGATCGGCCGCAAGGCGTTCGACCGCAACGGCACCAAGATCGGCACCATCGACGAGGTGTACCTGGACGACGCGACCGGCGTGCCCGAGTGGGCCGCCATACGCACCGGCCTGTTCTCCCGCGACGCCTTCGTGCCCCTGGAGCCCAGCGAACTGGTCGACGACACCCTGCACGTCCCCTTCGAGCGCGCCCTGATCAAGGACGCCCCCGACTTCGGCGTGGGCCGCCACCTCTCCCCCGAACAGGAACTGCAGCTCTACCACCACTACGGCCTCGACGTGGCCCCACCCCCCAAGGTCCCGGACCGCGACTTCGGCAAGCTGGCGGGGTCGGAGGAGCCCTGACCCGCGGTTCCTTCCGGGGTCCGGGCCGGAGCCCCGCCGTGCGGGTCGCTGCTCGGCGGCCCCGGACGGCCGGGCGGGCCGGGCTCCGTGACCAGCGGCAACGGTTCGGCGCCCGCCAGCGCGGGATCGTCGACGAAGAACGTCCGCACCCGCCCCGGAGCGGACTGGGGCGTCTCGAACCGCACGGTCACCCGCCCCAGCCCGCTCCCCTGCACCCATCCGTGCCCGTACTCCGTATGGCGCACGTCCTGCCCGGCCCGCCACTCCCGCTCGACGGGCTCCGCCCGCTCCACGACGGCCTCCACCGCACCCTTCTCCGGCTCCTCCGCCACGGGCACCGGGCTCGCCTGCGCGAACAGGTCCTCCTGCGTGTAGTCGGCGAGCCCGGACACCCCCACCCCGAGCAGCCGCACCCCGCCCGTGGTGTCCACGGAGTCCAGCAGCCGCGCCGCCGCCTCGCGGATGACCACGGGGTCGTCGGTGGGCCCCCTCAGCGTCTCGGAGCGGGTCAGGGTGGAGAAGTCGTACCGCCGCACCTTCAGCACGATGGTCCGCCCCGACAGCCCGGCCTCGCGCAGCCGCCCTACACACCGGTCGGCCAGCCGCCGCACCTCCAGGCCGACCCGCAGCCGGTCGTGGATGTCCACGTCGTACGTGTCCTCCACGGACACCGACTTAGCCTCCCGCTCGGCCACCACGGGCCGCTCGTCCCGCGCCAGCGCCATGGCGTACAGCGCCTGACCGTGCGCCTTGCCGAGCAGCCGGACCAACTCGTCCTCGCCGGCCTCCGCCAGCTCCTCCACCGTGGTGATCCCGGCCCGGCGCAGATGGTCCCCGGTCGCCGGTCCGACGCCCGGCAGGGTGCGCACCGGCAACGGTGCCAGCAGCGCCCGCTCCGTGCCCGGCTCGATCAGCCGCAGGCCGTCCGGCTTCGCCTGCTCGGAGGCGATCTTCGCGAGCATCTTGGAGGCGGCGAGTCCCACCGACCCGGTGAGCCCGGTGACCGCCCGGATGTCCGCGCGCAGCTTCTCCCCCGTCCGTCGCGCCGACTCCCCGTCCCAGGCCATTGCCCCGGCCTCCAGGTCCACGAACGCCTCGTCCAGGCTCAGCGGCTCGACCAGCGGTGACAGCTCCCGCAGCAGCGCCATCACCTGGTCGCTGATCGTCCGGTACAGGGTGAAGCGCGGCAGCAGGTACGCCGCGTTGGGAGCCAGCCGGCGCGCCTGGGCCATGGGCATCGCCGAGTGGACCCCGAACACCCGTGCCTCGTACGACGCGGTCGCCACCACCCCGCGCGGTCCGAGCCCGCCCACGACCACCGCTTTCCCGCGCAGGCTCGGCTTGGACGCCTGCTCCACCGAGGCGTAGAAGGCATCCATGTCGAGATGCAGGATCGTGGGCGCGTTTCTCACATCCCCGATGCTGCACCACGGCACTGACAATCCGGGGGCCTGGGAACCCCGGGATTGGTCCGGCGGTCGGACTCGGCGTCAGACCGCCCGGTTGCGGCGCCGCGCCAGCTCGTCCGCCGGGTTGTGCCCGACCAGGGTCTCGCCCGTGTCGATGCGCTCGCCGTGCAGCTGGGAGAGGGCGCTTTCCACGTCCCGCCACACCACGCCGACAGCGATGCCGAAGATCCCCTGACCGCCCTGGAGCAGGGCGTGGACCTCGTCCGGCGAGGTGCACTCGTACACGGTGGCGCCGTCGCTCATCAGGGTCATCCGCTCCAGGTCACGGAAACCGCGTTCCCTGAGGTGCTGGACGGCCGTGCGGATGTTCTGCAGGGACACCCCGGTGTCCAGGAACCGCTTCACGATCTTCAGGACGACGACGTCCCGGAAGCTGTACAGACGCTGGGTGCCCGACCCGTAGGCGGGCCGGACGCTGGGCTCGACCAGACCGGTGCGCGCCCAGTAGTCGAGCTGCCGGTAGGTGATGCCGGCAGCCGCGCAGGCCGTGGGCCCGCGGTAGCCGATCTCCTCGGACGCCATGGACGCCACCCCTCCGCCGTTCGGCACCGCCGTCGGCAGCTGCGGAGCCTGCTCCACCGCGCTGCCGGGATGGGCATGACCCCCGCCGGATCGCGGCCGCGAGCTCGGGGGCGGGTACGGACCGCTCTCCCCGAAACCGCGTCCGGGGGCACCCCCAGCCGTACCGTCGCCGCTCGTTCTCACGCCGACCTCCGTCCTTGACCTGCCTTCTCGACGGTAGGCAGTCACCAGGGGTGCGTCAACGATCGCCACACTCGGCACGCCGAGTGATAATCACCCAAGGAGTGGTTTCCCGTGTCCCACCGCGGGGAAAGGCTAGCCGAATGCGCTGGCGGGGGGCCGTAGGACGCTCTCACTGGCCGGAGGCAATTGCCGGGGCGCGGACCGTGCCGGGCCGCCGTCCGCCCCGGCAACACCGGGGCGGACGGGCGGGTCCCGGGACTCACTGGCTGCTGGTGCCGAAGTCCTCGGGCGAGATCTGGTCGAGGAACTCGCGGAACTTCTCCACCTCGTCCTCCTGCTCGTCCGGAATGGCGATGCCGGCGTCGTCCAGCACCGTGTCACTGCCGTAGATCGGCGTTCCGGTGCGCAGGGCGAGCGCTATGGCATCGGAGGGGCGGGCGCTGACCTCGACCCCACTGGCGAACACCAGCTCCGCGTAGAAGACACCTTCCCGCAGATCGGTGATGCGCACTTCGGTCAGCTCCTGGCCGACGGCCTCCAGCACGTCCTTGAACAGGTCGTGGGTCAGCGGTCGCGCGGGGGCCATGCCCTGCTGGGCGAAGGCGATCGCCGTCGCCTCCCCCGGCCCGATCCAGATGGGGAGGTAACGATCGCCTCCCACTTCGCGCAGGAGCACGATCGGTTGGTTGGAGGGCATTTCGACCCGGACACCTACGACATCGAGCTCGTTCACACAGCAACCCTAGGCCGTGCCCGGGACGTTTGGGTAGTCGGGCCGGGAACAGGTGCCCGATCCGGCCGCTCCCCGGCCCGCCGTCTCAGGGCAGCCGGACGCCGAGAGCGGTCTTCACCAAGGCCGCGTGCAGCCTCACCGTCAGGGCCGCCAGCTCCTTCGTACGGGCCTCGGCGTGTGCCCTGGTCTGCGGGTTGCGGTGGCGCTTGAGCGGGGCCACCACCTGGTCGACCAGGCCCGCCTCCCGGTCGGCGGCGGCCTTCATCACCCGAAGGTGGCGCGGCTCGATCCCGAACCGGCCCAGCTCGGTGATGAGCGAGGCCACGGTGACGGCCTCGGCGTCGTACGCCCCGTCCTCCAGCGGAGCGAGGAGCCCGTAGGACTCCCACTCCTTCAGGTCGCTCTCGTCGATGTCCGCGGCGGCCAGCAGCTCGGACCTGCCGATCCTGGCCACCGTCGGCCCTTCCACGCGCGCGGGCGCCTCCTCCGCGGTGCGCTGGCGGCCCACCACGGGCAGCGGGACGGCCTCACCCCGCTCCATGGCGTCCAGATGCTCACGGATCACCTTGAGCGGCAGGTAGTGGTCCCGCTGCATCCGCAGGACGTGACCGAGGCGCTCGACGTCCCCGGCGCTGAACTTGCGGTACCCCGACGGGGTCCGCTGCGGCTCGATGAGTCCCTCCGACTCCAGGAAGCGGATCTTGGAGATGGTGACTTCGGGAAACTCGTCGCGCAGCACGTTCAGCACCGTGCCGATGCTCATCAGCCCACTGTCCCTGGCGGCGGTACCGCTTCCGGCACCGCCGCTCGGTGTTTGAAGCATGGACCTTCCCTGGGGGTCCCCCCGGACGTCGGTCCGGGGGCGGGTCAGATGCCCTGCCGGCTCGCGTAGAACACCAGCCGGTACTTGCCGATCTGCACCTCGTCGCCGTTCGACAGGGCGACCTGGTCGATGCGCTCCCGGTTGACGTACGTGCCGTTCAGGCTGCCCACGTCGGCCACCGTGAAGGAGCCGTCCGGGGAGCGCCGGAACTCCACGTGGCGCCGGGAGACGGTCACGTCGTCCAGGAAGATGTCGCTCTGCGGGTGCCGGCCGGCCGTGGTCAGGTCGCTGTCCAGCAGGAAGCGGCTGCCCGAGTTCGGCCCCCGGCGCACCACCAGCAGCGCCGAGCCCAACGGCAGCGCGTCCACCGCGGCCTGCGCCTCCGGGGAGAGCATCGGCAGCGGCGTCTGGCCGGTCGCCTCGGAGTCGTAGGCCTCCAGGCCCGAGATCGAGATCGTGGACGTCGTCTCGGAGGCCCGCTCGGGCGTCAGCCCGGGACGCAGCGGCGCCCCGCAGTTGGAGCAGAACCGGGCGTTCTGCGCGTTCCGGTTACCGCACCTCGTACATACCAGGACCGACATAGACGGATCCTCCTGCCGCGGCTGCCCCGCCGGGGCGTTGGACGCGTACGGGCCGGGGGCGAACCCTCCACCCGTACCTGAGGTTGACGGTTGCCCGAAACCTATGCCGCCGGACTGGGCAGGGTCAACAGACGCCGCGCCCTGACCTCCCGAAATGTCACCGCCCGGACCAGCGACCTGGTCCCGGAACAGCGGGCGCTGGCCCTCCGCGTCAGGCTGTGCGCGATGACGAGCGGTCGCGTTGTCGCTGCCCTCTCGCGCGCTCTTGCCGAACAACTTCGCAAACAACTTCACGGGCGATTCCCCTTGACCGAAACAGACCCGCCCGTGGGGCAGGACGAACCCTGATTGCCTACACCGGCCGAGCCGGACATTCTCACAACGTCCGTATCCACCAGACAGTTTCCACCACGCACCACCCCTTCGGTGCGCCGACCCCCCGCAACCTCATGCCCCTGCCGGACGGCCACCATGCACCGCCGGTTCACTGGGAGGACGACCGAGCGTAGTCAGGCCGCTTCGCCTGTCGCAAGGCATCCACGACGATCTTGTCCGACCGCTCGACGGTCACCGTGGCCTGCTCCTTCTCCAGAGTCTGCACCACGCCTCCCGGGATGTTCAGCGCGGGCTCGAGGTCCTGCGGCTTGCCGATGACCTTGAAACGATAGGGGGCGTTGATCTTGTTCCCGTCGACGCTCACGCTCTTGCCGGAGTCGGTGAAGTAGGTGCCGGCCACCACCCGCACCCCGTTGACCTCGATCGCCTCCGCACCGGCCGCGCGCAGCTCCTGGATCGCGTCGAGCAGCATGTCCGCCTGGACCGTCCCCTTCGTGTCCTCGATCGTCATGGTGATGCCGGGACCCTGCGCCGCCACGGTGCCCGCCAGGATGCCGAGTTGTCTCTCCTTCTCGGCGGTCTGCCGGCGCGCCTCCGCGGCCTGGTCGGAGCTGCTCTGCAACTCCTGACGCTGCTTGTCGAGTCCCTGCTTCTCGTCCTGAAGACGCTGAGTACGCGAATCCAGTTCATCGAGGATGCGCACAAGATCTTCTTGGCGGGCCCCGCGCAGCGCGCCGTCGCTGTCACTGTTGGACGCCACCTGCACGGCCAGGCCGAAACCCAGGCCGAACAGCAGCACCGCCACGATGAGTTGGGCACGCGTGAAGCGCGGCGGCCACAGCCCCTTGACGAGCCGCTGCCGGCCCGTCAACGGCTGCTGGGGCTCGCCGGCGGACGGCTGCCCGGCCTCGGGCGCGGGCGCGGGCACTTCCGCCGGCAGTTCCCTGCGCAACCGGTTCTCCGGCTGGTCGTCGCGGCCGTTGCCGCCGTTGCTGTCGTTCTGCTCGCTCATCGGTGTCACGCCCGGAACACGTGCCGCCGGATCGCCGCGGCGTTGGAGAAGATGCGGATACCCAGGACCACGACGACACCCGTGGACAGCTGCGCGCCCACGCCCAACTTGTCACCGAGGAACACGATGAGGGCGGCGACGACCACGTTCGACAGGAACGACACCACGAACACCTTGTCGTCGAAGATGCCGTCGAGCATGGCCCGCAGACCACCGAAGACGGCGTCCAGCGCCGCCACGACGGCGATCGGCAGATACGGCTCGACGACCGCCGGAACCTCGGGCCGGACCAACAGGCCGGCCACGACTCCCACGACGAGGCCCAGTACGGCGATCACGATGTGCCCTTCTCGGTTTTCTCGGACTTCGGCTGTGCTGTGCGTACGATCACACTGGGTGCGGCGGGCAACCGGACCTCGCCCTCCGTGGAGATGGTGGCGCGGATGCCGTAGTTCTCCTCCAGGGCATGCAGATACAGGCCGTCGGCACTGTTCTGGAACCTGGTGCTCAGCCTCTCCCCGTCCCCCACCGCCAGCACCGTGTACGGCGGCACCAGCGGCCTGTTGTCGACCAGTATCGCGTCACCCGCCGCCCTGATCGCGGACAGGGCGGTCAGCCGCTGCCCGTTGACGGAGATCGCCTCGGCCCCGGAGGCCCACAGCCCGTTGACCACGCGCTGCATGTCACGGTCCCGTACCCGGCCGGTGTCGGAGAAGCCCGACGTCTCCCGGGGGTTGGCCCCGCCCCCGCCGCCGCTCGCCTCCTTGGCGTCGTTCACGACGAGTTTGACACCGGGACCGTGCACCGCGGTGGCACCCGACAACAGACCCACCAGGTCCGCCTCGGCGCTGCCCCCGCTCGATTTCAGGGCCGCCCGCTGCCGCGCACTCACATCGTCACGCAGGGTGTCGACGGTGCTTTCGAGCTTGTCGGCGGCCGCTGTCTCGCTGTCGATGCGGTCGATCAGTTCCTGGCGCTCCTTGGCCACCACGGGCGCCGCCACGCGCGCCTGGGCCGCGCCCACGGTCACGACGAGCGCCGCGAGGACGAGGCCGGCGGCCAGGCCCAGCTTGGCCCGGAGCGTCTTCGGCAGGCCGCCCTCGCCCTCGGACTTCCTGCGGGCGGCGGCCTCGGCGTACCCGTCGTCGAGGCTGTGGTCCATGACGTTGGTGATCAACGACATGGAGGCGTCCGGGCGCTGCGGCCGCGTCGGGCTGCTCCGAACGGGGGGTTGCTGCGGCATGCCGCACATCGTCGCATGTCGCGAGCAGTACCTCCGAACGGCCCCACCGGCGTGCCGGACAGGCCCCCTTGGGGACACTTGTCCGGCACGCACGCGTGCCGCGGGTTTTGCCGTTCTCAGCCGCCCACGCTCACCGGCCGGCGCTGTCCACGACCGCCGCCCACTCGTCCAGCAGGGCCTGCGCGGAGGCGTCGTCCGGCCCTTCCGCCCACAGGTGGGTAACCGCCTCGGCCGGGTCGGGCAGCACCATCACCCAGCGCCCGTCGGTCTCCACGACCCGCACACCGTCGGTCGTGTCGACGGAGCGGTCCCCCGCCGCCTCGACGACCCGGCGCATCACCAGGCCCTTGACGGCCCACGGCGTCGCCAGGTCCCGCTTGAGGACGTGCGCCCGCGGGATCCGGGCGTCGATCTGGCTCAGCGTGAGCTGGGTCCGCGCCACGAGCCCGATCAGGCGTACGAAGGCGGCCGTGCCGTCGTACACACCGCTGAACTCGGGCACGATGAACCCGCCCTTGCCGTCGCCGCCGAAGATGGTGCCCTCCTCGCGCCCCACGCGCGTGAGGTCGTCCGGCGAGGTCGTCGTCCACTCGACCTGGGTGCCGTGGTACGCGGCCACCTGCTCGGCGATCCGGGTCGTGGTGACCGGCAGCGCCACCCGGCCGCTGCGCCGCTCGGCGGCCACCAGGTCCAGCATCACCAGCAGCGCCCGGTCGTCCTCGATGATCCGGCCCTTCTCGTCCACGAGCGACAGCCGCTCGCCGACGGGGTCGAACCGGACGCCGAACGCGGCACCCGAGGAGGCCACGATCTCACCGAGCCGCACCAGCCCCTTGCGCCGCATCTCGGCCGTCTCGGTGGGCCGGGACTCGTCCAGACCCGGGTTGATGGTCAGCGAGTCCACACCGAGCTTGCCGAGCAGGCTGGGCAGCACGAGCCCGGCACTGCCGTTCGAGGCGTCCACGACCACCTTGAGGCCCGACTCGGCTATCCCGGTCGTGTCGACGTTCCGCAGCAGCGATCCGGTGTACGAGTCGAAGACGCTGGCCGGGAAGTGCAGGTCACCGATCTCACCGGGGAACGCGCGCCGGTACTCCTGGCGTGCGAACACCCGGTCGAGCTTGCGCTGGCTGCCCTGGGAGAGGTCCGCGCCCTGTCCGTCGAAGAACATGATGTCGACCGAGTCCGGGACACCCGGCGAGGTCCGGATCATGATGCCGCCGGCACTGCCGCGCGCGGTCTGCTGCCGGGCCACGGGCAGCGGTACGTTCTCCAGGTCGCGTACGTCGATGGCGCTGGCCTGGAGCGCGGAGATCACCGCCCGCTTGAGCGCCCGGGCGCCCCGGGAGTGGTCGCGGGCCGTGGTGACGGTGGAGCCCTTCTTCAGGGTCGTCGCGTAGGCACCGGCGAGCCGCACCGCCAGTTCCGGCGTGATCTCCACGTTCAGGATGCCGGAGACGCCCCGCGCGCCGAACAGATGGGCCTGCCCCCGGGACTCCCAGATCACCGAGGTGTTGACGAAGGCGCCGGCCTCGATGGTCTTGAACGGGTAGACGCGGACGTTACCCTGGACGATCGATTCCTCACCGATCAGGCACTCGTCACCGATGACCGCGCCGTCCTCGATCCGGGCCGCACGCATGATGTCGGTGTTCTTGCCGACGACACAGCCGCGCAGATTGCTGTGCTGCCCGATGTACACGTTGTCGTGCACGACGGCCTTGTGCAGGAAGGCACCGCTCTTGACGACGACATTGGAGCCGACGACGGTGTGCTCCCGGATCTCCGCGCCGGCCTCGACCTTCGCGTAGTCGCCGATGTACAGCGGTCCGCGCAGCACGGCGTCGGGATGCACCTCGGCGCCCTCGGCCACCCAGACGCCCGGCGAGATCTCGAAGCCGTCGATGTCGACGTTGACCTTGCCCTCGAGGACGTCCGCCTGGGCCTTCACATAGCTCTCGTGCGTGCCGACGTCCTCCCAGTAGCCCTCGGCGACATAGCCGTAGATCGGCTTGCCTTCCTTCATCAGCTGCGGGAAGACATCGCCGGACCAGTCGACGGGCACATCGGCTTCGACGTAGTTGAAGACCTCCGGCTCCATGACGTAGATGCCGGTGTTCACCGTGTCCGAGAAGACCTGCCCCCAGGTCGGCTTCTCCAGGAAGCGTTCGACCTTGCCTTCCTCGTCGACGATGGTGATGCCGAACTCCAGCGGATTGGGCACACGGGTCAGGCAGACCGTGACCAGAGCACCCTTCTCCTTGTGGAAATTGATCAGATCGGTGAGGTCGAAGTCCGTCAGGGCATCGCCGGAGATGACGAGGAAGGCATCGTCCTTCAGCGCCTCCTCGGCGTTCTTGACGCTTCCGGCGGTACCGAGTGGCTTCTCCTCGTTGGCGTACGTGAGCTCCATGCCGAGCTCTTCGCCGTCACCGAAGTAGTTCTTTACGAGGGACGCCAGGAACTGCACCGTGACCACGGTCTCGTTGAGCCCGTGCTTTTTGAGCAGTCGCAGCACGTGCTCCATGATCGGGCGATTCGCCACGGGCAGGAGCGGCTTGGGCATGCTGGAGGTCATTGGGCGAAGGCGTGTGCCCTCGCCGCCGGCCATCACGACGGCCTTCATGTCGGAAGCGTCCTCCTAAAGAGATGACTGTCTAGCCGACTTCACCCGTCCAAAGTGTCCCGCATTTCAGGGCGGGCGGCCATCGGACGACTTTGTCCAGACAAGAGACGGGCTCAATCGGCCACGGCGTCCGCGCGCACCAGACGGCGGACTTGTACTACGTACAGCACTCCTGCCCACCAATAGAGGGTTGTACCCCATCCGGCGAAAGCCCACCCGAAAACTGCAGCGAGTGACGCGATCCATCCGTTTCCGTCGCTGAGGAGCAGGAGCGGGAAGGCGTACATGAGGTTGAACGTGGCGGCCTTGCCGAGGAAGTTCACCTGCGGCGGCGGATAGCCGTGCCGACGGAGGATGCCCACCATGACCAGGAGGACCAGCTCCCGGGCCAGCAGGAGGGCGGTGAGCCAGAGCGGGAGGATCTCCCGCCAGGTCAGCCCGAGCAGTGTGGACAGGACGTAGAGCCGGTCGGCCGCGGGGTCGAGCAGCCGGCCGAGGCTGCTGATCTGGTTCCAGCGCCGGGCGAGCTTGCCGTCCAGGTAGTCGCTGATCCCGCTGAGCGCCAGCACGAGGAGGGCCCAGCCATCGCTCTTGGGGCCGCCGAACTCCGGCCTGAGGATCAACCACAGGAAGAGGGGTACGCCGACGAGCCGCGCCATGCTGAGGATGTTGGGGATGGTGAGGACCCGGTCTGTCTGGACGCGGGTCTCCTGGACCTCCACCCGGGGGCCTCCTGTGCGAAATGAACCGATGATGCCCCCTGACCTTACCTCAACGCAAAAAAGCTCCGGCCCCTGGGCAGTGCCCAAGAGCCGGAGCTTCAAAAGGAGTTCGGCGGCGTCCTACTCTCCCACAGGGTCCCCCCTGCAGTACCATCGGCGCTGTGAGGCTTAGCTTCCGGGTTCGGAATGTAACCGGGCGTTT
>NZ_JBEYRP010000063.1:0-17566 GCF_040704085.1 Streptomyces sp. NPDC047841
GTACACGTCCGTCCGGTTGTCGCGGCCGATACCGGTGTGGACACGGACGGTGGCGCGGCCGTCCAGCCGGTAGTGGTCGAAGGTGTAGGTATGGCTGTCCTCGTCCTCGAGGGTCGTAGAGCGAGAGGTAGATCGCCTCGTGCGAGATCTGCATGGAGGCGTCACCAGGAAACTGCTGTCGCAGCCATCCTGCGATCTCCTCGGGCGACCAGCACAGAGCCAGCTTGGCCTCCACCAGGGCGCGCAGAGCGGGTCGCTGGGCGGGCTTGGCCTGCTTGGGTCGGCGCCCTCGTTCGTAGGCGGCTGCATCGGCTGTGGCGGCTCGGTAGCGGTCCGGGCCGCCGTTGCGGGCGATCTCTCGGGAGACGGTCGAAGGGGATCGGCCCAGCCGCTTGGCCAGCTGCCGGGCCGATTCCCCGGCGGCGATGCCGCGGGATATGTCCTCGTGCTCGCTGCCGCTCAGATGCCACTCTGACCGCGTCTGCGGGGCGAGACGGACGCCGCCGCTCTGGTACAGGAAGCGACGGGCGTGCTGCATCGGCGCCCCGAGCGCCCGCCCGATCAAGCTGAACGACTGCCCCTCACGCCAGCGTCTCCATATCTCGTCCTGCTGAGCCGGCGAAAACCGGGTGCCAAGGTTTGTTGAACGTCGGCAGCAATCATTCCGAGCGCTGTCGCGGGATGATCTTGTTGCTGTGATGGCGAGGGTCGCGTCCACGCCAAGCAGCCCCCGCGGCCGTGGACGCAAGACCTCATTCGCTGACGCGTACGCCGTCGAGGAAGAACTGGAGGTGGCGGCGGTGCAGCTCCGGTGACTCGGGGCTGGCGTCCATGATCCCCACCATGGCGACCTGGAGGAACGCGATGTCGCGCGCGGTGCAATCGCGGCGCAGCACGCCTTGCTCGTGGGCCGCCTTGATGAGCTCCTCGATGTAGGGGTCGATGACCGCCTTGCACTCACGCACGCTGTCGTACATCGATCCGGCCGGACACATCAGCGCTCGGAGTCCGGAGTGGGAGGCCTGGACTCGCATGGTGCCTTCGAGATAGCGCACGAGGGCGTGCCAGGCGTCGTTGTCCTGGGCCGTCTCGCGGGCCCGCTCGATCTCGCGGTTCAGCTGCTCGGCGAACAGCGCGGCGATGAGGTCGTCCTTGGTGGGGAAGTGCCGGTAGACCGTGCCGACGCCGACGCCCGCGTGCCGGGCGACGTCCTTAAGCGTGACGACGAGGCCCTCGGTCGCGAAGAGCTCGTCTGCGGCCTGAAGCAGACGGGCGCGGTTGCGCGCCGCGTCCTTCCTGCGTGGGGTGCTCTCTGCCTCGGTCATGACGTCCATCATACCTGATTCGGAATAACTGGTCCGCTTCTGGTATCGTCCGTGAAATGGAACACGCGGTCCGCTTTATTGATCGGGAGGTACCCGTTGTCATCGAGCAACACCAGGGATCCGCGCGGGCAGACGATCCCGCACGTCCGGCGCAAGTGGCTTGCGCTGGTCTTCATCGTCACCGCCCAGCTGATGGTCGTGCTGGACGGCACGATCGTGAACATCGCGCTGCCCGCGGCCCAGGCCGATCTGGGGTTTAGTGACCACGACCGTCAGTGGGTCGTGACGGCGTACGCTCTGGCGTTCGGCAGCCTGCTGCTGATCGGTGGCCGAGTTGCTGACCTGTTCGGTCAGAAGCGGGCCTTCCTGATCGGCCTGGTCGGGTTCGCAGGCGCCTCCGTGCTGGGTGGGCTTGCTCCCTCGCTCGGGCTACTGATCGCCGCGCGGGCCGGGCAGGGCGTGTTCGGTGCGTTGTTGGCGCCGGCTGCGCTCTCACTCATCTCCACCACGTTCACCGACTCCAAGGAGCGCGCGAAAGCGTTCGGTGCGTTCAGCGCCGTGGCGGCCTCGGGCGGCGCCCTCGGCCTGCTCTTCGGAGGCGTGCTGACCGAGTACCTGTCGTGGAACTGGTGCATGTTCGTCAACGTCGCCTTCGCTGCCATCGCCGTCGCCGGTGCCGCCGTGCTCGTGCCGAATGAGGTACCGACCGCGCGGCCCCGCCTGGACGTGCTCGGAGCCGTCACGGTCACCGCCGGGTTGGTGGCCCTCGTCTACGGGGCCGCCCGGGTCGAGACCGCAGGCTGGACCGACGCCCTCACTGTGGGATCGCTGCTGGTCGGCGTGGTGCTGGTAGCGCTGTTCGTGCTGGTGGAGAGGCGTACGTCTCACCCGCTGCTGCCGCTGCACATCTTGCTGCACCGTGACCGCGGCGGATCGTTGCTGGTGCTGACCCTGATCAACCTCGGTCTCTTCGGTCTGTTCCTCTTCCTGACCTACTACCTGCAGGTCACGCTGCGCTTCTCGGCCCTGGAGACCGGGTTCGCGTTCCTGCCGCTGCCGCTGGGGATCATCGTCGGGGCGAACCTGCTCAGCGGACTGCTCCTCCCTCGCGTCGGCCCCCGGCTGATGGCGGTCAGCGGCACCGCGATCGCTGCCGGCGGCCTGCTGATCCTGCAGACCCTCGCCGTGGACTCCGCCTACGCCGCCGTGGTGCTCCCCGCGCTGGCCGTGATCGGTCTCGGAGTCGGCCTGATGTACCCGGCTGCGATCTCGACCGGCACCCTCGGCGTCGCCACCGAAGACGCCGGTGCAGCCTCAGCCGCAGTCAACATGGCCCAGCAGGTCGGCGGCTCGATCGGTACCGCCGTGCTCAGCAGCATCTACGGCAGCGCGGTGGCCGGCTACCTGAGCGGCCACACAGGCACCCGTGGCCTCGCCAACGAGGCCGCCGTGCACGGCTACCACGTCACCTTCGCCGTTGCCGCCATCGCCCTGCTCAGCGCCTCCCTCGTCAGCGCACTGCTGGTGCGAAACACCGGCGACCCGACCGGGGCAGCCGACGAGGCACCGGCACCCGTCGCGATCCACTGACCATTCACTCACGCCCACACCCACCACCGAAAGGCAGAACGCTCATGACCATCGCCGTCACCGGAGCCTCCGGCCAGCTCGGACGCCTCACCGTCGACGAGCTCCTCGCCGCCGGCACCCCCGCCGACCAGATCATCGCCATCGTCCGCGATCCCGCCAAGATCACCGACCTCGCCGAGCAGGGCGTCGTCGTACGCCAGGCCGACTACTCCGACCCGGACGCCTGGCCGGCGGCACTGCAGGGGGTGGATCAGCTCCTGCTGGTCTCCATCTCGGGGCCAGGGGCAAGCGAAGCGCACCGGAACGTGATCGACGCCGCCGCACAGGTCGGGGTCGGTCGCATCGCCTACACCTCGATCGTGAACGCCGACTCGAGCTCGCACCCGCTCGCACCAGAGCACTGGAAGACCGAGCAGCTCATCGCCGCGAGCGGGATCCCGTACGTGATCTTCCGTAACTCCTGGTACCACGAGGTCTACACCTACCGGCTCCCCGACTACCTCGCCAACGGCGAGGTAGTCGGCGCGACCGGCGAGGGCCGGATCTCCGGCGCTGCCCGGGCCGACTTCGCTGCCGCCACTGCCGCGGTCCTCCTCTCCGAGGACGCCGAGTCCAAGACCTACGAGTTTGGCGGCAGCCCGTCGTTCACCCTTGCCGAGCTCGCGCACGAGATCTCCGCTGTCACCGGCAAGACGATCAAGCACCGCAATGTCACCGCTGAGGAACTCACTGCGGAGCTCGAGGCAGCCGGGGTCCACCCCATGCTGATCGAGTTCGGCGCCGCTGGTGACGTCGCCATCAGCAAGGGCGCGATGGAGACCGACTCCACCGCTCTCGCCGATCTCGTTGGCCGGGACCTGATCCCGCTCGCCGACACGATCCGCCAGGCCCTCTGACCGACTCACCGACAGAAAGCACCGTTCATGACTGACAACACCCCGTCTGTCGGCATCGTCGGAGCTGGCTCCGTCGGAGTCAACACCGCTTACGACCTCACCCGTGCCGGCGCGAAGGTGACCTTCCTCGTCCGGCCTCACCGGCGCGAGCAGCTCTCCCGCCCACAGGCGATGTACTCCTACGAGAACCACACCCTCGACCGGTTCTCCGGCTACGACGTCCTCACCGACCCGGCCGAGCTGTCGAACCAGCAGCTCGACTGTCTCATCGTCACCCTCGACAACGCCTCCCTCCGCGCCGAGGCGGGCCGGAAGCTGGTCAAGGAGATCGGCCGCGCGTTCCGCGGCACGAGCATCGGCGTCATCCTCGGTGCCGTCGGCATCGAGGTCCGTTCCTGGTTCATCGCCGAGTCCGGTCTGTCCGAGGAGCAGGTCGCCATGGGCAACACCGGCGCTCTGATCCACGAGGTCGCCGCGGCGAACCTGCCCGTCGACCCCTCCGTTGACGCGGAACTGCTCGCGCAGGCGGACTACGCGTTCAAGCACCTCGGCCCGGCCGGGTTCACCATCGACGACAGCTCCCCGAAACTCGCCGAGGCGTTCACAGCGGTCTACTCCGGCAACGGCATTCCGGCGGCGACCGTCGGGTCCGCATCCGAGACAGCGGTCGGAGTCGCCATCCTCGCCCCCATCCTCGCGTGGGGGCTGCTCGACTGGCAGCCCCTCGACGACGTCGACCCGACGAACGAGGCATGGCAGCTCGGCGTGGCCAGCACGCGCGAGATTCAGCGCCTCTCCGTGTTCGGACCCACCGGTCAGGCAGCCGCTGAGCAGACCACCCCCGATGGGCTGCTCGAGATGTTCCGGCAGATGACGCAGCTCTCCAAGCCGCTCGACTTCGCCGCGTTCAACGCCTACCACCACGGCGGCAAGGTGAACCAGCAGGACCTCGACTTCCTCGACGACGCCCGCAAGCGCGCCGACGCCGAAGGACTGGACGTGCCGGCACTCCGCGAACTGATCAGCCGCCTCCACAGCGCGTAGACGGCTTCACGGTGCCTGGGGTGGGAGAACACCCCCGCCACCCCGGGCGCCCTACAGGTAACTACTCCTACACATAACCAAGGAGATGTGCGCGTTGACCACGACGCGACCGCCGTACGACGCCGACCTTGAACCGATCGTTGCGGCGATCATGGAACAAGCGCAGCCCCTGACGACCGAGAATCTGGAGGCAGTCCGCGAGGCGGCCCGCGACGGGATCCCGGGCCAGGAGGCGACCGACTTCACCGTCGGCGGATCCGTACTGGTCAAGGACCTGCGCATCCCCGGCCCGACAGGGGCACCCGACGTGGCCGTCACCGTGCTCAGCCCCGCCGATCCGCGCCCCGGCCTGACCGGGATCCTCCACATCCATGGAGGCGGAATGGTCGCCGGCACCCGCATGTTCGGCCTCGAGGACTACCTGCCCTACGTCGCCGAGGGCGACGCGGTGGTCGTCACCGTCGACTACCGTCTCGCCCCCGAGCACCCGGACCCCGCTCCTGTCGAGGACACCTACGCCGCGCTGGTCTGGATGGCAAGGGCAGCGACCGAGCTCGGCATCGACGAGCGCCGTCTGATCGTCGCCGGGCGCAGCGCAGGCGCCGG
The DNA here is from genome assembly GCF_040704085.1 of Streptomyces sp. NPDC047841. NCBI lineage: Bacteria > Bacillati > Actinomycetota > Actinomycetes > Kitasatosporales > Streptomycetaceae > Streptomyces > Streptomyces sp. NPDC047841. The sequence continues at coordinate 5,462 of NZ_JBEYRP010000063.1, forward strand.
CCTCGCCGCCGGCACGGTCCTCAAGGCACGCGACCAGGGCCATCCGTACATTGCGCACCAGGTGCTCGACTCGCCGATGCTGGATGACCGGATGCAGACCTCGAGCAGCCAGATGCTCGACGGCGACGGCCCCTGGGACCGCAACGACAACCTCTTCGGCTGGACAGCACTCCTCGGCGAGCGCCGCGGTGGCCCCGGCGTCAGCCCGTACGCCGCACCCGCCCGCGCAACCGACCTCACCGGTCTCCCCCGCACCTACCTGTCCGTCGGCACGGCCGACATCTTCCGCGACGAGACCGTGGCCTATGCCCAAAGGCTCTCCGAAGCCGGCATCCTCGTCGACCTCCACCTGTGGGGAGGCGGCTTCCACGGCTACGACCTCGTCGTCCCCGACGCTCCGATCTCCCGCGCCACCAGCAACGCCCGGGACGAGTTCATGCGACGCGCGATCCGGCGATAACGCCACACCACCCACCGTAAGAAGCCACCACGGAAACGCTTCACATCACAGACGCCCTGTCGACCGGAGACAGCCGCGACGGCCATGTCGCGACCGCCGACGGCTGCGTCGACCTCGACCTCGCCGTGCCGCGCGAAATGGGCGGCTCCGGCAACGGCGCCAATCCCGAGCAGCTGTTCGCAGTCGGCTACTCCGCGTGCTTCCACTCCGCACGGTGCTGTCACGTTGGCTGTCCGAGTGGGATGATCTTCGGGTTGGTCATGGTGGAGGGGACCGCCTGTGGACAGTGCGCCGTCGTACAGGGGGCACCGGTATCCGGTCGAGGTGATCTCGCACTGCGTGTGGCTGTACTTCCGCTTCCCGCTCGGTTTCCGGCAGGTCGAGGGGCTGATGCTGGAGCGCGGCATGATCGTCTCGTACAGGACCGTCCGGCGCTGATGCCTGAAGTTCGGTCAGCAGTACGCCAGCGGCCTGCGCCGCCGACAGCCTCAGCCCGGCGGCAAGTGGCATCCGGACGAGGTCTTCATCAAGATCAACGGTGAGCGGAAATACCTGTAGCGGGCCGTGGACCAGGATGGGACGGTGCTGGACACCCTGGTGCGGAGCCGCCGGGACACGGCTGCGGCCAAGCGCTTCTTGCGCACGCTGCTGACGAAGACGGGCTGGGTGCCGCGGGTGATCGTCACGGACAAGCTCCGCTCCTGTGGCGCGGCCCACCGCGAGGTCATGCCCTGTGTCGAGCACCGTTCACACAAGGGCCTGACAACCGGGCCGAGAACAGCCACCAGCCCACCCGGCAACGAGAACGGGCGATAAAAGGCTTCCGCAGCGTGGGCGCCGCGCAGCGGTTCCCGGCCGCGTCCAGCGGCATCTCACCCCACTTCCGGCCCCGCCGCCACCCGATGACCGGCACCCGACACCGCGCCGAGATGACCGTCCGCTTCGCTATCCGGGAGCAGGTCACCGGCGTCACCAGCCGGCCTGCCGCGGCCCGAGCCCAGGACCGGCACCCGGCCCCACCACACCTCCACACGCCGTCAGACACCCACACACCCAACAACGTGACAACGCCCGAGCAGCTCATGCCTTGGTCCCGGAGTGGTGACTATGTGTCCTGTACCAGAGTCCACCTGCAAGAGGGACTCCCGGACGGGGTCCTCAAGTTGTGCTCTGCTGGACGGTGTCGGAGGGGTGAGTGCTGAACCCGGACCCGTAGTGCGGGTCGGGTCCGGTCGCCCAGGTGAAGTCGTAGGAGCCCGGCTTGCCGTCCGGCTGGCGGACCTCGAACTCCTCGCCGTCGACCGTCATCCGCCACGGCTCGTTCGCCGGCATGTCCTGCGTTCCCGGATATGCGGGCGCACATGACCTGCACTGCAGGGTGCCACGATCACGTGCGCGTGGATCACACTACGGTGAAGTCGGCCGCCTTCGTGTCCAGCGTCGTGTCGCCGTCCTTGTCGGTGACCAGGACGGCGACGTGCCACAGGCCGCGCGGGGACGTCCCGGCATCGGCGCGCGTGACGGGGACCTTGTAGGTGCAGCGCACGGTGTCCCCACCGGCCGGCTTGCACACCGCCGTCTCCGCAGCCGCCATTTCCTTGACGGTCAGCCCCTTCTTCGCGACCGACGACTTCGCCGGCCAGGCCAGGACCTTCACGTTCTTCACACCCGAGGACGCCGTGACGTCAGTGGTGAAGGCCAACGAACCACCCCGATCACCTTCGGGGGCAGAGTAACGGGCCGTGTTGTGCGCCAGCACCGGAGGCTGGCCCCCGGCGTAGGCCAAAGCGAAGGCCCCGGCACCACCCAGAACGACAACACCGGCGATAACGGGCAGAACGGTACGACGCGACATGAGAACTTCCCCCAACAGGACCAGCTGCATCAGACCGGCGCTCCTTGCTACGCCGCTGCAGCAATCTTGGCGGCGCAGCAAGCACCAGGTATGAGCGCACATACTCAACTCCGGCCTGAGTAAGCCCAGCTGACCGTGCCGGAGGAGCTGGCAGCCAGGGCCCCTTGGGACAAGTTCGTCGAGCGGTCCCAAGAGCGTCAGGCCCCCCGGCCACGCGACACCGGACGACAACGTCGGCGCGGTCGCGTTCTTCGCCTCCGAGGATGCTCGGTTCATCACCGGCGCGATCCTCCCCGTCGGTGGCGGCGTCTCGGCCGCGAGCGGGCAGCCCGAGTTCTTCTAGGACACCGGCCAGTCTGACTCAGCCAGGGTTGAGGGAGACTGCACCCCCGGACCTGCCGGGAGGTGTTACTTGGCGTAGGCAGATCGAGCCCGGGAATCGCGTGTCGCGCGTGTCATGTCGACCGGACCACAGCGCGTTGAGGTTCTTGTGCTGCAGCGGCGACAGCCGTGCCACGTCCTCCTCCAGAAGTTCGTGGCCCTCGGCCCGTAGCTGGCCAACAACGGCGTCCACGTACTGCGCGGTCCCAGCACCTGCCCGAGCGTCCGACCGCCGTCTTCTTTCGCCAACGACCTGCTCGCCCTCGGCGTGCTGCAGGCACAGTACGGGGCCGGGCTGCGCGTGCCAGACGACATCGCAGTCATCGGATACGACGACATCGACTTCGCGACGTCCGCCGTCGTGTCGCTGACCTCGGTGCGACGGCCGGCCGTCGCCATGGGGCGGCAGGCCGGCCGCCTGCTCATCGAGGACACGGCCCTTCGCGGCACCGGTCACGAGCACGGACACGTCGTCCTCCAGCCGGAGCTGGTCGGACGCCGCTGCACCATAGCGGCCCCGGCACATCGGCGCTGAGGCCCCTGCCGGTGGGACAGGCACTGGCAGAGAGCCATGTCGGTGTCCTTCGGCCTCAGTGGCCTCGTGCGACCCATGCGGACAGGTGCGGCGCCTCGTCGCCGATGGTGGTGTCCGCTCCATGCATCCGTTCGGGGCCGGAATGTGGGGGCACCGCAGACGGACGGGTGGGGAGGAGGAAGAGACCCCCTCCCCACCCACGGTCCGGTTCGCTGGACGTCACATCCCGAGTGCCAGCCGGTGATACGCCTGGTTCCAGCGCAGCTCACGGCGGAACTGCCGGTACGTGGTCGTCTCGTCGATGAGGGCGAGTTCCACCTTGAGCATCTCGGCGAGGTCGTCCAGGTGCTCGGACGTGAGCGCTGTGCTCAGGACGGTGTGGTGCGGGCCACCGGCCGTCAGCCACGACTCCGTGGACGTACGGAGGTTGGGCAGGGGCCGCCAGATCGCGCGGGCGACCGGCAGTGCGGGCAGCGGATGCGGCGGCGGCACTACGTCGACCTGGTTGGCCACGAGGCGGAAGCGGTCGCCGAGGTCGCTCAGGCCGATGACGACGGCAGGGCCGGGGGCGGCGTCGAACACCAGCCGGACGGGGTCCTCGCGGCCGCCGATGCCCAGTGGGTGGATCTCGCAGCTGGGCGTGCCACCTGCGATCGACGGGCACACCTCCAGCATGTGCGCGCCGAGGATCAGCTCATTGCCGGGTGTCAGGTCGTAGGTGTAGTCCTCCATGAAGGAGGTGCCGCCGGGCAGACCCGCGGCGGCGACCTTGAGGGCGCGCAGCAGCACGGAGGTCTTCCAGTCGCCTTCCCCGCCAAAGCCGTAGCCCTGGGCCATCAGACGCTGTACGGCCAGCCCCGGCAGCTGGCGCAGACCGCCGAGATCCTCGAAGTTGGTCGTGAAGGCCTTGAAGCCGCCCTCCGTGAGGAATGACCGCAGGCCCGCCTCGATCTGCGCGGCGTACCGCAGCGACGCGTGGCGCTCGCCGCCCGTCCGCAGCTCGGGCGCCAGACGGTAGAGGTCCTCGTACTCCTTGACCAGAGAGGTGACCTCGCTCTCGTCCGCAGAGTCGACCACCTCGACCAGGTCGTTCACGCCGTAGGTGTTGACGGAGACGCCGAGGCGGAGCTGCGCCTCGACCTTGTCGCCCTCGGTGACGGCGACGTCGCGCATGTTGTCGCCGAAGCGGGCGACCCTGAGGCTGGCCAACTCGGCACGGGCGGATGCGGCGCGCGCCCAGGTCACGATGCGTGCGACCGTCGTCGGATCGGTGATGTGGCCGGCCACTGTCTTGCGTGGCACACCGACGCGGCCCTGGATGTGTCCGAACTCGCGGTCGCCGTGAGCGGCCTGGTTGAGATTCATGAAGTCCATGTCGATGGTGTCCCAGGGCAGGGCCACGTTTGACTGGGTGTGCAGGTGCAGCAGTGGCTTGCGCAGCGCGTCCAGGCCTGCGATCCACATCTTCGCCGGGGAGAAGGTGTGCATCCAGGCGATGAGGCCTACGCACTGGTCGTCGCCGTTGGCGTCCAGACACATGCGTCGGATCGAGGCGGCATCGGTCAGCACCGGCTTCCACACGACACGGGCCGGAAGGCTGTCCGCACCGGCCAGCGTGGCGGCTATCCGCTCGGACTGCTCCGCGACCTGCTTCAGGGTCTCTTCTCCGTACAGCCCTTGGCTGCCGGTGAGGAACCAGACTTCACGGACGGGGGAATTGGGGGTGGGCACGCGGGCTCCTAAGAAGAGGTATGGCCGATCTTGGTGCCGGCCGCGGCGGACGCGGCCGGCGGGCAGGGGAGGTCAGCTGGCGGTCAGCGAGGTGTTGCGGATGGCACGCAGCGTGTGCAGCAAGTCGTCGGCTCCGAAGTAGTCGTGCAGCAGCCGATATTCCGCGAACAGCGCGTCGTAGGCGTCGGCGCGTGACGGGTCGGGCACATAGACGGCGCGCTCCAGACGGCCCATGGCGGCGGTCGCGCTGCGCACATCGGGGTGCGCACCGGCGGCGACGGCGGCGTGGATGGCTGAGCCGAGGGCGGGGCCCTGCTTCGACGAGGCGAGGGACACCGGGCGGCGCAGGACGTCTGCGTAGATCTGCATGAGCAGTTCGTTCCTGGCCAGTCCGCCGGCGACGATGAACTCGTTCACCGGTACGCCGCCGTTCTCCAGCGCTTCGACGATGACGCGGGTGCCGTAGGCCGTGGCCTCGAGCATGGCGCGGTACACGTCTTCGGGACGGGTGGCGAGGGTCAGGCCGACGATGACGCCGGAGAGGTGGTGGTCGACGAGGACGGAGCGGTTGCCGTTCAGCCAGTCCAGGGCGATCAGGCCGTGACCGCCGACCGGCTGGCCCGCGGCCTTGCGGGTGAGCAGGGTGTGCAGATCCTCGCCCCGCTCGGCGGCCTCGTCGTAGTAGGCGCGCGGGACGCCCTGGCGCAACACCCAGGCGAAGATATCGCCGACCGCGCTCTGTCCCGCCTCGTATCCGTAGGCACCTTCTACGATGCCGCCGTTCACGACTCCGCAGATGCCGGGGACGTCGGCGAGTACAGGGGCGTTGACGACGTGGCAGGTGGAGGTGCCCATGATGGCCAGTAGCCGCCCGTTCTCGACCGCCTTGGCCGCTGCGGCGGTGACATGGGCGTCGACGTTTCCGGCCGCCACCGCGATGCCGGGGCGCAGTCCGGTCCAGTCGGCCGCCCGGTCGCTCAACGAGCCCACGCGGGAACCGAGCGGGGACAGGGGGAAGTCGAGGCGGGTGCGGACGAAATCGGCGAACTGCGGGTTCAGCGCTGCCAGGTAGCTGTCGTCGGGGTAGCTGCCGTCCTGATGGATGCCCTTGTAGCCGGCGGTGCAGGCGTTGCGGGACTCGGTACCGGTGAGCTCCCAGACGATCCAGTCGGCCGCCTCGATCCACCGGGCGCAGGCATCGTAGACCTCGGGGTCCTCCTCCAGCACCTGCAGTGCCTTGGCGAACTGCCATTCCGCGGAGATCTTGCCGCCGTACCGGCTGATCCACTTTTCGCCCCGCGAGTGCGCCAGCTCGTTGATGCGGTCGGCCTGGGCCTGGGCAGCATGATGCTTCCAGAGCTTGGGCCAGGCATGCGGGCGGTCGGCGAGGACCGTCTCAGCCAGGGGGGTGCCGTCGGCGAGGGTGGGCAGCACTGTGCAGGCCGTGAAGTCGGTGGCGATGCCGATGATGTCGGCGGGGTCGACGCCAGCCGCAGCGACGGCCTCCGGCACAGCCCTGCGCAGCACATCGCGCCAGTCGTTGGGGTGCTGGAGAGCCCAGTCCGGTGGAAGTTGCGTGCCGGTGCCGGGGAGGCGCTCGTCGATCACCGCGTGTGTGTACTCATGCACAGCGGAGGCCAGTTCCTGACCGTCGCGTACCCGGACAACCACGGCACGGCCCGACAGGGTGCCGAAGTCGACGCCCACGGTGTACCGCTCGTGGTCGTCGGAGGAGGCTGGGAGGGAGGTCACCGGATTGCCTTTCGAAAAGCCGTACGGCGGCGGACGGCTCCGCAGTGTGCCAGGGTCCGCAGCCCGACGGACAGGGTCGGTCTTGCCCTGTAGTGTGAGCGCTAACAATCCTCTGCGCAAGAGCTCCGCACCGAGGATTGAGCTGGCTGCAACCCTGGCAAGGGGGAGGCTGGCCGAGCCGCCGCAGGGTGTACTGCTTCGTCGGAGGAGGACTTTCCGGGGTCGAGCGTTGAGGTGCGGGCGCGAGTGTGAGGGGAGCCCGTGAAGGTAACGGAAATGCAACGCAGCGAGGGTTGAGGGCCTTGTTTGTTAGCGTTCACAATAGCGACCGCCACCCTCGGCAAGATGGCTCGGTTGACCGGGCCGAGCCATTGGCTCGCGTTCCGGGAAGCCCTAGCGTACGGAAGATCTCGAACAATTTTCGAAATATCGAACATAGGACACGGTAATGATCGGGACGAAGTTGTTCCGGCGTGACGGCGACACCGCGTGCTGTGCCGCGCAGGCTCGCCGAGACTGCCGGGTCAGGAGCACACGATGACCGCAGCGGTCCTGGTCACACGGCCAGGAGAACATCGACTGATTGCCAGAGCGGACGTATCGCCGAGTGCCGGACAGGCCCTTGTCCGCGTGCACAGCAACGGAATCTGTCAGAGCGACGCGGACCTGCTGCGGGGTGCGCGGCCCCAAGGGCTCGTGCGCTACCCCGTCACTCCGGGGCATGAATGGTCGGGTACGGTCGAGCGAATCGGTGATGGGGTGTCCGCTGACCTCCTCGGGCGGAAGGTGGTGGGCGAGAGCCTCCGCAGCTGCCGCGTGTGCGAACCCTGTCATGCTGACCGGGGCACGCTCTGCGATGAGGGTTACGAGGAGGCGGGCTTCACCCAGCCGGGTGGAATGGCTGAGACGCTGGTGGTCCCCGCGCACTCCCTGCATGTGCTGCCCGACCACGCAGACCTCGCGTCCGCCGCTCTGCTGGAGCCCGCCGCGCTGGCCGTCGCAGTTGTCCTCACAGCGAAGGCCAGGCCAGGCGAGAGCGTGGCAGTGCTCGGTGACGGAGTGCTTGGATTGCTGATCACTCATTTCCTGACGACCGCAGGCGTTCGCCAGGTGACGGTCGTGGGCTCCCGCGCCGAGCGCTCGAACATGGCCCATGCCTTCGGAACAACGGCCTACGCCCCGTTCGGTGAGCCATTGCCCGGACCGTGCGATGTCGCCATCCATACGGTCGACGCGCGCGTCACGTCATCTCAGATGCTCAGCGTTCTGCGCGAAGGCGGCCGGCTCATCTGCACGAGCGCCAGTCCGAGCCCAGAGTCTCTTGACGTCTTCACGCTCGTGCGGCGGCAGATCGAGATCCAGCCGGTGCTGGGCGCCCCGTCGACTGCGTGGTCCCTGGCCGTGCGCGCATTCGCGGAGGGGAGGCTGGAGACTCATCCGCTGATCACTCACACCTTCTCCCTGGATGCCTATGAGCAGGCACTGGACTTGATGACGTCCGGCCGCCCCGGTGTGGGGAAGGTGCTACTGAGTCCAGGAGCGTAAGCGGGCTGGGGCCGGTCGGAAAAGGAGGAGGCCGATCTGGCCCAGCGGCACCGGCCGGCCGCCGCTCGCCCCGGGCCGGAGCGGTGCGAACAGGCAGATGCCGGGTGCCCGTTGTGCCTTGGGCGAGTCTGAGACCGCATACCCGGGAACGACGAAGGCGTGCTGTCGGCCGTGGGTGAAACGCTGATCGCCCACGGCCGGGTTGGCGCAGAGGACCCGCCGGCGGGGCGGATCATTCCTCGATCGCCGTCCTACGGCGGGCGGTGCTGGCGCGGACGATGAGTTCCGGGGCGATCGTCAGATGCTCGGTCTCGGAGGCGGTGCCTTCGATGTGGTTCAGTAGCAGTTCGATGCTCTTGCGGCCAAGCGAGCTGAAGTCCTGGCGGACCGTGGTGAGCGGGGGAGGGAAGAACTCTGCCTCGGGTGTGTCGTCGAAGCCCGCCAGGGCAACATCCGCCGGAGTACGCAACCCCACCTCGCGGAAAGCGCGCAGTACACCCAACGCCATGTGATCGTTCGCGACGAACACCGCCGTAAGCTCCGTGCCACGGCCAACGGAGGCCAAAGCCCGGCCTGCGAGCTGCTGACCGGCGTGGTATCCCGACAGTGGGCTCCAGTCGCCTCGCAGCACAGGTGGCACCTCGGCACCGGCTTCCCGCAGCGCGCTCTCCCAACCGGCCGTACGACCCTCACTCTCCAGCCAGTCAGGGGGGCCGGCCACATGCCAGACGGTGGAGTGCCCCGCTGCGAGGAGATGTTCCGTGACCATTCGGGCCCCGGCGTACTGGTCGACCGACACGCCGGGAAGGTCGAGGGCGTGGCCGCCCTCGACGGTGACCACGGGAAATGGTGCCTCCAAAGCGGCCAAAGCCCGGACGGCGTCACGCTGAGGGGTGATGGCGATCACCCCTTCCACACCCCAGGCGGCGAGATGGTGCATCGCTTCGGTGAGAGCGGACTCCGTGAGCGTGCGCAGAGTGACGGCGGTAGTCAGATAGCCGCGTTCCCGTGCCGCCTCCTGAACGCCAAAGAGCGTGCTGGCAGGGCCATGCAGCGTGGTGTTTACCGCAATGACGCCCAGCGTGTGCGTCCTGCGAGTGGCCAGAGCCCGTGCTGCCGAGTTCCGGCGGTAGCCCAGCTGCTCGATGACCTCCGTCACCGCCAGACGGGTCTTGGCGCTGACGTTGGGATGACCACTGAGCACGCGCGAGACGGTCTGATGGGACACGCCGGCCACGCGCGCCACATCCGCCATGGTGGGCGCTCTTGAGACATCCGGGAGCTGGGTCAATCCTCTCTCCCTCTCCTAGTTCGTTAAAGGGCCCCTGCTCAAGGTACCGCCTCTCCGTCGGCGCGTTGAGGCTGCCTCTGAGCAGCGCGCAGCCCTGAGTGGATCTCTCCCGACCCGCCCCGTGTGAGCGCTCACATTCAGAAAGGACCAAGCTTGGAGGGTGTACCTCGATTTTTGGCCAGCCCTTGAGGTCGCGCTATGTTAGCGCGCACAATCTCAGGAGGCGCGCTCGTGACTGGTCGCAAGGCGACGGATGACCACGCCTCATTTCGGACCATTCGTGCACGGCCGAGGCCCTTGCAGGCCAGGGGCGGTCAGCCCATGACGGAAAGACGGTGAGTGTAGTGAGCGAGTCCCACTCCTTCGGGGACCTCCGCCGGGAGGTTCTGGCGGCCAACCTGCGGATACCGGAGGCCGGTCTGGCCACCCTCACCTGGGGAAACGTGAGCGGCGTCGACCGCGAGGCCGGGGTCTTCGTCATCAAGCCGTCCGGCGTGTCGTACGCGGACCTTACCTCCGAGGACCTGGTTGTGGTCTCCCTCGAGGATGGACGGGTGGTCGAGGGGCACTTCAAGCCGTCCACAGACACCGAGACCCACCGGTGCCTGTACCGCGCCTTTCCTCACATCGGCGGCGTCACCCACACACACTCCACACATGCCGTCGCCTTCGCGCAGGCGCGCCGCCCGATCCCCGTTCTCGGCACCACACACGCGGATACGTTCAACGGACCGGTCCCGGTGACGGAGGACCTGACAGCCGAACAGTGCGCGCGTAACTACGAATACAACACGGGTCAGGTGATCGTGGCTCTCCTCGAGGGTGACCCGCACCGAGCAGAAGAGGTGCCCGGGGCACTCGTCTCACGGCACGGTCCGTTCACCTGGGGGGCTACGGCAACTGCCTCGCTTGAGAACGCGATCGTCTGTGAGGCGGTCGCGGAGATGGCACTGCACACCCTGGCGCTGCAGTCGCCCGTCGCTTCCCCTGAGCCTCCGCAGCACTTGCTCAACCGGCACTTCACCCGCAAGCACGGACCAGACGCGTACTACGGCAACGCCGCTGCTGCTGGCCGCTGAGCGAGCGGGGAAAGGCCGGCCCGACCTCCAAGGCGCGGCGCTCAGCCCTTAGGGTCCAGAAGCAATGGCCGCTGCTCTTGCATGCCCCCCGTCATCTTCTTTGCGGTCCTGCGAGAGGTCCACTGGCCTCCGGGACCGGCATGTCTGTGTCCCCCTGTCGAACGGATGACCTGGGGGGTGGTGTCACCGGGCCCGGGCGGCGCCGTCGGAGACGCTGATGAGAGGTCCGACCGCCGCCTGGCCGGGCGCAATGCTGGTCGTTCGGGCGGCAGGTCTGCACAACGTGGATGCGCGAGGAGGGCCCCGACGCCCAGGCCAGCACCGGTATCGAGCAAGTGGGGGCACGGTGATCGACACCAGCGGCGTGGGGGTCTTCCTCGGCTTGGACGTCGGCAAGAGCACGCACCACGGCCACGGGCTGACCCCGGCCGGGAGGAAGGTCTTTGACAAGCCCCTACCCAACAGGGAGCCGAAACTGCGGACCGTCTTCGCGAAACTGACCGCGAAGTTCGGCACCGTCCTCGCCCTGCCGCTGGCCGTCGCCCGCGACACGGGCTGCCAGGTTGCCTACCTGACCGGACTCGCGATGCGGCGGATCGCGGATCTCTACCCGGGCGAGGCGAAGACCGACGCACGCGACGCCGTGGTGATCGCGGACGCGGCCCGAACGATGCCGCACCCCCTGCGTTCCCTGGAACTGACCGGCGAGATCATCGCCGAGCTCACCGTGCTCGTGGGCTTCGACCAGGACCTCGCCGCCGAGGCCACCCGCACATCCAGCCGGATACGCGGCCTGCTCACCCAGTTCCACCCGCCGCTGGAACGCGTCCTCGGTCCCCGCCTTGATCACCAGGCCGTCACCTGGCTGCTGGAACCCTGCGAATCCCCGGCCGCCCTGCGCAAAGCCGGCCGTCGCAGACTCGTCGAACTGATCCGTCCCAAGGCCCCACGCATAGCCACCCGGCTGATCGAGGACGTCTTCGACGCGCTCGACAAACAGACCGTCGTCGTCCCGGGCACCGGCTCCCTCGACGTGGTCATTCCGTCCCTGGCCCGCTCGCTCGCGGCCGTCCACAAGCAACGTCGGGCCCTTGAAGCCCAGATCAACGAGCTGCTGGAGGCCCACCCTCTCTCCCAGGTCCTGACGTCGCTGCCCGCCGTCGGCGTCAGGACCGCCGCTGTTCTCCTGATCACCGTCGGCGACGGCCCCAGCTTGCCCACCGCCGACCTCGCCTCCTACGCCGGCGTCGCCCTGACCACGAAGCAATCGGGCACCTCGATCCACGGCGAACACTCCCCTACAGGCGGCAACCGGCAGCTCATACGCGCGATGTTCCCCTCCGTGTTCGCCGCCCTGCACGACCCCGCCTCCCGCAGCTACTACTGAGGTTTTCAAGGTGGGGTCGGTGGGTCGATAGCCAGGCCGGTGGCGGTGAGGCAGCCGTCGGTCAGGTGGGGTCGGAGTTGGATCCTGCG
>NZ_JBEYRP010000064.1:0-3291 GCF_040704085.1 Streptomyces sp. NPDC047841
GCGGAATTAGCCCGGAACTCCGTTCCGGGACTCGACCGCTGACGCGGTCGAGGGGAATCCGGCTCCGCCGGATTCCCGCCCGGCGCCGGGCCGCTCCGCGCCCCGTCTCCGGGCGGACGGCGTGCGCTCCGCGCCCGCCTGAAGCGGCAGCAGCAACGAGGGGGCAACGGTCGCTCCCCTCCCGACTGACGAAGCGTCACCCCGCCAGGGCCCGCGCTTCCCAACTCGGGGCCCAACAGGCAGGAGACTAACACCCCTACACCCCGCACGACAGCAGAACCAGCCAATCTGACGAACCTTCCCAACCGTCATGCGTCATGACGCACCCCTGAGATAGAGTCTGGGCTTAGTACGCACCCCCTACCTTGGCCCCTCCCCTCACCACATGCGGAGGAAATACCGGCCCGTCAATTCCACTACCACCAACGAAAAACCTCCACTTGTCACCTCTTCACAGCCGAACAGAAAGCGGGTCTCTGAATGCGTCACATGGAATTGCGGCCGCATCAGGCGCAGGCCGTAGACGCCGTGGTGAAGCACCTTCAGGACCCACCAGGGGGGCGCATTCCCCCGGAGGGGCTGCGGACACAGGTAATCGCCGCTACTGGATCGGGCAAGACGTTGATTGCCGTGGAATCGGCGCGGCGGCTGGCTGCGAGGCGTGTCCTGGTCTTGGTGCCGACGCGGGACCTGCTGACGCAGATGGCCGGTGCCTGGCGTCGGGGCGGTCGGCGGGGCGCGATGGTCGGGGTGTGCGACCTGGGGCCCGAGGAGAGCGACGGCATCCCGTGTACCACCGACCCCGATGAACTCCTGTCGTGGGTGCAGGACCTGGAGCAGGTGACCGTGTTCGCGACCTACGCGGCGGTGGGGCTGGGCAAGCTCCAGCGGGCGCACGAGGCGGGGTTGTCGGTGTGGGACCTCATGATCGTGGACGAGGCCCACAGGACAAGTGGTGACGGCATGAAGCCGTGGGCGGCGGTGCACCATCAGGCGCGGATTCCTGCCGTGCGGCGGCTCTACATGACCGCGACACCGCGCGTGTGGGAGGCCGAGGGAGAGCAGCCGCGGCTGGTGGCATCGATGGACAGGGACTCGCCGGTTTTCGGGCCGGTGGCGTACGAGCTGAAACTCAGCGAGGCGATCCAGCGGGGCATCGTTGCGCCGTATCAGGTGGTGTGCCTGGACATCCGGGACCCCGACTTGCACGCCGCGCTCGCCGAGGAGACCGCGGGATCGGATCCGGTGCGCGGGGCGCGGCTCGCGGCCCTGCAGACTGGCCTGTTGACGGCTGCCGCGCGGGAGCGGCTGCGGCGCATCCTGACGTTTCACAGCCGGGTCTTTGAGGCGGAGGCCATGGCCCGGGGCGTTCCGTTGGTGGCGGCCCGGCTCGCCGAGGACGACCCGGAGTTGTTCCCGCCGGCGGAGCGGGTCTGGTCGGCCTGGCTCTGCGGGGACCACGCTCCCGGATATCGGCGTGAAGTGCTGGATGAGTTCGCGTCCGATTTCATCGGTGGTGCCCGGTCGGATATTCCTGCGGTGGTACGTGTTCTCAGCTCTGTGAAAGTGCTGGGGGAAGGCGTGGATACGGCGCAGTGTGATGCGGTCGCTTTCTGCGATGCGCGAGGGTCCATGGTCGACATCGTGCAGATGGTCGGGCGTGCCCTGCGTTTGAGTCCGGGAGAGGGGAAGTTGGCGTCTTTGGTGGTGCCGGTATTCCTTGGTCCAGGTGAGGATGTCGATGACCTTTTGACGTCGGATGCCTACGGGACCCTCGCGAAGGTGCTCGGGGCGCTCCGGGCGCACGACGCGGACACGATCGAGGCTCTTGCCGATCCACGGCAGCGCAGCGGACGCCGGATCGGCGACGAAGACGCCCAAGTGCCCCTGTCTGAGGCGGTGTTGGTCGGCGGGGACGACGAGGACCAGAACCAGGAGGCCGAGGACCAGGACCAGGACGTTGACGACGGCGCTGAGGCGGACGAGGGCGACGGGGATGACCTGTGGGTGAGCCAGGCAGCGGCGGGCCTGCTCCGCTTCAGCAGTCCGCGCGATCCCGCGTTGGTGGCGCAGTTCGTGAGCCTGCGGGTGATCGATCCCGAGAAGGCGTACTGGCGGCGCGGGATCGCGGCGGCCACCCGGTGGCGGAGCGAGAACGGCGGCGGGCAACTGCGGGTGCCCTACGACTACGTGATGCCCGAGGACGAGTCGGCCGGCGCAGCCGCCGGATTTCCGCTCGGGCGGTGGGTGGCCGATCAGCGGCGCTACTACAACGCGGGGACGCTGGAAGCCTCCCGCGTCAAGCAGCTGGAGAAGCTGGGCATGGTGTGGTCCCACTACGACGTCGCGTGGGAGGAGGGTTTGACGGTCGCGCGGTCGTGGGCCGCCGCACACTCGCACTTCCTGCCCCCGGTCCAGGCGGTGGGGGATGGCGGTTACCCGATCGGAGTGTGGGCCAAGAACAGGCGTGCGGAGGCCCGTAGGGCCATGGAGAACGCCGAGCGGCGCGCCGCAGGGGAAACCGTGCCCGTGGGCGCTGGGGAACTGCCTCAGAGCCGTCTGGCCGCGTTGGAGACCATCGACCCGGGATGGTGCCCGCTGGGATGGACCGTGGCCTGGCAGCGCTGCTTCACCCTCACCCGCATCCACGTCCAGGCCGGAGGCGCGCTCCCCGAGGTGGCCGGTGAACTCGTCGTCCAAGGCGAAGACCTCGGGGCATGGGCGGCGGCGCAGCGGCAAGGATGGGACCAGCTCTCCCCCGCCCAGCAGTGGCTCCTGGACAGCACGCTCGGGCTGGAGCCCGCCAGCCCGGGGCGCGGCCCGCCAAGCTCACCGCAGACGGCAAGTAGGCGCTCAACCTGCGCGCGGCCCGGCAGTTCCACGACCGCGAAGGACACCTACGCCCCGCCCGCAAGCACATCGAGCGCGTGGACGTCGACGGCGTGGAGGTCGATATCAAGCTGGGGACGTTCCTGGACAACACCCGGCGGCGGGCCGACAAACTCACCCCCGAACGACGCACCGAACTCGACCAACTCGACATGCGCTGGTAACCCGGGAGCTCCACGCCGGATGGGACCGTGCGGAGTGAGCCGGCTCACGCTGGTTGTCGCCTTGGCAGGCGGGTTGTCACCTGTCGAGGAGGCTGCTGCTTGACGCTCACGTCGAGCAGCAGCTTGTAGCTAGGCACAGTTCCGCCGGGCACGATCCCCGTTCCTCCGGGTGGCGGGCGGCGGGTGGTGCGGGGCGTCAGGAGACGAGGGCCTGCCAGGTGTCGGGGCCGACGATGCC
>NZ_JBEYRP010000064.1:3389-14625 GCF_040704085.1 Streptomyces sp. NPDC047841
CCGTCCGCGGTCAGCCCCTTGCCAGACTGGAAGGCGAGCACCGCGCTCCGAGTGGCCGGGCCGAAGTCGCCGTCCACCGCGAGGGTGAAGCCGTGCGCGGCGACTTCGGCCTGAGCGGCTTTCACGGCCGGGCCGGTGTCGCCGGACTGCACGGTGACGATGAGGGCCTGCCAGGTGTCGGGGCCGACGATGCCGTCCGCGGTCAGCCCCTTGCCAGACTGGAAGGCGAGCACCGCGCTCCGAGTGGCCGGGCCGAAGTCGCCGTCCACCGCGAGGGTGAAGCCGTGGGCGTTGAGCAGGTACTGGATGGTCATGGTGCTGTGGCCGGTCGCGCCCTGTGAGACGATCGGCCAGCCGCTGCCGGGGGGCGGCGGGGGCGGGGTGTACGTGCCGTGAGCGAAGGTTTTGAGGTCGGCGGTGGTGCCGTTGAAGACGTCCTGGTCGCCGGGGAAGGTGCCGCTGTCGGCGTTCTGCCAGATGGTGTAGGCGGTCCAGCCGGCCGGTAGCGGAGTGGGCGAACCGCCGTAGTTGGCGATCCACAGCGGGTCGTGCTGGCCGGGGGTGGCCGAGTTGCCGGTGCAGGTCGACCACCAGTCGCGGGTGGAGTAGACGATTGGGTAGCGGCCGGTCTTGGTGTGGTATTCGGTGCTGAAGGCGGTGATCCAGGAGACCATCGCGCTTTGGCTGAGGCCGTAGCAGGAGGCTCCGTAGGGGTTGTACTCGATGTCGAGCGCGCCGGGGAGGGTCTTGCCGTCGTCGGACCAGCCTCCGCCGTGGGCGATGAAGTAGTCGGCTTGGGCGCTGCCGCCGGCGGTGTTGGGCAGGGCGAAGTGGTAGGCGCCGCGGATCAGGCCCGCGGCCGCGGATCCGTTGTACTGCTGGGAGAACTGGCTGCTGGTGTAGTCGGTGCCCTCGGTCGCCTTGACGTAGGCGAAGGACGCGCCTTTGGCCGCCACCGACGGCCAGTCGACGTTCTCCTGGAAGGCGCTGACGTCCAGGCCCTTCAGCGTCGTCGTGGTGTCGGGGACCGCCGCAGTGGCCGAGTGGTGAACGGTACGGGCCGGCAGGCGGGCGGTGAGCCCGGAGCCCATGTGGTCGGCTGCCTCGTGCAGGGGGTGGGCAGGCGCCGCCGATGCCACGGCTGTGCGGGCCGTGGCGTGCGGCAGGCCGGCCGATGCGGCCAGCACGGTCAGGCCGAGTGTGACGGCGGCGGCCAGGGTTCTGTGCATCGGTGGTTCTCCGTTCTCGAAGGTCGGCGCAGAACGCCAGCGCCGCGAGCCACGCGGTGTGCGGGTGCTCGCGGCGCCGGTCGGCAGGTGCGGGGTGGTGCCGGTGGACCGGTGGGAAGGTCCGGTCAGGGGCGGACCAGCCCGTAGAAGACGGAGCTCGACAGCGGGTAGCTCTTGTCGTAGACGCCGATCTGGCTGGAGTTGGCGGGGTTGGAGGTGTTGCCCGAGATCACGTAGACGGTCGATCCGTTGACGTGGTCGACGATCCCGATGTGGTAGCGGTTGGTCGCTGTGCCGAAAATGATCATGTCGCCGGGCAGTGCCGAGTGCAGCTGGCTGGTGCCGTACCAGCGGTTGTGGCTGACCGCCCAGTCGTAGACGTTCGGCACATAGGTCATGAACGGGATGTTCTCCCCGGCGT
This sequence comes from Streptomyces sp. NPDC047841, assembly GCF_040704085.1. Taxonomy (NCBI): domain Bacteria; kingdom Bacillati; phylum Actinomycetota; class Actinomycetes; order Kitasatosporales; family Streptomycetaceae; genus Streptomyces; species Streptomyces sp. NPDC047841. Next base: position 5,040 of record NZ_JBEYRP010000064.1, read on the forward strand.
CCCGCCACACCCAGGTGGCGAAGGCTGCGCACCAGTCCGCGCAGATGCTGTAGGGCTTGCCGGGGACGCAGTTGCTGGAGTCGGCGCGGACGCCGAGCTGGCTCTTGGCCACGCTGACGATCTTGTCGCGCTGTGTATCGCTGGTGTGGCAGCTCGCGACGAGTCGCGTGATGCCCATCGACTTCATGGTGTCCGGGCCGGCGATGCCGTCGGCGGTGAGTTGGTGTTCGCTCTGGTAGTTCTTGACGGCGGTGGTGGTGCTGCTGCCGTAGTCGCCGTCCTGGGTGACCCCGGCCTTGCTCTGGACCTCCTTGACGACGGTCTCCAGTTCGCCGAGCGTCTGGGTGCCGATGATCCCGTCGACGCTCAGGCACCGGTCGGACTGGAAGGACTCGGCGGCTGCCTCGGTCTGCGGCCCGCTCACGCCGTCGACGGTGCCGGCGTTGTACGCCAGCCCGTTCAGGTCCTCCTGTCCCAGCTTGATGTCGGCCGAGTCCGCCGACGCCGTGGTAGGCCCGGCCAGCACCGCGCCAGAGACGAGTACCGCCGTGAGGGCTCCGAGTGCGGCCCTTCTCGTCCGCAGAAGTGCGGAATGCTTCACATCGCTGCTCATAGTCGTGCGTCCCTCTTCCCCGTGTGTCCGTCACCGCCGCGTCTGCGGTGGTGGCTCGTTTGTAAGGGACGAGACGTTGTCCGCTGTCGGCCGCTGGACGCCGGACAACACGCTCCGCACAATGAGCACTCCGCGAGGAAAGGTAGGAGGCGACGGTGCCCCGTAGCGAGCGGCCGTTAGACGACGAGGACACCCATCTGGGCAAGTTCGCGGCGGACTTGAGGAAACTGAGAGACAAGGCCGGCGCTCCGCCATACCGCAAGCTCGCCCGCGCCGCGCACTACTCCTCGACCACCCTCGCCGACGCCGCCTCCGGCCGTAAGCTGCCGAGCCTGCCGGTCACCCTCGCCTACGTCCGCGCGTGCGGCGGCGACACGGCGGAGTGGGAGCAGCGCTGGCACCGCCTATCGGCCGATCTGGCCCGCGCCGATGAACTCCCGGATGCCGTCGAAGGGAACGACGACTGCCCCTACGCGGGACTCAGCCCTTTCGAAGCCAAAGACGCCGACCGGTTCTTCGGACGCGAACGGCTCACCGAGGACCTGGAGTCCCGGGTCCGCGGGAATAGGTTCGTCGCGGTGTTCGGCGCCTCCGGCTCGGGGAAGTCCTCCCTGCTGAGGGCGGGACTGATCCCGCGGGTGTCCACCGGCCCGGCGCCCTGGATCGTGCTCGTCCTCACCCCGGGCGCCCACCCCTTCGAGGAGTGCGCGGCACGGCTGGCCGCCCTCACGAGCGCCTCCGCCGTCGCCCTCCACGACGACCTGCGAGCCGGCCCGCGTGCCCTGCACCTCACCGCGCTCCAACTACTCGCGGAGCAGCCGCCGGAGCGCGAACTCCTCCTCGTGGTGGACCAGTTCGAGGAGATCTTCACCCTGTGCCCCGACCCGCGCGAGCGGGCGGACTTCATCGCCTCACTGCTCACCGCGGCCGGCGCGGCCAACAGCCGGACCCGCGTCGTCCTCGGCGTGCGGGCGGACTTCTACGCTGCCTGCTCGCAGCACCCGGACCTCGTGGAAGCCATCCAGGACTCGCAACTCCTCGTCGGCCCCATGACCACCGAGGAACTGCGCCGTGCCATCACGCAACCCGCGGTCCAGACCGGGTTCACTCTCGAAGCCCCCCTGCTCGCCCGGGTGGTGGCCGAAGCGACCGGGCAGCCCGGCATCCTGCCCCTGGTCTCCCACGCGATGCGCGAGACCTGGCGCAGGCGGCGCGGCAACGCCTTGACCGTGAGCGGTTACGAGTCGGCCGGCGGCATCACGCACGCCCTGGCCAACACCGCCGAGACCGTCTACGGCGCCCTCACCGCACCGCAGCAGCGCCTGGCGCGCGGTATCTTCCTGCTTCTGGTGTCGCTCAACGACGGCACCGAGGACTCCAAACGGCGCCTGGCCAGGGACGAACTCGACCCCAGCGCGGACGCCGTTCTCGACGCGCTGGCCCGGGCCAGGCTCGTCACCCTCGACACCGACAGCGCGGAGATCACCCACGAGGCGCTTCTCCAGGCGTGGCCCAGGCTCAGCGGCTGGATCAGCGAGGACCGGGCCGGCCTGCTCGTGCAGCAGCAGCTCACCGACGCCGCCCTGGCCTGGGAACGCGAAGGGCGCGACGCGAGCGCCCTGTACCGCGGAACCCGCCTGGCCGCCGCCCGGGAATGGGCCCGCGAGCACACCGACGACGGGCGGTTGAGCGCTCGGGCCCGGGAGTTCCTCGCCGCCTCCTCCCGCCACCAGGACCGCGGCCTGCGGCGCCGGCGCGTCGCGGTCGTCGCGCTCGCGCTGCTGACCGTACTCGCCATGGCAGCCGCAGGGACCGCGCTGCAGCAGCGCTCGGCCGCCAGGTCCGAGCGTGATAGCGCAGTCGCGGGCGAGTTGCAGGCGCAGGCCGACCAACTGCGCGGCACCGACCAGTCGCTCGCCGCCAGGATGGACGTCGCCGGATACCGCTTCCGCCGCACCGACCTGCTCGCGACCGACCTGCTGGGCACCCAGAGCGCCCCCCTCTCCACGCCCCTCACCGGGCACACGGCGACCGTCTACGCGGTCGCCTTCAGCCCGCGGGGCCACCTGATGGCCACCGCGGGCCAGGATGACACCATCAGGCTGTGGAACGTCGCGGACGCCACCCACCCGGCGCCGCTGGGCGACCCCGTCCACGCCCGGAGCGGCGGCGTGATGTGGCTGTCTTTCAGCCCGGACGGCCGCACCCTCGCCTCCGCCGACCGCGACCACAGCGTACGGCTGTGGAACCTCACCGATCCGAAGCAGCCGACAGCGGGCTCCACGCTGCGAGGGCACACCGGCATCGTCTTCTCGGTGTCCTTCAGCCCGGACGGCCGCACCCTGGCCAGCGCGGGCGACGACGGCACCGTGCGGTTGTGGAACGTCTCCGGCCCCGCCCACGCGAGCGCACTGGGCAAGCCGCAGCGCAGCCAGAAGGGCGCCATAGCCTCGGCTGTTTTCAGCCCGGACGGCCGCACCCTGGCCAGCGCCGGCCACGACCACACCGTCCAACTGTGGGACGTCGCCGATCCCGCGCACCCGCGCACAGCAGGACCGCCGCTTCACGGCCACACGGACACCGTCTACGCGGTCGCCTTCAGCAGGGACGGCCACCTGATGGCGAGTGTCGGCAACGACTTCACCGTGCGGCTATGGAACGTCACAAACCCGGCGAAACCGGTCGCCGTGGGCACCATTCCCGACGCCGCCACCAACACCATCTACGCCGTGTCCTTCAACCCCGACGGGACAGTGCTGGCCACCGCCGGCGCGGACCAGACGGTCCGCCTGTGGAACGTCACCGACCCCTCGGCCCCCGTCGCACTGTGCCCGCCGCTCACCGGCCACACTGGCTACGTGTGGTGGCTCGCTTTCAGCCCCGACGGGCACTCCCTGGCCAGCGTCAGCGCCGACGCCACCGTACGGCTGTGGGACCTGCCCCGCACCGTGCTGCCCACCCCCACCTACCAGAACACCGTCGCCTTCAGCCCCGACGGGCGCGTCCTGGCCGCGGGCGGCACCGACGGCGCGATCCGGCTGTGGGACACCACCGACCCCCGCCGGCCCGCCCCCGCCGGCGCCCCGCTGCTCGGCAACGCACGCGCCGTGAACAAACTGGCCTACAGCCCCGACGGCCGTCTCCTGGCCAGCGCCGGCCGGGACGGAACGCTGCGGCTGTGGGACGTCCGCGACCCGGCACGTGCGCACGAGCTCAGCCGGCAGGCTCCCGGCCCGGCGCACGCCGCGATCACCACGGCTGTCTTCAGCCCGGACGGGCGCGTGCTGGCCAGCGCCGGTTACGACCGCATGCTGCGGCTGTGGGACGTCACCGACCCCGTCCACCCCGAGGAGATCGGGCGCCCGGTGACCGCCCACGCCGACGTCGTGAAATCGCTGGCCTTCAGCCCGGACGGCCGCACCCTGGCCAGCGCCGGTGCGGACGACACCACCCGCCTGTGGAACGTCTCCGACCCCGCACGCCCCACGCAGTGGTGCCCGCCGCTGGCCGCCCGCACCGGGGGCGTGGAGTCGGTGGCCTTCAGCCCGGACGGCCGTACCCTCGCCACGGCCAACGACGACCACAGTGTGCGTCTGTGGAACGTCGGCGATCCCCGGCACCCCGCCGCCCGGGCCACGCCTCTGACCGGGCACACCAGCTTCGTTCTGTCCGTGGCCTTCAGCCATGACGGGCGGACCCTCGTCAGCAGCGGCAGCGACGGCACGATCCGGCTGTGGGACGTCGCCGGCCCTGTCACGCCCTCCGCGTCGGGCGGCCCCGTCACCGGCCACACCGGACCGGTCGACCAAGCAGTGCTGAGCCCCGACGGCAGGACCCTGGCCAGCGCCGGCGACGACCACACCGTCCAGATGCAGGCCACCAGCTCCGATGTGGCCGTCAGCCGCGTCTGCGCGACCACGACCGGCGCCCTGCCCCGGCAGGCGTGGCACCGTTACCTTCCCGCGCTGCCCTACCGGCAGGTCTGCGGCTGAACCGGCCCTCAGCCACCGAGGCCCGTGTGGGCGCCGTGCCGGTGGGCCGGGCCTCCGCGTTGTCCGGCCCTTGTTGTCCGCCTGTCGCCGTACGACCGCGGACAACCTGCCCACGGTACGAAGGAACGGCTCCCGCGCAGTCACCGCCGGGAGCGGCCGTCGCCGGCACGCAGTCCGTGCGGGGCCGTGAACTCCCCTGAGACAGAGGTCACTCCATGAAGAAACTGCTTGTGACGGGCGCGGCACTGGTGTCCGCGGCACTGATCACCCTCGGTGCCACGGGAGGACCCGCGAGCGCCACCACGGTCCACGGCTGCGCCTCGCAGTACCTGTGTGCGTACGAGTCCGTGAACTACTCCAGCAGCCCCGGCCCCGTAAAGGACAACAACGCGGACCTGAGGTCCTACCCGAAGTTCCGCTACATGCAGTCCATCTACAACAACGGCGCCAGTTGCACGGCCTACCTCTGGTCCCAGCCCAACTACCAGGGGATCGTGCACTCGCTCAGCCGCGGCCAGGGCTACCCGAACCTCAACAACATCCCGGAGTTCGCCTCGACTGGAGTCGAGAGCAACGCCTGGTGCAACTCCCGTCCGTGATTCCCCTGCTGCCCCGGGAAGGGCCCGGGGCCGGCGCCCGCGTCGAGTGAAGGAAGCTGATGAGACACCAGCCAGGGCAGTCGCGACGACGCGTGACGGCGGCGATCGCCGTCCTCCTCGCGGCTGTCACCGCCGCGGCGGTCCTGGCCGTCTCACGCCCCGGCCGGGCACGCCCGGCCGCCCTTCCCCTTCCGTCGCCGCTCGCCTGGCTGCAACTGTCGAGCGCTCAGCAGACGTCGCTGGACCACGCAGAAGACGTCCTGGTCAGGCGGTGCATGCGCGCCCGCGGTCTGGACTTCGCGGTCGCGCCCACCACCGTGGCGCGGGAGTTCACCGACCCCAACCCCTACGGGCTGCTCGACCCCGCGACCGTGACCAGACAGGGTTACGGCCTGCACGCCGCCACCCCGCGGAGCGCACAGGAAAGTCGCACGCCGACGGCTGCCGAGAGCCGGGCTCTGCTCGGCACGGCCTCCCATGCGGTCAAGATGGCGCTGCCCGGGGGCGGATACACGGTGGAAAACACCGACGGGTGCTTCTCCCAGGCGCAGGACGAGTTGTACGGGCGTGCGTGGAAAGTGCTGCACTACGGTGAGGAGACACTGTTCGCCCGGGAACTGGCCCAGGTGCGGCAGGACCCGGATGTCCGGAAAGCGGAGAGCTCCTGGGCGGCCTGCATGCGCGCTTCCGGCTATCGCGTGGCGGCACTGCACGACGTGCGCCCCGACGCCGAGCAGCGCATGGCCGCCACCGGATCCGACCGGGCCGCGGGTCAGAGCGAGTTCGGCACGCTGTGGAAGCAGGCGCAGCGCGACGCCGCGTGCCAGCGGAAGACCGGGGTGGTATCCGCCTACCGTCGTGCCCAGGGCACGGTCGAGTCCGCCCTGATCCGCCCCCACCGCGGCGACCTCACCCGCCTGGCGAGCCTGCGGACCCACGCTCTCGCCCTGAGCGGCCGGTTGACGGGCACCGACCACTGACCGCAGGGGCGGCCACGCCGCGGAACAGCGCGGATCACCCGCCCCACCCCGAGAAAGGGGCAGCACCGATCATGTCAGGAAAACGGAGGATGGTGCGCACCGGCGTCCTCGCCGTGCCGGTCCTCACCGTCGTGCTCGCCGTCGCCAGCGCCTTCGGCGTGAGCTGGGACAACGTCACGCCCTATGTGAACTCCGGCAAGAGCACCACAGCACTGCAGCAGCTCGTGTGGTCGCCGCAGCCGGCAGCCAACCTCGCCGCGGTGGACACCGCCTACGCTGGCGGTCGGCTGAGCGCCGACGGCAGCCCCGGGCTGGCACAGGTCTTCAGCCACCCCAGCAGCCAGATGTACTACAAGACCAGCACCAAGTGCGCCACCCCGAGGCCGGCGATCGCCGCGGCCGACGCGGCGTACACGCTGGCCGCCTGGTGCTTCGACCCCACCAGCGACGAGGCGAAGCTGGACAGCTGGGTACCGCAGTCGCTGACCAGTTCACAGGACGCCGAGCAGTACTCGGGCTACAAGGCCGGCGGCGACCAGATGGCGGTGGTCTGGCGGCACACCGCCGACGCGGGCAACCGGGGGCGCTGCCCCGGCGTGCCCGACGACTCCGGACGATCAGTGGGTCTGCGCGCCACGTTCATTGACCGGCCCTACACCGACGGCACCCACGGCGGCTTCCGGCACGTGATGCTGGCGGTGCCCGGCGTCCCCAACGCCGCCGGCCTGACGTTCAGTCCCGTCTGCGACGTGCACGGCGGCGGGGTCGTCTGGTACGGACCGTACATGTTCGTCTCGCAGCACACCTCGGGGGTGCTGGTGTTCGACACCCGCCGCACGTACCTCATCCCTGACGACACGTCCTGCGGCCCGGACAGGACCAGCCCGGGGGTCAACGACATTGGGCAGGTGACCAACGCGTCCGGCACCACGCAGCTGTGCGCGGCGGGCTACCGCTACGTCATGTTCGAGGTGGGCCGGTTCGTCACCACGCCCTCCGGCTGCTCCGGCGCGCCCACCGACCTGTACACCGGCCTGTGCTTCTCGTCGCTGTCCCTGCAGTGGTCGAACGACTCCCTGGTCTCCGCGGAGTACCGGGACCCAACCGGTATGACCGCCTCCGGCGCCGGAGCACGCATCGTCGACTGGTCGACCGCCGACCTCCTCGACCGTATGAACACCGGGTCCACGAAACCGGTCACCGCAACCGGCCTGGCCGAGACGAACCTCGAGGGGGTCCAGGGCGTAGTGACCCGGCCGAACTCCTCCTCCGGACGCCCGGAGTTCTTCATCGACCGGACGGTACCCGGCAACGACAGCAGCGAGTTGTGGTACGAGCAGGACAACGACGGCGTCTGCCCGTCCAAGGGGACCTTCATCGACAACGCGGAGTCGATGGCGTACTGGCTGGACTCCTCCGGCAACGGCCACCTGTGGAGCATGAGCGAGAACGCGAACCGACGGATGCTGGTGCGTGTCTACACCAAGGAGTACAACGATCCACCAGCCGGCTGTCCCACCCAGTGAGCGAGGAGCCGTCGTCGTCCTACGGCGACGGCTCCGGCATCGCTCCGGGACGCGTCGGCCTCAGCGGCGGGCCAGAACACCGGGGAGTCGAGGACTTCGCTGACCCGGACGAAGCTGCCGCGGGTGCCGGGCGGGTCGGTGCGGATCTCGATGTCGGGGAAGGGCTTGTCGAACCCGGAGGCCTTGATCCCGTGGGTGACGAGCCGCCACTCCTCGCCCCCCCCGTGCCACCGCGGCAGCCGCGATGGCGCGGCCGGCCTGGCTCAGGCCGTAGAAGACCTGGAGAGGGCGCGTGGCGGGACCCACGACGGCGGCGGCGCGCAGCATCTGCTCGGTCTGCTCCAGGGCCGCCGCGTAGGTCTTGCGGCGGGAGGCCGTTCCGGCAGCCCTGCCCGGTGGCTTCCAGCGGCTGTCCCGCAGCCGCTCCCACGCCTCATCGGCGTTGATCCCGCCGGCGGAACAGCGCGAGGTACGCTTCGGCACCTCGCGGGCCGGGGCCGTCATGGTGCCGCTGTTCCGCACAGCCGACATCAACGCCCTGCCCACCGCACACCCCGAGATCGACTGGCAGCAGCTGCGCAACGTCGGGAAAGGCCAGCACTCCCCGCTCACTGCCCTGGTACAAGCCGAGCAGCAGGAGAACCAGGCCGCCGCGCTGTCAACGAACGCCCCGCTCGTGACCGCAACCGAGCCGGACCGCTCCACCGGCCGACCGAAAACCAGGCATAAAGCCTGCGGCCGACCCAAACATCCAGCCCGTTTTCCCCCATAACTCAAGTACCAGAGCATTCGACCGCCTAGGGCGTGTTGTGAAAGTGCTGGTCACAGCCACTCGTTGATGGCTGCGACCAGCACTGTCGCTGCGTAGCGGACGGCGAGTTTGTCGTACCGAGTGGCGACGGCCCGGTGACGCTTGAGCCGGTTGATCCCGCACTCGACCGCGTGCCGCTGCCTGTAGTCGTCCTTGTCGAACGCCGGTGGACGCCCGCCGCGCGAGCCACGCTTGAGGCGGTTGCGGATGCGGTCCGCAGGGACTGGGATGGTGGCTTTGATCCCGCGTCTGCGCAGGTAGGAGCGGTTAGCGCGGGAGTCGTACGCCTTGTCGGCCCGCACCCGGTCCGGCCGCTTGCGCGGCCTGCCGAGCCCCAGCCTCGGAACCCGGATGGCCTCCAGGACCAGCCCGAACCGCGGGGAATCGCCCCACTGCCCGGCCGTGATCACGACGGACAAGGGCTTCTGCCCCTGCTCGACCGCGAGGTGGATCTTGCTGGTCAGCCCGCCGCGGGATCGCCCGAGACCGTGGTCGGCCGGCTCGACGAAGATCCCACCGGGTGGCTCCTTCTGGAGATCCCCCTTTTCACCGCTCCGGCGGCGTGCTGATGAGCCCGGCAGACAGTGGAGTCGACGTTCACGTCCCAGGTGATCAGACCCTCCGCGTCCGCCTCGGGCTGGAGCCGGGTGAGGATCCTCGCCCAGGTGCCGTCCCGCTGCCAGCGCCGGGACAGGTCATAAACCCGGTCCCACGGCCCGTAACGTTCGGGCACGTCACGCCAAGGAGCACCGGTCCGGGTCCGCCACCGTATGCCGTCTATCAACTGCCGCCGCGTCCACACCTGCGGACGACCCGGCTTGATGCCTTGCGGCAGCAACGGCTCAGCCGGACCCACTGGCCGTTCGTCAGATCCCCACGTCCCACGACAGGTGATCATCAACGAACAAGATCCACTTTCGCAACAGACCCTAGAGCAGAGGTGAAGGCCCGGACCACGTCGTGGTCCGGGCACGGTGATCCGCCCCCACCGTGGTGGAGCGGGAACCGGCCGTCATCGGCTGGCACCGGGACGGACCGCTGGCCGAGGTGTCCGCCGGCGCGCTC
>NZ_JBEYRP010000065.1:0-14388 GCF_040704085.1 Streptomyces sp. NPDC047841
CACGCGGCGGTAGATGACTCCGGCCCATGAGCCGGATGTGTCCAGGGTGGGTCGCCTCGTGCGGGGGCGACCCACCCTCCGTGATGCGCATGGCGCCGAGCTGAGCGGCGGGCAGCCGCCCCACTGTGCGGATGCTCGGGCATATCGGCGCGGGCGCCCGGGGTGGGGGTGCCGCGACCGGACTCGGAGACCGGCCGCGACGCCCCTACACGGAGGACATTGGCAACGCACACAGCGGAGTTCCTCCTCGCCCACACACGCACACGAAGCCGAACGGGCGGCGTGAGCACGTGCAGCTGTTTCGTCAGCCGAATACGCCCGGGCGGTCGACCCGGTCCCGTCTGCGCAGGCTGCGCGAGATGCGAGGCGCGATGGGATCCGTCCGGCGACCGTGCGTGCCGGGGATGTCCGGCGGGCGGTGGTCCCTCCTGAGGGCTCGGTCGCGACGGAACCCGCGCCTCCGAATCCTGTTGCCCGTGGGGACGACCGTTCGGCTGAAGCGCCGCCAAGCCCTTCGCCGCTCAGGCGACGGCGTCGGCGGTCATGGCGCGCTACAGCCCGCTTGGCCGAAGTTGGCGAGGAGTTTCAATGACCGAGTCAAGCCGTTTGCGGGACCGGAGGAGCTGGTGTGAACAGCCGGTTGTCCCGAAGCAGCGCCCATAGGACATCGATCCTCCGGCGGGCCACCGCGATGACGGCCTGGACATGTTTCAGGCCCTCGCTGCGCTTCTTGAGGTAGAAGTCACGGTTGGGGCCCTCACGCATGATGCTCACCTGCGCGGGGAGGTAGAAAACCCTGCGCAGGCGGCGGTTGTAGCGTTTGGGGCGATGCAGGTTCCCGGTGCGTCGTCCGGAGTCTCGAGGAACGGGTACCAGTCCTGCCGCCGAGGCCAGATGGCCCGCGTCTGCATAGGCCGACATGGCGCCCGCCGCCACGACGAACTCTGCACCCAGGAGGGGCCCCATGCCCGGCAAGGACTCGATGATGTCAGCCTGGGGGTGACTGCGGAAAGTCTCCCGAATCTGCTGGTCGATCTGCCTGAGACGATCTTCCATAGCAAGGGGGACCTCCCCCTGAGTGGTGGACACGCTGATACTGGATCTGCTTGATCCGAAGGAAGCGAGAAGACCGCCGATGGCGATGAAGGACTACTCGGTCAGCCCTTGCCGTGACCGGATCACCGGTCTATGACGCACTGAGTGGCGAGTTCATCGGTGCGTTGGAGCTGCACACCGACGGCGAGTGGTTCTGGCACTCGGACCTCGCTCACTATGTCGAGCACTACCACGTTCCGCTGGACGAGACCTTCATCGATCACGCACGCGCACGCCACTGGACTCCACCCGCACTCTCGACTGAAGACCTCATCGAGATCGCAGACACGCTGGAGGCGCTCGACATCGAAGACTTGGAGGGTGCACAGGGCCGTCCTAGTTGAGCGCCTGCCATGGCTCACAACCGGGCGCAGGCGGGGTGAAGCCGTCCTCGGCCGGCCAGCGAATCGCCAGCAGGCTACGCAACCACCACCACGCGCGGATCACGTCGAGGTCGACGTCTGTGCCGTAGCTGGCGACGACGTCGCCGAGGTGTTCGGCGTGTCCGAGCGTCAACGTGGCAGGGTGGAACCGGGCGTCACCGCAGCCCGCCACCGACAGGTTGATGACGGCCGTATGCTCCTTGCCGTTCACGAACACGTGACTGATCTGCAGGTCGCCGTGCGTGAACAAGGAGGGCACTCCTGCGGCGGCGCCCCCTGGTCACGTCCTGGCGACGCCTGCTGGAAGCCGCCCGCTCGGAGCACGAACGAGCGGTTGCAGTAGGTGAAGGACAGGCCTGGCACGCAACCGGATGACCACCCCGGGCCCCCGGGCGGACGGTCCCTGGAGTGACGGCTGTCAGTCCGGCACGCGGCCTCGGTGACCGGAGAACCCGTCAGAACTTGGCGTACCGGACGTCCAAACAGTGACTACACATGTCGGGCAGAGCGAAGTCCGCGGCGCACTGACAAAAGTCGCAGATGCCTTCGAGCGGGTGCGCGCCCAGCAGGCACAGCAGGACCTGCCTGTCTGGCTCGTCGGCCGTCTGGGTCGGCACCACGCATGCCTGCCCCGTGGAGACCCGGTGCCGGTGCAGCGGCGGATCGCAGAGCGCATGTTGCCACTCATCGCCCCGACGGCCTGGGTGATCGACGACGTGTCGCTGCCCAAGGACGGAAGAATGTCGGTCGCCGTGGCCCCGCAGTACTGCGGGGCCCTGGGCAAACGCGCCAACTGCCAGGTCGCGGTCAGCGTCCACGCCGCCAGCGACACCGCCTCCTGCCCGCTGCAGTGGCGCCTGTTCCTGCCCAAAGTCCCCCCCCGTTGATGTCAGCTGTGGATGTCAAGGACAGTCATGCTGCGTGGGGCTCCTGCCTCCCGGCGATGTAGGAGTTCAAGAGCCTGACTCCTAGCTCAGCCGTGTCCACGTAGGAGCGGGCCTCAGCTGCATCAATGACAACGCCCTCTGCGGGGTGGGCCGCCCGATTCCGCAGCACCCGCAGGTTGTTGAGGGCGACAACTGCCATTGGGTTCAGGCCGGCATTGCCAAGGTAGGTGATGAGCGCAGTAGGTGTGGATCGGGTTCCTATGGTCGTCAGGTTGTCCGTCCCTGACACGGCACGAACAGCTTCGGTGAGCTTCCGCTCGACAGCCCCCCAAGCGGCCAGCACTGCTCCCTCCGGTGTCGCCTTCGCAACGTCCCGGAACGTGTTGAACATGTCCTCTGTGGGCTGGTCTTCCGCCTCGGTGGCGGCAGCCTCCTCTGCAGCTGCCTGGGCTGCACTTCGCGCCTCCCGGATGCCATCGCCGAATGTTGCGCCGAAACCTCCACCTTTGACCTCTTTAAGACGATCGAGCAATCGTCGGAATTCGTCCTTGAAGGCCAGTGCGATGAAAAGCACGATCAAGGGCCACGCGAGTGTCTTGACGTACTCCAAGACGAGGCGAGCTATGTCCACCGGCACATGATGCACAACCTTCAGGCCGAACGAGTGGCAGTTGAGCCACCTACTCTGTGGACGCAGCGTGGCATAGAGCGCGGAGAAGCAGGCAGCCGCTTTGGCAAAAGTGCACTCAGCTCGGGTACTTCGTACCGGATGCCCTGCTGACCTGCGGCAGAGCGGCCACGGGGCCTGGTTGACCGGTGCCGTGGTGCCCGCTATCCACCGCACGAGGCGGCACGCGTCTGGTACGGGTGCCCACGAGTCACAACAGTCGACCGGCGCTTAGAAGATGCGGGCACGCCTTGGCGGGATGGCCCGCCGGCACTCCGCCGTTACCGTGCCGGGTCGCGCAGTGCCGCTGACGTCCGCTGTCATTGCCGTCAGCGCTGCCGTCACTGCCGTCGACTACTGCGTCATGTGAGCACCGTTTTAAGAAGCAAGGTTGGCACGGGCGAAGCCGGCCGGATTCGAACCGGCGTCCTCGCGATTTTGGAGACCGCGCGCGACGACCTCTGCGCTACGGCTTCGCCCGGCGGGGATCCTAGCCCATCGCGTTTCGGGCCAGACCCGGCTTTCGGTACTCCCGGCGCCGCTAGATCGGTGGGGTCTCAACGACCGGGGCACGTTGTTGGGCTGCCCCTCGATGCGAACTACGGGCAGGGTGGTCACTGGGGTCTGCTGGGCACGTCAGACGGTCATTCAGGGCCGGTGGCGGTCGGTGCTGGTTACGATGGTTGCTGTACCTCCGTGCTGTACAGCAGCTGCGGCTCAGCCCTCGTCCTCATCAAGGCCGAACCCATCTGGCACAGCCAGCAGGGCATCACGCCATGGCCCTTCCGGCTCCTTCAGGGCCGCTTCGCGGAACAGGTCTGCGAGTCGGTGCCGATCTTCCGCACCGAGGCGGTCGAAGAGGTACGCCGGATGCTCCATCCATCTGGACGCTGCGTCCGGCGAGGCTTCCTCATCGGTACTGGTGTCCACTGCTGCCACGAGATGGGCCATGGCCTCTGCCAGTGTGCTCATAGGAGCGGATCACGGTGGCGCCGCGCTGAGGCCAGGTCGCCAGAATGCATGCGTGCACAGTATCCAGCGGTAGGCGGAGCGGCTTTGGGCTGGGTGAGTGATCATGGCCCCGTAAGCGGATGGCGAGTCGGGCAGTGTGTGGAGGCCCGGAGCTTCCGGCCGGCAGCCGGTCCGGCGGTGTCACCCGTTGCTGCGTCCGCGCGGCCGTCGCTGCGTCCAGTGGTTTCCCGCCAGGCGGGTACCGCACGGGAGGGGAGTGACCGGGCCTGCTGGGTGCCAGGCGCCCCGGCTGGTCACGGGCTGCAGCGTTCCGCAGGTCAGCTTCCGCCTCGACTGCTATCGCGCCGGCTCTGCCGCGCCGCGATGGGTGGCGTGTCGTTGCCGATCAGGTCCGGGCGCTGGTGTAGGCGTTGATCCGCTGGTAGTCGTGGTAGAGGAGTGCGGCCAGTTGCGGGCCTGCCCACAGGGTGAAGGTGAGGGCGATCTCGCGTGCGTCTTCCACGTCGTGACCGGGGCGTAGGTAGCCCAGGTAAGGCACAGCGAGACGGAGGAGCCGTTCCCGTTCCATCCCGGCAGTGCCGTCCGGACGGGGGCTGAGGTCGTCGGCGACGACCGACAGGATCTCGATCGCGGTGGGGCCGGCGGGGTGCGCGTGCTGCTGGGTGCGGGCGACCTGGTCGCCGACGTCGCACAGCCACCTGCCGAACCGGTCCGGGTCGCGGCCGAATCGCCGCGCGCTGGGCTGCGTGCCGCCAGCCGGGCTCGCGCGGGTTCCGGCCGGCGCTGTACTTGGCGGCTCGGCCCGCTGCACCCCCGGGTTGGGCCTGCGCCTTGCGGCCCGCTCCGAGTTGCTGCTGGTCGTACGCCCCGTGTGTGCGCCGTCCCGGTTCGTGCCGGAGGTTCCTGGCCGCGCGCCGCAGTGTGGTGTCCGCTGCCTCAACGACGCTGCGGAGGGGACCGCTGGTGACCGTGCGGCAGGATGTGGTCATGGCGATTGAAGGCGTGCGCTGGCTGGCGGAATCCGAGTGTTATTACAGCGTCACCTTCGCCCGTGGCATCACACAGGAGGAGTTGGCCGTACGCCTGGGGGCCAGTCCCGGTGCCGCGCGTGCGACGGCCACGGCGCAGGAAGCGGTCGCTCTCCTCAGGGATCCTGACGTCGGTGTCGCCCGGATGGGGCAGGCGGGGGGATGGGCGTTCGCCGTCGAGTACGGGGAAAGCCGCGGCGCCCGGCACGACATCCTCACGGGTGTCTCGCGCGACGGCGTGGAGGCTGTGAGTCTCGACCCTCAGGCGTTTCACTCGCCTCCGCTCTTCTCCTACGCCGCCGGCGGTGAACTGCTGTGCTCGTTCGGTCTCGGTGAGGAGCGGCGACGGTGGGGGACCCGGCCGGATTTGCTGCAGGAGGACCTGACGGCGGCGGGCATCATCCTGCCGACCGGGGATTACCCGCGCGTGAGTGCCGAACGGCACCAGCACCGGATCGCGATGTCCCTGGGCGTGATCGAGAGGCATTTCGAGCTCACCCTGCCCCGCAATCTGCTCGAGTACGACCGGCTCCCCCTCGCCGTGGTGAGCGGCAGCCCCGCTCTTGACTCGCTGGGCAGCGACGCCTGATACGAGGGTCTGGTGCGGACCTAGGGGCGAAAGTGGATTTCTGCAAGAATCACCCCTCCTTGCGTGAACGCGGCTCTGGGCGGCGGCGAGCGCCGCCACGCAGCGACTTTCGGACATGGAGCAATCAGATGGGGTACTGGGGTTCTCTTGTCGTCGTCCGTCATCGGGGTTCGCTGGGTGAGGTGGCGGCCTTCACTGACGGGGTGCGCATGGAGCTGCTCCAGGAGCGCGCTGATGACTGGCGGCTCTGGTCGTTGGAAGGGGAGTCCTCACTCGATGAGGAGAGTCTCATCGAACTGGTTGACGTCACTGGGCACCCGGTCCTTGCCGGATTCGTCATGGACAGCGACTGCCTTGTCTTGGAAGGCCGGACCAGGGACCAGGAAACCTGGCGCGCATGTCTTGATCGGGCGGCTATGTCCGCCTACCTGGCGGAGGATGGCCAATCCGTCGACGACTGGTTCTTGGGGCCGGAGGAGGCCGCGGAGCGTGCTGTGGCCTGGGCACGGGCGGCTGGCCTGACTCCCGTTCCCAAAACGATCGCCGATGTCCTGTCGAAGCGGTCCGACCCGTTCGTGGAGGATCTGTTCCAGGAGCTCCTAAACGGCTTGGGCATCGAGCTCTGAATTGCCTCGGGCTGAGCGTGCCGATCACAGCCACTCGTTGATGGACGCTACGAGGACAGTGGCCTCGTAGCGGACCGCGAGTTTGTCGTACCGGGTGGCGACGGCGCGTTGCCTCTTGAGGCGGTTGATCCCACTCGACCGCATGACGCTCGCGGTAGTCGACCGGGTCGTCGACGAGGTCTCCTGGGGCTATGACCGCGACCACCGCGGCGACGACCGGCGCCACCGTGGTGACGACCGGCGTCACGGCGGTGACCACGGCGACGGACACCGCGACTGACCTCGCCGGCGGTAGATGACTCCGGCCCATGAGCCGGACGTGTCCAGGGTGGGTCGCCTTGTGCGAGGGCGGCCCACCTTCCGTATGTGCGTGGCGGGGTCAGCTGGGGCGAAGAGCGGGGACGAGAGCGAGGATCCGAATCTTCGACCTGTGCCCGGCCCGGCTGGAAGGTCGACGGCTACATCGCCTGGAATCTCACCGGATCCGCGCGCTTGGCATTCGCCGCCAGCGGGATACGCCCCGGGCTCGGCTCGTGCTGGCCAGCGCCTGCACCCAGGTGGCCCGTGCTCCGCTTGCCGACTCCCGCGGCACCGGACAACGCCTGGGCGTCTGCGCTGGAGTCGTGTGCAGCGTGCTGCCGTGACAGCCGTTCCTCATGATCATTTCGCGCTGTAATGTCTGCACCTTGTATCGAACGAAAGAGCGGTGCGTGGGGAGCGTGCCGCGTAACCGGGGAGGGGCGCTCATGCGCAGACTCGTGGCCGTACTGGCCGCGCTGTTCAGCCTGACCACGTGGATCCAGTGGCAGTGGCCCGCGCCCGCGAGCCCCAGCACGTCGCGCTGGCGCTGGCCGACCAAGGAGACCACAGTCGGCCACGAAGAAGCAGGCGGGCCGCCGGCCTCGTAGCGCCCAAGTTCTGTCGCTCTGGTCAGCGTCGGGTCCGGTTGGGGATGCCGACGATGCGGGCCGACACTCCACTCGGCCCGGAGTAAGCAGCAGCCACGGGAGACGCGCAGTCACGTGCCTGTGACATGGACTCGACGATTCCGGAACGGGTGATCTTTAGGGTTGTTCTCGCTGGTCAGAGCAGCCAGCACTCAGAAGCCGAAGCCGCCAGGAGCAGCCATGCGTACCGCACTCCGCACCGCCCTCGTTACCGTCGCCCTCGCCGGTACCGCCACTGCTTCCATCGTCTCGGTCAGTGCCGCCACTACGGCCGGGCCGACCGGGAGCAGCGCCTGCGTCGCCGCCACGACCATCCCCTCCGTCTTCGGCGGCGGCATGAAGGTCCGGCTGGTCAACAGCGCAGACAACGGCGCGTCCGCCACGCTCCTCGATGCCAAGGGGCACGCCGTCGCGACCGTGAACCAGAGCAGGCCCACCGACCTGGCCGACGGCCTGAAGATCACCGGGGTGCTCTCCGCCAAGCCCGTCTTCGGCCAGCGCAGCCAGGGCGGCCCCACCCCCTGGCAGTCCACGCCCTTCCCAACCCTGACCGCCGACTGCACCCTGCACGGCACGCTCTCCCGCACGCTGCGCCTCGACCCGCGTACGACCGCGCAGATCTTCAAGGTCTCCGCCGACCACCACCAGGCCCGCGTCTTCCGGGACGGCAAGCTGGTGCGCTTCCTCGACGCGCACTCCCGCGCCGGCGCCGCTCTGTTCGGCAACCGCACGCTGGTGCTCGACCCGCTCGGCGGGACCGTCACCTGGACCGGTGCAGAGACCACCGTCAGCCCCCGGCTGGGCCGCTACAAGCTGGCCAACGGCGCGATCGTCAAGCTCGTCAAGCACAACGGTGTCTACGGGGCGCAGCTGACCACCAGCCACGGCACGTTCTCCATCGAGTACGCCAAGGGGCGCCCGGTCGTCCTCCAGGACAACGTCACGCTGGTCGTCCTGGGCGCCGACGGCACCATCAGCAACCACATCTACAGCAAGTCCGTCCAGAAGGCACCGGTCTACCTGGGCGCCTGAATAACAGTCACCTGACAGATCAGCCTGGACGGCGCCCGGGAGTCCCGCCTGGTCGCCGCCGGCGACAGCCCTGACCTTATGGCCGGCCTAGCCGGGGCTGCCGAAGGGCGCGACGTCATCGGGGGAGAGGTCGGGGCGCGGACGGTGCCGTCGCGCTGGGTGCCGCCACCGGCCGGTGCTGTCGCGGGCGACGTCGACGCCGACTTCCACGTCGGCGCGGAAGGCTCCGCCGAAGAAGGCGGGAGCGGCGCGGGCCCGCGGCCGCGGTGCCGGCGGCAAGAGAGAGCTGCAGAAGCTGAGCAAGGCGGAGCTGTACCAGCGGGCGACCGAACAGGAGGTCCCGGCCGGTCGAAGATGAGCCGGGAGGAGCTCGTCGACGCCCTCGCTTCCAGCGGCCGCCGCCGCAAGAAGACCGCCGCCTGACAGCTGCCCACCGCGCCTGCGGACGTACGACAGCCCCGGCGATGCTACGAGCCGAGCTCCTGGCGCACGTCCAGGTAACAGCGCAGCCGGACACCGGCCTCGCCGGGAGCCCGGGTCGTGGTGTCTGCGGTCGCGGTCGCCCACCGCCCGGCGAGCAACTCCTGGACCGCGAATGCCGTCTCGTCATCACAGGCCGCGACCTCGACGACGGCCAGGCCCGGCTCCGCCACATGTACTTCGCTGATCGGCTTCATGCCAGGCATCACGTGCCGGACACCGCCCCAGTTCTCCCCTCTTGGAGTGTTCACCCGACCGAGTAGGGCTGCCTCGCGGCGGCGACGGAAGCGGTGCAGCACCCGGGAAGGTCCCGAGAACTCGTAGGCGCGCGGGAATGTTCGCAGGGCAGGCGTGGTTGAACGATGCGTGATGGTGAAGGGAACAGTGTCCCCGGGCCTCATCTATCGCATGCGAGGACGATCGTTCGGCTGAAGCCTCGCATTGCCTTTCGCCGCGTAGGCGATCGCCCTTCACGATCACACTTTTCACGGGTTCAGCCCCGGTCGGCGGCCACGCCGGCCGGGGCTGTTTCCTGCCCGGCGCCGGCCCGTGACCGGGGTGGGGTGTGGAGCGTTGCCACGGTCGTGGACGGCTACGAGGACCTGGACCTGGACGAGATCGACTTCGCGCCGATGGAGACAGCGGGCGAGCGACTGCCGCTGCTCACCCTTCAGGAGGCGCACGACCTGCTGAGCTGGCTGCGGCTCGTCACGGCCGAGGGCGGGGCCCATGCGCCGGAGGCCGGGCGATGGGCCAAGGAGATCGCTGCCCGTGTCCCGTCACAGGAGTGAGTCGCCGCCGCCCGGTGGCCGTGGCCGGCTAAGCCGGCGATGCCGAGAGCGGTGTCGGGGCGGCAGTGACTGCACGCGCTGGTGCCGTCGGCCAGCAGCCGGCGGGCCTCGTCCGGGCCGACGGACCGGTGCCGTTTGCCCGCCATGTAGCAGGTGCCCCGGTGGACTTGCACGGGCGGCCGGCCGACTCCGATACCGAGTTCAACGATCCAGTCCGGTGGGACCGGCTTCGCCCGCCGACCGCGTTCCTGTTCGGCTTGCCGCTGCACCAGCTGCGCGATCTTGCGGTCGATGCGTGCCAGCCACATCGCGTGCCACACCCGCAAAGTGCGCAGCCGCTCCAGGTCAGGCGGCAAGTCATCGAACATATTTTTGATTCTACTTCCATGATCACCTTGTTGCACTCGTGTGTTCGAATCTACGTTCGATAGCGTGAGGGTGTGGAGGTGAGCACCGTGAACGACACCGGGAAGCAGGTCGAGACTGTGCGGGCGACGGTGATGCATGTGCGTTGCCCGGACCGGCTGCCGGAGGAGATCTACCGGCACGTGCTGGAGCTGCTGGCCGGTCTGTCCCCGGTGGTGCAGGCTCTGCCGCCGTCCGCCGCCCTGGTCGAGCTGAAAGGCGCCCTGCGCTACCACGGCACCGACGCGGCGCACCTGGGTGAGGTCCTGCGCATCCGGTGCATCTCGCGCCTCGGGGTCGACGTCCGGGTCGGTGGCGGGCCGACGATCACCGTCGCGGCCACCGCCTCCTCCCAGATCACCCATCCCGGCGGCGTCCTCGCCGTCGCGCCCGGCGAGGTCGCCGGCTGGCTCGCTCCGCTGCCGGTGGAGGCGCTGCACGGGATCGGCCCTCGCCAGGCGGTCGTGCTCCGTGACTACGGCATCCACTCGGTCGGTCTGCTCGCAGCTGTCTCCCCGGCCACTGTGCAGCGGCTGCTGGGCAAGAAGGCGGGCCGGCTCGCCGCCGACCGCGCCCGCGGCATCGACCCCCGCCCCGTCGTCCCGAGGGCCCTGCCGGCCTCAGCCGCCGTACGCCACCGCTTCACCCACCACACCCTGGACGGCGCCGTCGTCCGGACGGCCCTGCTCGACCTCGTCGTCCGGCTCGGCCTCCAGCTGCGCCACCGGGGCCAGGCCGCCCGCGCGATCACCCTGACCCTGGGCTTCGCGGGCGGCACCATGTGGGAGAGGACCCGCCGCCTGCCCGCACCCTCCGCCCACGAGGACGACCTGCGCATGCTCGCCTACCAGCTGATGGACGCCGCCGGTCTGCAACGCGCCCGCCTGACCGGCATCGTGCTGAGGGGTGAGGACGTCATCGACGCCGACCAGGTCGCCGAGCAGATCAGCTTCGACGGCGCACGGGAGTCCCGGCTCGTCGCCGAGCAGGCCATGGACCGCATCCGGGACAAGTTCGGACCCGCATCCATCGGGCCGGCCGCCGTCGCGCCCCTGCGCCGGGCCTCCTGACCGCTTTCCAGAACCTGGTCGCAGGACCCGAACTGCTGCGGCCCGGCGGCGGCACGCCCCCACCGCGACCTTGTCACGCCCGGCCACGGCGGCAGCGATGCCGCGCGACGGTGATGCATCCAGCGCGGCAGGTGCCGGGGAACGGCTGGTAAGGGTTCGGGACGAAGTGCCCGTTCGAGCGCCTGCCGTCACGAGGGATACGACAGGCTGAGCGCTCCCGGGCCCGCAGCGCGGCGGCGCCAGCGGGCCCGGTCCTCACCCCGCGCACCAAGCGGGCCGACGTGAGCACACGGCAGCGCTCAGCAGTGGTCCCGGCAGCTTGCCGGTCATACCTGGATGCTTCTCCTCAGGGACTTCGCTGCTGTCCTGCTGTTACTGCCTGCCCTTGGCGAGTTGGCCGGCGGTGTCCCGGCGTCCCACCCGGGTCGCTCGCTGGCACACCCGTGCTCGGTGCCGGTCTGGACGGCTGCGGCAACGCAGGCCGCTCTGAGGTGCCGTACGCCGGGTTGTGCCGTCCCACCGGACGCGGCCGCCGCTGTCCCGTCCCGCCGCCGCGGGCCACAACGCCTGGCGAGTCGGTCTACTGGGCCGGCCCGGAGGAAGGCGCCGTGCTTGCCGACCTGCGGACCAGGTGGCTGAACCGGCGGAGGGTGGAGCCGGAGGGCTGCCGGCCGGCGACCGGGAGATGGACGGACGCGCGCCGGGGGCGGTTACGAGGCGCCGCAGGGGGTGTCGTTGTTGCGCAGGCTGTGGGTGGTGTCGTTGAGCTGGTAGGAACGCAGGTCGCCGATGGTGCCGCCTTCGCGTCCGACGCAGACGTGCCGGCCGAGGTAGTTGTCTTTCTGGTAGACGCGTGCGGTGCGGCTGCTGTTGTTGATGATGGAGCTGCCCTTGCCGCGGATGTAGTCGGGCAGGTGGCGTACCGAGCCGTCGACGGCGCGTTTGACGTAGGGCTGGCCGTTGAAGTTGATGTCGGGGTAGATGCAGACGAAGCCGCGCGGGCACGCGATCTGGTCCCGGGCCACGGCGGGGACGCTGGCAGTGGTGGTGGCGTGGGCGGGTGCGAGGCCGGTCAGTGATGCGGCCAGGACGGCCGGGACGGCGGCGGCGAGCAGCGCGGTCCTGGGGGTGCGGGGCCGTGGTGTGGGCAGAAGGCTCATGGCATCGGCCTGTCCTGGCGGAACGGTTCGCCATTCCGCTTTCCGTCGATGTTCATTCAGACGAGCGAGTCGGCGTCGTCGTCCAGCCCGGCCACCGGCTACGCCGTCGCGGCCAGGGCGCCTGGGTGATCACCCAATCAGTCAGTACGGCGGCGTCGTCAGGCGGGGGAGGTCGGCGGGGGACAGGTCGGGCCGGGCGCGATGCCAGCGCGCGGGGTGGCGCCAGCGGCCGGAGGCGTCACGGGCGACGTCGACGCCGACCTCCAACCACCAGCTGCGGTTCCACCAGCGTGACGTCCAGCTGCTCTCGGCTGCCCCAGCCGGCGGAGAACGACCAGCCCGTCCATGGATGCCCGCGCCGCCCGGCCGCGAGCAGGCCGGCGACCGCCGCGCCGGCCTGGCGGGCGAGGGTGGTGGTGCGGCCGACGTACTGGAAACGGCCTTCGTCGTCGTACCGTCCGGGCAACAGCGTCCCAGGAGCGGTCGGGGAGCCGGTGACCGCGGCAGTCCACGAGGCCTGTGCAGGGCTCTGCCCGACGATGCCACCACGATGGTCCTCGACTGGCACGGCAGCCGTACCGGACAGCGCGACACCAACGGCGGCTCCAACGCCTGACACCTCCGACCGGTTGACCCGAGCTCACGCGAAGCTGCCGGACGCGGCGGGTGCGCGAAGAGGCCGGGCCCCTGTGGGGCGGCCGGTGAAGCCGCCCTCGCCCGCGACGCCAGTGCCATGACCGGCATGCCGCGCGGACCAGCTTCGGCCGGCCCGCCCGCCAGGACGGAGCCGCTGACACCCAGTGTCAGGTGGCCGTGGCGCCCCGGCCGCGCCGGATGCGTCCGAGGAGATCACGATGGTAGGCCGCGAGGCCTGCGTCCGGGACCAAGGCGGGGCTGCCGGTGAGGGTGTACCACTCGTCGGCGCCCGTGTACTGCACGGTGACGCAGGCGGTGTGCCGGTCATGGGCGAGGGTGGTGCGGACGGTGAGATCACCGGTGATGACGCCGACCTCGTCGGTCATCGCCCCGCCCGGGCCGGCGGTGACGGTGCTGGTGTACGAGTCGGTGTCCGGGCTGGTGCTCATGCGGGGCAGGTGTCCAGCATCTCGTTCAGCTTGTCCTTCTCCGGCTCGGTGATGTTGAGGGCGTAGACGTACTTCACATGGGTCCAGGCGCGCGCGTAGGTGCACCAGTAGGAGCGCAGCGGCGGCGCCCACTGGTCCGGGGACTGGTCACCCTTCTGCCGGTTGGAGCTCGCCGACACCGCGATCAGCTGCGGGTTGACGAGATCGTTGGCGAACTGGCGGCGCTTGGCGGTGCTCCACTCATCCGCGCCGGAGCGCCAGCCGTTGGCGAGGGGGACGACGTGGTCGATGTCGACCTCGGTGGACGGCCTGGTGGCGATCTTCCCGTCGTAGGCGCTGTACCAGATGCCGGAGACGGCGCGGCACTGGTCGTCCTGGACGACGTCCTGGCCGTCACGGGCGAGGACGACCTCGCGGGTGTCGCAGGTGCCGTACTGGGTGATCCAGTGGGGGAACCTCGAGCGCGCGTAGCCGGTCATCGGATGCGGAGCGGCGACGGTGAGTTCACCGAGTTCCTTGCGGACGACATCGGCTGGCGGCGGCTCGGGAAGATCCCGGCGCATGCTCGGGGCACCGGCCACGTGGGAGGCGGGCGCTGCGGCCGCAGCCGCGGGGGCGGAGCTGACGGGGGCGAGCAGGGCGGTGACCGCCGCGGTGAGCAGGGCAAGCTTCGTTTGGAACGGATGCATGCGCCCATCTCTCTTGATCGGCAATGAAGCTGATCAAGGCAGGTAGCGGCTCTCACGCGCCGGTGCGGGCGAACCGTCAACGGCATCACTCGGATGGCGGGTGGGGGTTCACCGGAGAAACGAACCGCCAAGGGCCCGCCACTGCTTGCGGCGACAGCTCACCCCGCGGGCAGCGACGGCGTCGCTCCCTTCCGAGAACGTGATCGATTCACAGCGCCGCGCCGGCCTCATACGCGTCACCCACGCTCTTGCCTGGCCCCCTGTTCAGCTCGTTGGGCGGTGGCGCGCTGTCCAGCCTGAGCTCGGCCTATCCGCTGGCGGTCGCACGGCTGAGTCCCCTCGGTCGCCTGTCTGGGGTGCCGGCTGTGCGCGCGCTCCCGCATCGGCCCCCACCAAACCCAAGGCCACGGCATAGCTTTGAGTGATACTTGCTGCGTGTGCGGGGCGCGTGAGATGGGAGAAGGGGGGAACCGTCGATGGCG
>NZ_JBEYRP010000066.1:0-13340 GCF_040704085.1 Streptomyces sp. NPDC047841
GCAGCGACCTCATAGACGGCTGCCTCACCGAGACCGGCCTGGCCATCAAACCCACCTGAGCAACCCAGCGACATCACGAGTTCAACCTCAGTAACCCAGCACAGGAAGTCGCCTTCTTTCTGCTCGGAGGGCGTGTGGGCATACGGCGTGGCACAGCCGTCGCGTAGCCACCACACCTGGCCGCGTTGCGCTCCGGTCACCACCAAAGTCCAGCACTCACCGGGCCCGTCGTTGCCCAGGAGCACCGAGCCGTGGGTGTAGGTCTGGTGCAGCAACGATGAGTGGAGGGTGTGGTCGTAGTAGTCGTACTCCCACTGCCATTCCTCCTTCAACGGGAAGGGCGCTTTGAACAGGCGCGGTGCGGTGGCATCGAAGGGGCCCGGCTCATCCTTCAACGGGAAGGGCGCTTTGAACAGGCGCGGTGCGTGGCATCGAAGGGGCCCGGCTCATCCAGTACTCCGCTTCCCACACAGCCCGGCTCTCCGGCTTCTCGCCCACCGGCAGCAAACCGCCCGCGTCCGGCAGGCCGTCGTCGGTGCCGTTCGCGATCTCGGCCACGAAGGTGCGATACAGCTCCGGCAACACCACACCGTGGTCCTTTTCCCAGGCGTGAAGGGCTGGCTAGTGCTCTGACCGCATAGGTTCGCCGGGTCGTTCAGGCTGCGGTGGCGAGGGGGCGTCCGCCCCAGCGGATGCCCTTCTCGCTGCGGATGCGGGCGCGTTCCTTGCGTTCGGCGGCCAGGACGTCGCGATGGCGGGCGTTGGCGTTGCGCCACCGCAGGTAGGCGTGCAGGGCCCGGGTCTGAACCGTGTGGTTGGGATAGTTCGAGTTGGCGATGGTGAACTGCGTAACGTCTCACGGCCGATATGGATGATCCGGCCGTGGACTTTGCGCAGGTAGGTGACGAGTTTGCGCAGAGACCAGCGGGTGAAGGGCTGGCCGAGCTTGGTGGGGCGAGTGGTGGCCGTCCGGACGACGAAGTCCTCTTCGTCACGACTGAGCAGGCGGGGACGGCCTCCCGCCCACTGAGGGTCCAGGCAGGCCAGGCCGATCTCGTTGAACCGGTGGATCACATCGCGCACGGTGTCCTCGTCGGCCTGGACCAGCTGGGCGATCACCGGCACCCGGTTCCCGCCGGCCGAGGCCAGCAGCATCATCGCGCGCCGGTAGCGCACCGAACTGGTGCTGCCCCGACGCACGATCTGCTGCAGCTTTTGCCCCTCTTGGTCGGTCAGTCTGCGCACACGGACAGGCTCGGCCACCGCGCCTCCAGCGGTCGGTTCGGACGTCACCGCACATCCAACCGTCATGACCGCCAACCCGGCGAACCTATGCGGTCAGAGCACTAGGGGGCCTGTCCGAGCTTCGCGGTGAGGGGCCGCTCCGGGATCACTTCCGGCGGGGCACGGTGAAGTAGTTGTACGCGGAGGACTCCCAGCCGCCGAAACTGAGGGTTAAGACAGTGCCGTAGCGGGCCCGCGCGGCAGCTACGCTCATCGGACTCTTCGGGATGGTCGAGCAGCGGTGGTAGATCGTGGACCCGACTGAGGGGCACGGGGCGGGCTCCTCGATCCGGTTTGGAAGTGGCAGGTCCGGGCGGTCCCAATCGATCTGGAGGCCAGGGCCTTCGAGTGTCGGCGCGGGCATCAGCGTGCCGTCCGAGTACCGGCCGCGATCATGGTGGTAGTCGAGTGCGTAGGGCACAGTGCCGGCCGCATGCGGCAGGTCATGCGCTTCGGCGTCATGCGGACCCCAGGCCGCGACGTCAGCCGCGCGGATTCGGGGAAGGACATCTGTGATGTCTCCCTGAACGCCGAAGTAGGCGACGGCCCTCATGTCACATTCAAGGGTGTACGGAGACTCGTTGTTCTCGAAGATCGAGCCGTTGTAGGGCCTTGCGCAGGTATCGACGAAGCGGGTGAGCACGTGCTCCAGGCCCTCGACAGCGCTCAGGCGCTCGATCAGGGCGCGCATCTTCTGCTCCTCTGCCACCCTGCGGGACTCCGCTGCAGGCGACGTGGCCTGCGTCCGTAACTTCTTCTCTGACGGCTCGCGGGAGCACGCCGAAGTCAACCCCACCAGGGCGAACGACAGGAGCAGTCCGCCCACCTGCACGCACCGCCCACGGACTTTGCCCCGCCCGGCTGCCACGCCAGCCTTCATCCCCGCACCTCCGACTCCACCTTCCGATGAGGTGGGGGTCGGCGCATGAGTAGGTGTACTCAGATCCCGCCCTGAGCGGGGAGACGCGGCGGGAGAAGGAGTCGGACGAGCCGACTCTCCACTTCACCCACTCGCGGTAATGCATCTGGCGAAGGTTCCGGCCGGAGCGCTACCGGATGTCGGCCGCGCCGCCGTCATCGTCGGGATCATTCCGCTCATCCCTGAGCGCGTTTCCGACGCGATCGAACGCTGAGCATTGAGAGTCGAGCCGTACGAAGGTGTAGATGCCCATATTCACGCGGATGGAGCTGTGACCCAGGACTTCCATGATCATCCGGGCATTCGCGCCCTGCTCGTGCAGCAGCCGGGTGGCGTGCCCAAGGCGCCGGTAGCGGATCGACTCCGATGTGGCTCACCCACAGGAGGTCGCCGTCCAAGGCGTCGAGGTAAGTGACACGCTTGGTCTGCGTGTTCGACTCCCAGACCAGACGGTGTCGCCGCCCGCTGGCCGTCCGCCGCCCGGCTGTCCCATTGGTGGCCTCGTCCACCGTGCCGTGTCGGGCCGTATGCCGCCGGCCGGGCCTTGCGCGGGTCCCAGCCGGACGGGCCCCCGGGCCGCCGGCGGTTTGGTGGTCTGCCCGTGCCGTGCCCCCTTGCGCCTTCCGCCCTCCGGGCCCGTCCTCACGTCGGCCGCTGGCCGCCATCTGAGCCACCGGCGCCCGGTGCGCTGCCCGTGTCCGCCGTCCTCCCGCTCCCGCTCCGTCGACATCGTCCGCCGCAGCGACGACGTTCCCGTCGACCTCGGTCAGCTGGTCGCCGTTCCGCCGGCGTGGGGAGAGAACGGCGTTCGGTCCGTGCCCCCGCTGCTTTCTCGCACCAGCAGCCGGTGCTCCACGATGTGCTCGATCACGTCCCCGGCGGTGGGCTGGTCGATCCGGTCCACCAGGAGTGATACCGCAGAGGTGGCGATGGCTGCCTTGTCCGGGGCGATCGTGGTGAGGCTGGGCACGCTGAATCGCCCGGCCTCGATGTCGTCGAAGCCGACCACGTCGAGGTCGGCGGGCACCTGGAGGCCCGCCTCGTGCAGGGCGCGCAAAGCTCCCAGCGCTAGGTGGTCGTTGAGACACAGCAGCGCGTCGGGGCGCAGCCCCCGGTCCAGCACTTCGCAGACGGCCCGCGCTCCGTCTTGCCAGTGGAACGCACCGACCGAGACGACCAGCTCCGATTCGAAGGGAACGCGCGCCGCGCGCAAGGCCTCGCAGTATCCTTTCGTGCGCAGTCGATCGGTGCTCTGTCGTCCTTTCAGGGATCCGCCAAGGACCGCAATACGCCGCCGTCCGCGGGCCAGCAAGTGCTCGGTGGCCTCCCGGGCTGCGCGCACATTGTCGATGCCCACGTGATCGGCCGAGCCGGCCTGATATAGCTCGCCTAGCAGTACGACCGGCAGTCGCGTGTCCCGGGTAGCCAGGTCGCGTTGCAGCAGGGACAGCGGGCTGAGGATCACCCCGTCGGTGAACTGCGCGTCGAATCCGTGCAGCGCGGCCAGTTCCCGGTCGCGCACGCCGCCTGTCTGGTGGATAAGCACAGTCAGACCCCGGCGATCCGCCGCTGCCATCACATGCTTGGCCAGCTCCGAGAAGTACGCGACATCGAGTTCCGGGACGGCAAGCGTGATCATTCCGGTGCGCCCGCGGCGCAGTTGCCGGCCGGCGATGTTCACCCGGTAGCCCAGCGCGTCGATGGCCTCGCGTACGGCCGTACGGGTCGCCTCGGAGACGTGCTCGTAGTCGTTGATCACATTGGAGACCGTCTTGGGTGAAACGCCCGCATATTCGGCGACATCCTTGATCCGCGGTCTGGCGGCCACGCTCCCCCTCCTTCCCTCCAGCTCGCGCGATCTTATCGGACTGTCACGAATCGGTTTCGACGCACCCTCTCGGTTCCCGGCACTTTACATCGATGTAATCGACGTGGTGCCATAGCTCCGGATCGCATCGCCCCAGGTATCACGAGGAGCACCATGTCCGTCCCGCACTCGCCGGATCAACCGCGCCCCGAGTACCCCAGGCCGCAGTTCGTCCGTGACGCGTGGCTCAATCTGAACGGAACGTGGCAGTTCGAGATCGACCTCTCTGACACCGGTCTGGAGCGGGGCCTGGCGGAGGGTGATCTGGCGGACTTGATCACTGTTCCGTTTTGTCCCGAGTCCTCACTGTCGGGAATCCAGAACACGGACTTCCTGGAGGCGGTGTGGTACCGGCGCACGGTGACCGTGCCGGAAGACTGGACCGACGCCCGCGTCCTGCTGCACTTCGGCGCGGTCGACCACGACACCACGGTCTGGGCGAACGGCGTCGAGGTGGCCCGCCACCGCGGCGGTTTCACCCCCTTCACCGCCGACCTCGACGGCATCGCGGAACCCGGCTCCGACGTGACGCTCGTAGTCCGCGCGCGCGACAGCCGGCACGGAGCGCAGGCGCGCGGCAAGCAGGCCACCTGGTACGCCAACTCGCACTGCCACTACACCCGCACCACTGGCATATGGCAGACGGTGTGGATGGAGCCAGTGCCCCGCTCGGTCGCGCTCAAACGGCCGCGCATCACGCCGGATGTTTCCTCCGGCAGCTTCTACCTGGAGCTTCCGCTGACCGCCAATCTCCCCGGCCACCGCGTGCGGGCGGTGCTCAGCGACGAATCCGGAGAGGTGGTGGCCGCCGAGGCGCGTGCCGACCTCGACCTGTGCCCGAGGCTCGTGCTCGCGGTGCCCGAGGACCGTGTGCGGCTCTGGGCGCCCGAAGACCCACACCTGTACGGGCTGCGCCTGCAGGTGCTGGACGCCGACGGCACCGTGGTCGACACGGCCGACTCCTACGCCGGCCTGCGCTCAGTCGCGATCCGTGGCAAGCGGATCCTGATCAACGGGCGTCCGGTCTTCCAGCGCCTCGTGCTGGACCAGGGCTACTGGCCCGACGGCTTGATGACCGCCCCCAGCGACGAGGCCCTGCTGAAGGACATCACACTCGCCATGGATGCCGGGTTCAACGGCGCCCGCCTGCACCAGAAGGTCTTCGAGGAGCGCTACCTCTACCACGCCGACCGCCTGGGCTACCTGGTCTGGGGCGAGTTCGGGGACTGGGGCTGCGAGACCGGGGAGCGGGACAACAACCAGCGCCCGGACGCCAGCTACGTCGCCGAGTGGATGGAGGCACTGGAGCGGGACTACTCGCACCCCTCGATCATCGGCTGGTGCCCGCTCAACGAGACGTACCAGCACCTGCACGACCGCATCACACAGCTCGACGACGTGACCCAGGCGATGTTCCTGGCCACCAAGCAGGCCGACCCCACCCGGCCCGTCGTAGACGCCTCCGGCTACGCGCACCGCGTCCGCGAAACCGACGTCTACGACTCTCACTGCTACGAACAGGATCCCGCCGTCTTCGCCAAGGCGATGTCCGGTCTCGCTGAGAACCGGCCGTACGTCAACGCGGGACCCGACGGACGGCCCTGGTCGGTGGCGTACCGGGGGCAGCCTTACTTCTGCAGTGAGTTCGGAGGCATCTGGTGGGACCCGCAAGCGGCGCAGGCTTCCGGCAGCAAGACGGACGAATCCTGGGGCTATGGCGACCGACCCCGGACGGAAGAGGAATTCCACGACCGATTCGCAGGCCTGACCGGCGTGCTGCTCGATGACCCGGACATGTTCGGATACTGCTACACCCAGCTCACGGACGTGTTCCAGGAACAGAACGGCCTCTACCGCTTCGATCGCTCCGTGAAGCTCGACATCGAACGGATCCGCCAGGCGCAGATACGCCCGGCCTCCTACGAGAACAACTGAAACAATCCGTCGGACGCAGACGGCGACCGACGCTCCCTGACAGCAGTTACAACGATGTACACGCAAGGCGGTCCGGTGCGGACACAACACGGAAGAATGTCCGTGCCGAACCGCCTGGTGAGGGAAGGAGTCGCATGACCGACCGGCCGGAACCAGCGGAAGGCCGTGGGCTGACGCGCCGCAGGATCCTCACGGCTGCACTCGCCTCGGGAGCAGTGTCCCTGGCCGGCGCCGCACTCAGCGGCTGCGGCTCAGCCCAGGCCTCGGACACCTCGACGGTTCGCCTGTGGGACCTGTTCAGCGGCGCCGATGGCGGACTGCTTAACGACATGGTCAAAGCGGCACGGCCGCACATGCCGGGCACCCGCGTCGAACGCACGGTACTGGAGTGGGGCACGCCCTACTACACCAAGCTGGCCATGGCCTCCGCCGGCGGCCGCGGCCCCGATGTGGCCGTATCCCACATGTCCAGGCTCGCGGGCTACGCCCCCACCGGATTGCTCGACCCGTGGGATATGGACCTGCTGGCCGAGTACGGCGTCAGCAAGAGCGACTTCACCGACGCCGTGTGGTCCCGCACGCAGTTCGAGGGCAAAACGTATGCCGTCCCCCTGGACACTCACCCGTTCATCGTCTTCTACCACCCCGGACCTGCCGCCAAGGCGGGCCTGCTCACGAGCGACGGCACCCTGGACGCCGAGGCGTTCTCCTCCCCGGACTCGTTCCTGAGGGCCGGCCGCGAGCTCGCCAAGGCATCGGGCAAACAGGGCATCGCCTTCGGCTACGTCACCGACAGCGCGCAGTGCTGGCGTCTGTTCTACGGCCTGTACCGGCAGACCGGCGGCCGGTTCGACCTGCCACAGGGTGGCCCTGCCGAGGTTGACGTGGACCGCATGACCGAGGTCATCGGGTTCATGACGAAGATCGTCGACGGACGGGTCAACCCCAAACACCTCGACTACCCTGCCGCCATCGCGTCCTTCGCCAACCGGCAGACGGCGATGATCCTCTCGGGGGAGTGGGAACTGGGAACCTTCCGTGCCGCCGACTCCAAGGTGGGAGCGGCGCCCTTCCCGACGGTGTTCGGCACCCCTGCCGTCTACGCCGACTCGCACTCCTTCGTCCTGCCGCACCACCCGGACCCGGACCCTGAGCGGCGCCGACGCACCCATCAGGCAGTAGCAGCCCTGCTCAAGGCTGGCCAGATCTGGGCAACGGCAGGGCACATCCCCGCCTACGGACCCATCACCCGCACCGACGCCTACGCCAAACTCCAGCCGCAGTCGCACTACGCCCAGGCCCAGCAGCATGTCGTCCTCGACCCCTCCGTGTGGTTCGCCGGCGCCGGCTCAGACTTCCAGAACTCCATGTCCCAGACCCTGCAGCAGGCTCTGCTCGACGGCCTCGCACCGGACCGCGCGGCGCGCGCGATGGTACGGCGCCTGAACACCTTCCTGTCCAAGCCCAGCCCGGCCTGACCCGGCCACCACCTTCTGCGCAGGAGGCACAACGATGTCCTCTCCCTCAGCCCCGCCCCGCCCAGGGGCCCTGTCGGTGCGCCGGCTGCTCCCTCCGGGTCTGCTGTTCGCGCTGCCCTTCCTGGTCCTGTTCGCCCTCTTCATGCTGTGGCCCCTGGCCCAGGGCCTGTGGACCAGCCTGACCGACACCTCTTTGTCGGCCCACGAACCCTCCTACGTCGGTCTGGACAACTTCACCGAGGCCCTCAAAGACGCCGAGATGTGGCGCGCCCTCGGGCACACGGTGTGGTTCACCGTCCTGTCCACCATCCCGCTGGTCGCCGTCTCGCTCGGCATGGCCCTGCTCGTGCACACCGGCCTGCCCGGCCAGTGGGTGTGGCGCCTGGCATTCTTTGCGCCCTACCTGCTGCCCGTGGGCGTGGTGAGCCTGCTGTGGATCTGGCTCTACCAGCCCGACCTGGGCCTCCTCAATCACGTCCTCGCCCTCGTCGGGATGGAGCCGGTCGGCTGGCTCAGCGACGAGTCGGTGACGATGTGGGCAATCGTCCTGACCACCCTGTGGTGGACGGTGGGCTTCAACTTCCTGCTCTATCTCGCTGCCCTGCAGGCCATACCGGACCACCTGTACGAGGCCGCGGCGATCGACGGCGCGGGTGCCTGGCGCCGCCTGTGGTCGATCACCCTGCCTCAGCTCAACCGAATCACGGTGGTCATCACGGTGCTGCAGATCCTTGCCTCGTTGAAGGTCTTCGACCAGGTCTACCTGCTCACCAAGGGCGGCCCCAACGGCTCGACCCGCCCCATCGTCGAGTACGTCTACGACGTCGGGTTCACCGGCTACCGGCTCGGCTACGCCTCCGCGATCAGCTACATCTTCTTCGCACTCGTCCTGCTCGCCTCCGCAGCCCAGTACGCCGCCCTCCGCCGCCGGGAGAAGTGACATGACGTCAACCGAACTGTCGATCCACACGCCACCGGCCCCGCAAACCCCGGGGGCTGCCCGCCTTGCCGCCTCCCGCCAGCCCCGCCCGCGGGGCAACCACCTCGTCCTCGGGAACAGCAGACTGGCACGCATACTCGCTCTCACCGTGCTCTGCGTCCTGGCGCTGGCCTGGCTGCTTCCGATGCTGTGGGCAATGCTGACCGCCTTCAAGTCCGAGCAAGACGCCAGCGATGCCGATCACTGGGTGTGGCCGCACCACGGTTGGACCCTGAAGGGCTTCAGCACCGTATGGGAGCGCGGCGACCTGCCGCTGTGGATGCTGAACAGCTTCCTGATCGCGGCGGCCGTCACCGTGATGACCGTTTTGGTGTCCGCGATGGCCGGCTACGCCTTCTCACGCACGCTCTTCGCCGGCCGCCGTGTCTTCTTCGCCCTCACCGTGGCCGCCGTGCTGGTGCCCCCGCAAATCCTTATTGTGCCGTGGTTCCGGCAGATGCTGAGCTTGCACCTGCTCGACACCTACGCCGCAGTGATCCTTCCACAAACGGTGGCACCGGTGATGGTCTTCATCCTGAAGAAGCACTTCGACTCCCTGCCGCGTGAACTGGAGGAAGCCGCGCGCATTGACGGAGCGGGCCACTGGCGCATCTTCTGGTCCGTGCTGCTGCCGCTGTCGCGGCCGATGCTCGCGGCCGTGGCGATCTTTGTGTTCATCGGGGCCTGGAACAACTTCCTGTGGCCGTTCGTATCCACCTCGGACCCGGCCCTGATGACCCTTCCCGTTGGTATCACCTCGGTGAAGGACGCCTACGGCATCCAATACGCGCAGACCATGGCGTCCGCGGTTCTGGCCGCGCTACCCCTGGTGCTGGTGTTCCTTTTCTTCCAGCGCCAGATCGTCAAGTCGGTCGCGACCACAGGACTCGGCGGCCAGTGAGTCCGGAGACGACGCGAAGCTAATAGGACTCCGTTAGGTCTTCCGGTTCGGTCTGTTCCTGGGCATGTTGGGTGGATGGACGCACTTGAAGTGAACCGTGTCCGGGCGAAGTTGGCGTTGTACGTGGCGTATGTGTTCGCGTCGGTGCCGCGCAAGGACCAGCGGGCCAAAGGTGGCTGTTACCTGCGGGGACTGATGCTGGACGGCCGCCGCAAGTCGGTCCAGGCCATGGCCTCGAGGCTGCCGGACGGCAACGAGCAGAACCTGCAGCAGTTCGTGAACCAGTCCACCTGGGACCCGGTGCCGGTGCAGCGGCGGATCGCAGAGCGCATGTTGCCACTCATCGCCCCGACGGCCTGGGTGATCGACGACGTGTCGCTGCCCAAGGACGGAAGAATGTCGGTCGCCGTGGCCCCCCGCCCCGCACTGCGGGGCCCTGGGTAAACGCGCCAGCTGCCAGGTCGCGGTGAGCGTCCACGCCGCCAGCGACACCGCCTCCTGCCCGCTGCAGTGGCGCCTGTTCCTGCCCAAAGAGTGGGAATCGGACACCGAACGCCGCACCGCCACCCGCATCCCGCCCGAGGTCGCCCACCGTGAGAAGTGGCGGCTGGCTCTGGACATGCTCGACACGCTGGCCGACTGGGGCATGCGCCCGCCGGTTGTCGTGGCCGACGCCGCCTACGGCACCAACGCCCACCTGCGGGCCGGTCTGGCAGACCGCGGAATCGACTACATGCTGGCCGTCCGCGCGGACGTGAGTGCCCACCCCTTCGACGCCCAGCCCGTGGCTCCGCAGCGCAAGGGTCCCATCGGCTGCTGGCCTCAGCCCCGCTACCGCCGGCCCGCCCCCTCAGTGGCAGCCCTGGCCGCCGGCCTCGGACAGGACGCGTTCACCTCCCTCGCCTGGCGGCAGGGCTCGCGCGGCGAGTTACGGTCCCGCTTCGCCGCCGTGCGCGTCCGTCCCGCGGGCAAGGCCGTCGAGCGTCCGATCCGGGCCGCCGCCTCGGCCGGACAGGGCTGGTGGGACGGCATCCTGCCCGACTGCTGGCTGCTGGTCGAGTGGCCCGAGGACGCCGAGGCGCCCACCGACTACTGGCTGTCCAGCCTGCCGGCCGACACCCCGATCGCCGACCTGGTCCGTCTGGCCAAGGTCCGCCGGCGCATCGAGCACGACTACCGCGAACTCAAGCACGGCCTGGGCCTGGACCACTTCGAAGGCCGGTCCTGGCCCGGCTGGCACCACCACGTCACCCTCGTGACCACCGCCCACGCATTCCTCACCGAACAGCGGCTGGCCCCAAAAGCACCCACACCGGCCTCACCCTCTACCAGACCCTCGACGCCCTCCAGGACATCCTGAGGTGCTGGACAGGCATCTGCACCACCTGCCAACAGCCCCTGCCCAGCAGACCGCACACGGCATCAAGATCGAGACGAACCTAACGGAGTAACGAGCTCGTGCATGGTTGGCGTTGGCACGTCGAGACCTTGATCGTTGATCATGGTCTGCGTGGTGGAGATCCGGACGCGTGCAGCGGTTATTCGCAGTCAGCAGATCACCGGACTGAGTTCAGAGGTGATCGCCGAACTCGTAGCGGAGATCGGCCCGTTACGGCACGAGCGGCACCAGGCGGCACTGGCGTCGCGTCCGCGTCGGCGAGCAGTCGGTGCCGGCGCCAAACACAAGCTCGTCTTCGTCGACCGGCTCCTGGCCACGTTGATCCATCTCCGCCATGGCGTCACCCACGACGTACTGGCCTGCCGGTTCGGCGTGAACCGCTCCACCATCACGCGTGCGATCGGTGAAGTACGCCCGCTGCTGGCCCAGCGGGGCTGCACCATCGCGCCCGGCCTTCGTCTCCGCACGCTCGCCGAGGTGGTTGACATACCTCAGCGAGAACCAGAAGACCGGCATCATCGACGGCACCGAGATCCGGGTGCGCCGCCCGGCCGCCGGACGCAAGGACCGGGACAAGTTCATCTCGGGCAAGAACAAGCAGAACGCCGTCAAGTCCATGGTCTTCACGGACGAGGACGGCCGCCTGCTGTACTGCAGCCCGGCTGAGCCCGCGAGCTGCGCGGACATCACCCATGCTCGCAAGTTAGTGCTGGTCATAGTCCTGTCCGACGGCCCTGCGGTGGAGATCCTCGCGGATGCCGGCTACCAGGGACTGGGCGCCCAGACCGGCGGACGCGTGATCACACCACCCCACCGCAAGTTCAAGAAGAACGCCCCAGACTGGTACGAGGAGATCCATGAACAGCGACGCAAGGCCCACTCCTCGCGCCGCATCCGCGTCGAGCACGGCATCGCTCATCTGAAGAACTGGCGAGCCCTCGCCCGCCACCACGGTCGGCGTGAGCACATGAGCGACATCATTCAAGCAGTCGCCGCGCTGCTCTCTCACCAGCAGGCGGTCACCCTCGTACCCGAGTGTGAATACCGAGCCAGGTCACACCCCTCGACGTGCCAACGCCAACCATGCACGAGCTCGTTAGGACGGTCTTCTTTGCCCCCGCTGTGACGGCTTCGTCTGGCCCCGGGTAGAAACGGTTCGAATTGGCCCCACCTGGCTTCCAGGAGGCCCCGTCGACGTCAATGTCGGTGGCGGCACCTACCTTTTGCTCATGGCTGATCAGCAGTGGGCGGGCATCCGTCAACGCGTCGAGGCTTTGAGGACGTCCCCTGCGAGCAACGACGTGTTCCACCCCCGTTAGACGACGGCTTTCTGTCGACAGGAGTCACGGCGGCCGACGAGGAACCACAGAAGGCTGCCGATGAACGGGGCCACCACCACGAACACGAACCACATCACTTTCATCCCACCCGTCACACCGGATGTGGCGATGCTGATCAGTGCCCCGACGACCAGGGCCACGTAGGCCAGCAGCGCGATGATGACTACTGCGCCGGCCAGCCAGGAGCCAACCTGACCGTTCCCCGCAGCCACACTCATCTGATGCACGGACAGCGCGTTCATTCGGTGCTCCTTTTCCCCGTACTCCTTCGCGGCTTCTGCCGCAGCTCCTCGAGCCCGTAGTGGGCTGTTCTTTCGCTACTCATGTGCCACGATTTCCAACGTCCAATCGCAGTCCGAGACCGCGGCTACCTGTCAGGGTTTCGGCGTAGTCGGCGGGCGTCCGTTTTGTGATCACGCGAGGCCGAGGAGTGCGAGGCAGCTTCTGCCGCTGCTGGACGCGGTCCCACCGATCCGGGGTCTGCGCGGACGTCCCCGCAGCAAGCCCCGGTGCCTGTACGCCGACCGTGGCTACGACTTCGACAAGTACCGCCGCCTGCTGCGCAAGCGCGGCATCATGCCCATGAGCGCCCGACGCGGTGTCGCTCACGGCTCAGGATTGGGCAAGGTGCGCTGGGTGGTCGAGCGCGCCTTCGCCTGGCTGCACCAGTTCAAACGACTCCGCACCCGCTACGAACGACGCGCCGACCTCCACCACGGGCTGCTCGAACTGGCCTGCAGCCTCATATGCCTCCGCCGCCTGCGAACCTCATTCCGAAACGATCAGTTAAGTTCTGTCGTGCCAAGTGATGGTGGCGGCAGAAGTGTCGGACCGATGCTCTACAAACTTCCTCTGCAGCACGAATGTCCTGTACGTCTCGTAGCCAAGCCGCTGGTATAGTTCGAGCGCGCCCGTCGGAGAATTCATGTCGACTTCGAGGGAAGTGGAGTCAAAGCCGTCCCGTCCCGCTATGCGAAGTGTGTGCGCGAGGAGGGCCGTGGCGATGCCACGTCGGCGGCCTGCGCGGGTTGTGCCAACAACGGAGACATAAAGGTCTCGCTGTCCGGTCGCCTGCTCGTGTGCTTCGAACTCCTCACACATGACGATCGACACTGGTTCACCTGCCTCGTAGGCGATGAAACTGTTACTGAGGTTGAACTCGTGATGTCGCTGGGTTGCTCAGGTGGGTTTGATGGCCAGGCCGGTCTCGGTGAGGCAGCCGTCTATGAGGTCGCTGC
>NZ_JBEYRP010000067.1:0-12509 GCF_040704085.1 Streptomyces sp. NPDC047841
GGGAACTCCACCGCATCCCCGGCGCCAGCCACGTCGACCTCTACGACAAGAAGCAGTACATCGACCCCGCCATCGACAAACTCACCGACTACTTCACCACCCACCTCACCACCAACTGAATAGGCGGCAAAGGCGGCCGGCCGGGATCACGCGGCGGCCGGCAACCCGGACGGCTCGTCGGGGGAAGGCCCCCGGCCGCCCAGGCGCCAGACGCCGAGGCCGTCGCGGAAGAGCCGGCGCGTCTCGGCGGTGGCCTCCTCGACGTCCCGTCCGCCGCGCAGGGCGCGTTCCCGGGCGACGCGGGCCCTGCGCAGGGCGCTCTCCCGGGCGGCCGCGGCGTCGGCCGCCTCCGGCACGACGTAGAAGTGCTGAACCAGTCGGCCCTGGTCGGAGCGGAACGCGAACCCTACGAGCCAGACAGTCCTGGTGACCATGAGAAACGCCCTTCGGGCAATACGTGAGGGCCACGATGAGCCGTTCGGCGCGGCCTTGTATTGCGGCTGGTCGACGATGGCCGGGTCATTGACTCCCTAAGTGTTCACAGGACGCGCCGGTCCCGGCATGCGTCACATGACTGTCGTCGTGACGTGCGTCGCGGTCATACGTGCCGACCTGTGACGAGTGTGTCCGTCTCCAGCCGTGGACAGCGTGGTGGCTCGATCCCGCGTCTTGCTTTAATGACCATTCCAGAACTGGGGGGTGGGGATGGACAAGGCGGAGTTCGGCCGGCTGCTGCGTGCGGCGCGGCAGCGTGCGCTGCTGACGCTGGAGAGCCTGGCCGAGGCGTCCGGCGTGAGTGTGCGGGCCATCAGCGACATGGAACGGGGGCAGAGCCTGCCACGGCAGGCGACGCTCAGCGAGCTGATGGACGCCCTGGAACTCGACGAGGACGAGCGGCGGCGCTTCGTCGAGGCGGCGACGCGGCGTACGGAGAAGATCCCGCGGCAGTTGCCGCCGGACCTCGCGACGTTCCGCGGCCGGACGGAGGCGCTCACGGCGGTCCAGCGGCTCAGCACACATGTCGCCGGGCGCTGGGGAGCACATGTCGTCATCTCCGCGATCGGCGGCATGGCGGGGGTCGGCAAGACGACGCTCGCGGTGCACTGGGCCCACCAGGTGGCGGACCGCTTCCCGGACGGCCAGCTGTACGTGAACCTGCGCGGCTTCGAGGACTCGGGACAACCCCTGGACCCCGGCACGGCCCTCGCCGGGTTCCTCGACGTGCTCGGCGTGCCCAGCTCCTCGGTACCGCGCGGCACCGAGGAGCGGGCGGCGTTGTTCCGCGAGCGGGCGGCGTCCCGGCGGCTGATCGTCGTACTCGACAACGCGCGCGACGAGGAGCAGGTCAGGCCGCTGTTGCCGGCTTCGCCGGGGTGCCTGACGATCATCACCTCGCGCAGTCAGCTGTCCGGCCTGGCCGTGACCGAGGGCGCCACGCTGGTCGGTCTGGACGTGTGGTCGCGCGAGGAGGCGCTGGCCGCGCTGGCGGCCAGGATCGGCGAGGAGCGCTGCCGGGCCGAGCCCCGCGCGGCGGCGGAGCTGGTGGAACTGTGCGGGTACCTGCCGCTGGCGGTGGCGATCGTGGGCGCGCAGGTGAGCGCGTCGCCGCAGGTTCCGCTGGGACCGTTGGCGCGCGAACTGAGGGAGTCCCGGCCACGGCTGGACGCCCTGTCCAGCGGTGACCGGCGCGTCGACGTCCGTGCCGTGTTCTCGTGGTCGTACCGGGCCCTGACGCCCGGGACCGCGCGGTTCTTCCGGTACCTGGCCCTGTGCCCGGGACCGTCGGTGTCGGCGGAGGCCGCCGCCTCGCTCGCGGGCGTCGGTACGGCGGCGGCCCGGCGGCACCTGCGGGAGCTGATCTCGGCGAACCTGCTGTCCCGGGACGCCGAGGGACTGTACGTGCTCCACGACCTGGTGCGGGCCTACGGCGCCGAACTCGTCGAACGGGAAGGGGACGACCGGCTCGGCGCCGAGACCCGGCTGCTGGACTACCTGCGCTACAACGCCCACTGGGCCAACCGGCTGCTGGGGCGCGCCGCCTCCACGTCGATCGGCCCGCCGGCCGAAGGGGCGGTGCGCGTCCTTCTCGACACCCGCGAGGAGGCGCTGGTCTGGTTCCGTCAGGAGGAGTCGACGGTCGCGGCGGCGCTGCGTTCCCTGGAGGATCCGCGGCTGCTGCGGTTCCGCATGAACCTCACGCAGGACTGGGTGACCT
The DNA here is from genome assembly GCF_040704085.1 of Streptomyces sp. NPDC047841. NCBI lineage: Bacteria > Bacillati > Actinomycetota > Actinomycetes > Kitasatosporales > Streptomycetaceae > Streptomyces > Streptomyces sp. NPDC047841. The sequence continues at coordinate 2,216 of NZ_JBEYRP010000067.1, forward strand.
ACTACTCCGTCACGGGCCGCTGGACGGAGGAGATCGAGACCAAGCGCATCGGCCTGGACGCCGCCGTGCAGCTGGACGAGCCGGCCGCCATCGCGCGGAACTCCGCGGATCTCGCCCGCGCGCTGGCGGAGACGGGCCAGGCCGACGAGGCCGACCGGCAGGTCGAGTTGCTGCTCGGGCTGCTGGACCGGCTGGACCCGGTGGACCGCGCGGCCATCGAGCGGAGCATCGGCTGGGTGCGGGGCCGGCAGAAGCGCCACACCGAGGCCCTGCACCATGCCCGCAGGGCGCTGGAGATCTACCGCTCCCTGGGGGACGAGGGCACCGTGGCCCGCGAGATGAACGCGGTCGGCTGGTATCTCGCCCTCCTCGGCCGGTACGAGGAGACGATCGCCCTGTGCGCGGAGGCGGTACCGCTGCTGCGGCGGCACGGCAACGTCCGTATCGAGGCCGCCGCCCGGGACACCATGGGCTACGCCCGGCAGCGCCTCGGCGACCTCGACGCCGCCATGGCGGACTACCGGGAGTCGCTGCGGCTGTACGGTGAGGGCTTCGACGGCTACAACCAGGCCGAGGTGCTCGACCACCTCGCGACCGCGCAACAGGAGGCCGGTGACCGTGCGGGCGCCCGGGAGAGCTGGCTGCGGGCGGCCGACCTGCTGAGCGCGATCCACAGTCCGCGCGCGGAGCGGATGCGCGCCAACGCGGACGCCGTGGAGGCGTCCGAGACCTGAGCGGGCCGGTACCGCGGGCGGCGGGCGGGTTTGACGTGGGAGCGGTACGTGCGGGAGCCGGGCAGCGCCTACGCGGATGCCTTGGAGGCGCCCGACCCGCCCACCGGCCCCACCGGGCCCACCGGGCAGACCTGACCGGGCCGGTACCGCCGGTGGCGGGCGGCGGACGGCGGACGGCGGGCGGGGTTTGACGCGGGAGCGGTACCTGCGCGAGCCGGGCCGCGCCCACGCGGCCCGCCCCCGTACGTCGTACCCCCCGTGTCCCCGCCGCCCGAAGGGACGCCGCCGCATGCCCGCTGTCCGGGCGGCCGTCCCCCGGCGGGGCAAGCTGCATGCCAACTGCCTGGTTCCGCGGCCTGCGCTCCAGTGGGATGGGAGCAGGCACGAGAGCGCTCCGTGGACGGGCGGGAGCGCTCGCACGAACAGGGGGCACGATGAACGCGCAGACCAGGCTCTCCCCTCTCATCACGGTCGAAGAGGCACAGCCCGCGCTGTCACTCGTCACCCCCCGGCGCGGGGCGCCGTCGGGCGGCCCGGGGCTCGTCGGCCGCGACCCGGAACTGCGGGCGCTGGAGGGCTTCCTGCGCGAGGCGAGGGTCCACGGGGCGGCGCGGGTGGTGTGCGGGCACGCCGGTGCCGGCAAATCGGCGCTGCTGGAGGCCACCGTCCAGGCGGCGGCGGCCACCGGCATGCGCGTCCTGCGCTGCACCGGCATCCGGGGCGGCAACCCGCCCGACCTGTCCGGCCTGCTCCAGATCCTCTGGCCGGTCCTGGCGGACCCGCACGGGTCGCCGGCCGCCGGGCCGCTCGATGCCCTGGAGAGGGTCCTGGTCGACGGCGCTCCGGCGCCGGGCGGGCCGTCGTGGCTGCCCTTCGCCGTCCTCCAGGTTCTGGAATCGGTCAGCCGTGCCGGGCAGCCCCTTCTGGTCGCCGTCGACGACTGGGACGCGCTGGACTCCCCCAGCAGGGACGTGCTGGCCTTCGTCGCCCGGCGGACCGTCGGCCATCCGCTGGCGCTGCTGATGACCTCCCGCCCGCACCGCACGCTTCCGGCCGATCTGGCCGGCCTGCCCCGGCTGCCGCTCGGCCCGCTCGGCCCGGCCGAGTCCGCACGGCTGCTGGCGGCGCGGCGTCCGGGCCTGGACGCGCAGGCCGTGCGCGAGCTGCTGGCGACCGCGGCCGGCAACCCCCTGGCGCTGCTGGAACTCCCGGCCGGCGCCGAGGACTCGACCCCTTGCGTGCCCGCCTCGTCCGACCGGCTGGCCTCCGCCCTGGCGCCGGGCGCCGCAGGCCTGCCCTCCGGGACGCGGGACCTGTTGCTGGTCGCGGCGCTGTACCCGGCGGGAGACCTCCCGCTGCTGCTGTCCGCGGCGTCGCTGACCGGGGGCGCGGAGCTGGACTTCACCGCGCTGGAGCCCGCGGAACGGGCGGGCCTCGTGACGTTCGACGGCATGCGGCTGCACTTCGGCCACCCCGCGACGCCGGGTGCGGTGGTCCACGGCACCGACCCGCGGCGCTGCCGTGCCGCGCACGCGGCCCTGGCGGCCGTCCTCGCGCCCGGCTCGGTGCAGATGCTGTGGCACCGGTCGCAGGCGGTCCAGGAGTGCGACCCGGAGCTGGCCGGCCGCCTGGAGGCGGTGCACGCCCAGGCGCTGGAGCAGTGCGAGCCCCTCATGGCCGTCCGGCTGCTGCGGCGGGCGTCCGACCTGCACCCGCTGCCCGCCGACCGGGGCCGCCTCGCGCTCAGGGCCGCCCAGCTCGCCCACGTCCTCGGCCTGGAGCGCATGACGCGGACGATGGCGCACCGGGCGCTTCGCCACCCGCTGGGCCCCCTGGGCAGGCTGTGCGCCGAGGCCCTGGCCGGGACCGGGAACGGCGGGCAGCGGCCGGCCGACCCCGCCGCCTGGCCCGTGCCGGCCGGTGCCGACGAGCAGGAGAACGCGCTGGAGCTGGCCCGGATCACGGCGCCCTCGGTCGCGGGCGACGACGCGCGCGCCGAGGCGCTGCTGGCCTTCCTCGACGGGATGCCGGACGCCTCGGACGACCCCCGGCTGCTGCAGGCCATGGCCACGGCCGGCCCGGTGCGCCGTGCCGCGACCGTCCTCGCGGGCGTGTCCGCCGTCCGGCACCTGGCGGACGTGCCCGTACGCGACCTCGAACGCCTGGGTGAGGCCGCGCTGCTGGCGGGCGACCCGCTGCGGGCGCTGGACCTGTACCGGCAGGCGGAGCGCCGCCACCGCTTCCACGACCTGTCCGACCAGCTGCCCCGGGTGCTGCTGTGGCAGGGGCTGGCGCACCTGTCCATGGGCGACCGGGGCCAGGGCGGCCACGCGTTCCGGCGGTGCGCGGAACTCGCCGAGGCGTACGGCCGGCACCACCACGCGGCGGCCGCCCGCCTCCTGGAGGACCTCGTACGAGGTCTGCGCACCGGTGGCACGGTACGTCCGGGCGGTGCCGCGGACCTGGAGGCGGCCCGGCGCTCGGTGCGTTCGATCGACGCGGTGCTCGCGGTCGGCACGGCCTGCGCCCTGGTGGAGGCGGGCGAGTACGGGGCCGCCTGGCCAACGTTGTCATCCCTCCTGGCGGACCCGCGCAGCCGCCCGGCGGCCCTGTCCGCCCTGGTCCCCTTCGCGGAGGCCGCCGAGGCCGAGAACGCCTCCGAGGAGGCGCGCGCGGCCCTCGACCGGATCGAGGCGGAGCTGGGCGCCGAGTGCCCCCCGGTGATCGCCCTCCGGCTCGCGGTGGCACGCGCCGTCCTCGCGGACGACCAGGACGACCTGGGCGGCCAGTACGTTCATGACGCCCAGGACGCCCCGCCGCCGTCCGGGCGAGCCTTCGCCGAGGACCTGTCCCGCTGGCCGTGCCTCGAAGCGCCGCTGCGGCTGGCCCAGGGCAGGCGGCTGCGGCGCCGGCGGCAGTTCGCCGACTCCCGCGCGGCCCTGCGCCAGGCGGCGGCCGGGTACACCATGCTGGGTGCCGAGGCGCGCCTCGCGCGGATCGCCGGGGAGCTGCGGGCCTCCGGGGAGCGGGCGGACGGCGCCGCCCCGGGCGCGTCCCGGCCGGTCGCGGCCCGCGATCTGCTCACCCCGCAGGAGCTGCGGATCGCCGAACTCGCCGGCCGCGGACTGTCCAACCGTGAGGTCGGCGAACAGCTCGGCCTCGCGCCGCGGACCATCGGCGCGTACCTCTACCGCATCTTCCCCCGGCTGGGTGTGACGGCACGGGCCCAGCTCACCGACGTGCTGCGGGACCTCCACGCGGCCTGATGGCGGCCGGGGCCGCCCGTCAGCCGGAGCCGATCCTCGCGGCGAGCTGGGCGCGGGAGGAGACGCCCAGCTTGGGGAAGATCTGGTACAGGTGCGAGGCGACCGTACGGGGCGACAGGCGCAGCTGCTCCCCGATGGCCCGGTTGGTCAGGCCCCGGGCGGCCAGGCGGGCGATGGTGAGCTGCTGCGGCGACAGCACGCGGGCGATGTCGTCCGTGGGGGAGTGCCCGTCCGCGGCCCGGCCGGTCGCCCTCAGCTCGGACGCCGCCTGCTCCGCGCGGGCCTGGGCTCCCAGGGTTCGCAGGACGGACTCGGCGGTGGCCAGGGGCGTGCGGGATTCGGTCACGCGGCGCCGGCGCCTGAGCCAGGCTCCGTAGCCGAACTGGGTCATGCCGTGCAGCAGGGGCCAGACGCCGGCTCCCGGCCGCAGCGCCCGGCGGTAGCGATCCTCCGCCTCGTCGTCCGGGGCGAGGACCGCGTCGGCGTACGCCAGGATCCCTTGCGACAAGGGCGCGCGCCCCGCCTCGGTCAGGGCCGTGACCTCCTCGACGACGGTCCTGGCGTCGGCCTGCTCCCCGGCGGGCAGCGCCGCCTCGGCCAGGAAGGCGAGCCCCCAGACCTGCTCGAAGGCGTACGGCGCCGCCGGGCCGGTGAACAGGGAGCGCAGCCTGGCGTAGGCCTCGACGTACCGGCCCGTGCCGGAGGCGGCGAGGGCGCGGGCGAGCGCGGCCACGTTCAGTTGCCGGTTCTGACCGAGGCGCAGGGACGCCTCCTCGACCTCCGCGGCGTACTCCAGTGCCTTGTCGTGCTGCCCCCGCAGGGCCGCGATGATGCCCAGCGTGCCGGTGGCCCTCGCCACCCAGTCGGGCTGCCCCGTCCGGCCGGCGATCATCCGGCCTTCCTCGGCCAGCGCCTGGGCAGTGTGCCACTGGGCGCCGAGCCAGATCTGGCCCATCGCCCTCGGTACGAGGAGCTGCGGCAGCCGCCCGTACCGGCCGCCGGCGCGGAAGACGGCCTCCGCCCCCTCCAGCAGCGGCGCCGCCCGGTCGAGGTCGGAAACGAGCTGAGCGACCTGTCCGGCCAGATGCTGCTCGTCACCGTGGGCCGGGACCGGGGCGGGGTGCGACGGCTGCGCACGCAGCGGTGAGAGGGGGGCGGTCAGCGCCATGACGGCGATGTCCCGTGTGTCCCGGGGCCCGGACCGCAGTTCCTCGAACGCCCGCAGGACCATGCGGCGTTCGCCCGGACCGGCCTGCTGCCACCAGCACCTGCGTGCCGCCGCGTACAGCAGTTTCTGCGCGAGCGCGGAATCCTGCGGGGCTACGGCGCGCGCCGCCTCGCACAGTTCGGCGATCCGCTCCCGGCCGACCGCGCTGTTGCCCGGCAGCAGATCGTGCACCCACAGCAGCAGGGCACGTCCGTACGTCCCCAGCTCACTCGGGTCGATCTGGCGGGCGTGCCGGAGCGCCTGGTCCGTCAGACCGTGGTCGCAGGCGAGTTCGGCGGCGCGCAGCAGCCGGGCCGCCCTGCGTTCCGGGTCCGGGGAGAGACGGGCGGCGCGTTCCAGGGCGGCCAGGGCCACGAGGACGCCGGTGCCCGGACGGGCGCCGGCCGCCAGCGCCTCCAGCCGCCGCGCGAGTTCCTCGTCGGGGCCGGGCACGCACTGGGCCGTGTGCCAGGCGGCGTGGGGAGGGCTGGTGAGGCTGCGTCCGAGCGCGTGGTGAGCGGCCAGGCGCCGGGCCGCCGACTCCCGGTGCAGCACGGCCGGACGGAGCAGCGGCTCGGGGAAGGACAGCCGCCGGTTCTCCTCGGCGTCCTCCTCCTCGAGGTCCACGGCCCCGGCGGCTCCGGCCGACTCGGCGACGAGTCCGCGGGCGAGCGTCTCGGCGAACCCGGCGCTGGCCGCCTGCCCGCTGCCCAGCAGCAGGGTGCTCGCGCGCAGGACGTCCCGGGTGACCGGTGAGGCGCTCAGCGCGGCGGTGAGCAGCACGGTGCGGGCCGGTGCCGACAGCCCCTCCACGTCCGCGGCGTACGCCTCGGCCAGTCGGGAGGTCGCCGGGAGCATGCCGAAGCCCGCCGCGTCGCCCAGATGGCCGCCGTCCAGGGAGAGCTCCGTCAGGGCGAGCGGATTGCCCCGCGCCACGGCGAGGACGAGCTGCTCCTCGGCGTACCCGGTGGCCCGGCCGGCGCGGGTGACGAGCGCGCGGGCCAGGGGAGGGGGGAGGCTTCCGAGCCTCACCGTGACCGCATGGGGAACCGGCCCGGCGTCGTGGGCCGACCGCTCGGCGACGATCAGGCCCACCGGTGTGCCGCCGCAGAGCCGGGCCAGAGCGCGCAGGGTGTCGCGGCTGGCGTCGTCGAGCCGGTCGAGGTCGTCCACGCACAGCAGCACCGGCGTCGGTGCCACGGTCAGCAGCCGCATCACCGCTGCGGCCAGCTGGGAGGGGGCCGGCGCGGCCGGGTCAGGGGCGCCCGGCGCATCCGGTACGCCCGTACCCGGCGCGGCCACGCCACCGCCGAACGCGGCGTCCAGGACGCCTCGTTCGCGGGCCGGCAGGTCGGTGATCCCGGGCAGGGCGGGGCGCAGGAGGCGGTGCAGCGCGGCGTGCGGCAGTCCGCGTTCGCCGGGTGCCCACGCCGTCGACAGCACACGTATGCCCTGGCGGTCGGCCGCCGCCGCGGCGAAGCGGACGACGGCGGACTTGCCGGTGCCCGGAGCGCCGCTCAGGTGGAGCACCCGCCCCTCGCCGCGGGGCAGGGCCGTCAGCAGTGCGGCCACCATGTCCCGTTCCCGCTCCCGGCCGAGCAGGCCGGTGCCGTCCGGCCCGACGTCGTCCGAGCCGATGTGCGCGCTCATCCCGTGCCTCCCAGAATCCCCCGGTGCGCCGCGGGTGTGTCCGCGGCCGTCCTTCCCCGCGCGTGCCCACCTCCCGCACGCGCGTTCACCGCCCCTCCGCATGGCTGTCCGTTCACACTCTCACCGCATCACGCACGTGTGCCGGAACCGGGACGGCGTGCTCACTCACACGTCCACTCGTCCGGGAACGTGCTTTCCGCGCCCGCCGCCGTGTACAGGTCGCGGATACTGACGTCGGTTCCGAACTCCAGACGGCCGAAGACCCAGTCGATCGGGTGGCACTCCCGTGCGTCGGGCAGCTCCACGACGATGGGGACGGCCTCGGGGCGGGCGGCCGCCGGGGCGTGCCGCCAGGCCCCGCCGTTGTGACGCGTCAGGATCTCGCCGACGTAGCAGCCGAAGGCGACGAGGGATTCCGCCATGTCCTCGCCGGTCACTCCTTCGGCCCGGAAACCGTCGACGATGTCCTCCACCAGGCAGATGCTCTCCGGACTGTAGTCCAGCTCGGCACCGCTGATGTCGGCCGCGGCCGCGACGATGGCTGCGGCGTGCCGGGGCGCGTCGGCAGGCTCCAGTGGGGGGTTCAGGTGCAGCTGCATGTCGGTCCTCGGGCCGTTTGCCGTCAATGGCTCCGAGGCTAACCGCACAGCACCCGGCGGAACATGTCCCTGCCCGGATCGATATGGAACGTCGGGGTCCAGGCGTGCGCACGGAGGTGCCCCGCGTGTCACGTATGCAGTCGATCGACTGGTGCTGCGGATGGCCGCACCTGTCAGGGTCGGTGCCGAGGCAACCGACGAAAGGATCTCGGTGTGGCACGTCCCCGTGGATTCGACACCGACGCGGCAGTGGAACAGGCCATGGCCCTGTTCTGGAGGCAGGGCTACCGCGCCACGCCGATGCCACGGCTGACAGAGCTGCTGGGTATCGGCAGCGGCAGCCTGTACGCCGCCTTCGGTTCGAAGGACGGCCTGTACGCCCAGGCGTTACGGCGTTACTGCGACGATCTGGTGGCGGCGCTGGACCGGGAGGTGCGGGCGGGGGGCGACATCCGCACGGTCTTGCGGCGGCTGCTGCTCGCGATGGTGACGGCCGACGCCGCCGAACCGGAACGCGGCTGTCTGCTGGTCAACGCGATCGTCGAACGCGCGGCGCACGACGGCACCGTGGAGCAGGCCGGTACGGCCATGACCGCCATCGAGGCCGTGCTGACCGAGGCGCTCGAACGCGCCCGGGTACGCGGGGAACTGTCCGGTGAGCGCAGTCCGGTGGAAGTGGCCCGCTTCCTCACCACGTTCATCCAGGGCCTGCACGTCATGAGCCAGGCGCGGGCCGACCGGGCGTTCCTGGAGCCGGCCGTGGCCGTGGCGCTGCGGGTCCTCGACTGAGTCCGCGCGCCCGTCGGTCATGTGGCCGCGGCCGGTCCCTTCAGTCCCCCGAACCGGCTTGCGCAGCCGTTCCTGGGTTGCCGTCGTCGCCGGGCGGCAGTCAAACGACTGATCCCCGGCAGGCCCGTGGCCTCGACAATCAGCAGGAGACCGGCGACCGCGAGGAAAGGGACCGCACACCCAATGACGATCATCGACAGCCCACTGCCGGACAAGGAGCGCGAGATCGCGGGACGCGCGCTTCAGGCGACCCTGGTCGACCTGCTCGACCTGTCCCTGGTGGCCAAGCAGGCCCACTGGAACGTGTACGGGCCGCGCTTCCGTTCCATCCACCTCCAGCTCGACGAGGTGGTCACCACCGCACGCGACCACGCCGACGTGGTGGCCGAACGCGCCGCCGCGCTGGGCGTCAGCCCGGACGGCCGGGCCGCCACCATCACCGCCACCAGCGGGGTGCCCGCCTTCGCGCCGGGCTGGACGAAGGACGTCGACGCGATCGAGGCCCTGGTGCGGGCGTTCGCCGCCGTCATCGGACGGGTGCGGGAGCGCGTCGAGGAGACCGGCCCGGCGGACGCGGTGACCCAGGACCTGCTGATCGGCCTGACCGCGGACCTGGAGAAGCAGAGCTGGATGTTCCAGGCCGAGAACCGGGGCTGAGGAGGCACGGGGACGGTCCCCCGCGCGGGGCCGTCCCGCAGCACACGTGTGCGTGCCCGCCCCGGGCGCGGGACCGTCACTGCCGGCGGCGTGCCCGCAGGGCGGCCGCCTTGACGCGGTTCCCGCAGGTCCACATCGCACACCATTCCCTCCGGCGGCCCCGGGAGCGGTCGAGGTAGACCTGTGTGCATTCGGGGCGCCCGCACTCGCGCAGCAGCGCGGCGTCCCGGCCCGCGACGATCTCGACCGCCTCGCGCGCCAGGTCGGCCAGGGCCTGGGCGGCCGTGCCGCGGCGGCTCGTGCCGCCGGGCCCCAGCCACAGGGCCACCGGCACTCCGGCCGCCCGCCGGTTCACCGCGGTGACCGCGCCGGCGGGAAGGGCGTCGCCGTCGAGCCGCGCCCGCACCAGCAGGTAGATCGCCTCCCGCAGTTCCAGGGCCGCACGCAGGTCCGCGTGGTCGGAGACGGGCCGCTCGTCGAGCAGCCCGGACTCCACGAACCAGGAGTCGAGCAGCCCGGGTGCGCCGATCCGCTCGATCGGAACCGTCGCACGCCGCTCCTGCAGGGTGCCCACGAAGTCGAGGGTGAGCGTTCCGCACGGAAACACATGTCTCACATGGTCCTCCTGACACAGGGAAGTGGACACCCTTCCAGAGTAACCACCTTGACAGGTGACGCGTGCCATGGGAATCTCTCGTCACCGGTCAGACCAGTTACTTCCCAGTGAGGACACCCCATGGCAGTCGTACGGTTCCATCTCGTCTCCACGCTCAGCCCCAAGGACGTGCTGCACGTACTGACCGACTTCGGACCGTCCCGGGCCCAGGCCTGGCCCACGATCGACGCCGGACACTTCGAGGTCCACGGCCTCGGCGACACCTGGGCCGAGGTCACCGAAGGCACCGCCGCCGCCTGGGAGCGCGCACGCTACGAGTGGGAGCCGGACGGCGACACGGTCACCATCACCACCCTCGACTCCAAGCTCTTCGGAGCCGGCGGCGGCTGGGTCTTCCGGATGACCCCCGAGGGCGACGGCACCCGGGTCGACGTCGAGCTGACACGGCAGCCGAGCACCTTCAAGGGCAAGATGCTCGCCTCGCTCCTCCCCCTCGCCGCCCCGTCGTCCCTGCGCAAGTCCTTCTCGGGCCCCCTGCGGGCGCAGTGAGCCGCCTGCGGGCCCCGGAAAGACCCGGAGGGAACGGCGGTCCGCATGCCGAAGGGGCCGACAGCGCGCGCTGTCGGCCCCTTCGGCATGTGAACCGGCCCCGGCTCAGTCGGTGGTGGTGAGGTGGGTGGTGAAGAAGTCGGTGAGTTTGTCGATGGCGGGGTCGATGTACTGCTTCTTGTCGTAGAGGTCGACGTGGCTGGCGCCGGGGATGCGGTGGAGTTCCT
>NZ_JBEYRP010000068.1:0-12096 GCF_040704085.1 Streptomyces sp. NPDC047841
ACCGGCCGTGGCTGATGCGGACGTACGCCGGTCACTCCACGGCGGAGGCGTCCAACGAGCTGTACCGGCGCAACCTCGCCAACAAGCGGGACGCTTGGTTCCCCACACTCCGCCCCGGCCCTCGGGCCTCCCTGACACGCTACTGGCCGCAAACCGAAGCAACGCAGGGACACCACAGACCCGTTGACACCGGGCCTGTACCGGTCGGGACCGGTCCGAAGCGGGCCGGTCCCGCCGCATACCCTCTCTCGGTGCCGGGGCTGCTGGCACGACGGTTCTCACCGGCTGTCCGTGAACAGCGACGGTCCCGCTCAGCGGGCGCATGACCTCGGCCTCCACGGCACGGCCCACAGCGAGCCGACATCGATCTACGGGACCGGCTTCTGGTGCCGGGCGAGGAGCTCGGTGAAGAAGTTCTCCACCAGCCGTTCGGCGTGCGGCCGGGTGAGTTCCCAGCCGCCGAAGCGGTAGATCTCGTACCCGGCCAGCCGCAGCCGGCGGTCTTCGGCGACCATCTCCGCATACAGCCGCGGTACGGCGGTGTGCGTGATCCGCCCCTTCTCGTCGGGCGGGTTCGGTTGTCCGTAGTGCTGGACGCCGTCGACCTCGATGACGATGCGGGAGCGGTCGGGGGCCAGGAGCAGGAAGTCCATGCGCTGGCGGGGCAGCGCGCCGGACTGCTTGCCGCTGCGGCGGGTGTAGGGGTCATAGTGGAGGTAGACCTGCGGGATCAGCGCGGGCAGGTCGAAGCCGCCGTCCTCGGCGTAGCGGGCGCAGTACGTCCGCATCACCAGTTGCTCGGGCACGGAGTCCAGCGACCGGTACAGACGTCGGTACAGACTGCTCGCGGCGGTCTTCTCGTCCGCATCGCTCTGGTGGTTCTTCGTCCACCAGGCGACCATCTGCCGCCAGGTGAGCCCCTGTGGCGGCAGCGGATCGGTGAACACCAGGCACGTGTGCGCATTGCGGACGATCTCCACGTCGTTGTTCACCGCGTCCCGCAGCACCATCTCGGGCTTCTCACCGTCGGCGGCGAAGATCAGGTTTTTGAAGCTGCCCGCCGGACCGTTGCGGAACCGGCTCTCGTACTCCAGTTCCTGCAGTTCCTCCAGCGCGTCTCTGGTCGGGCCGAGGATCTCCTCCACGCAGTCCCGGCGGGCCTGCCAGCTGCCGAACATGCCGTTGTCACGCCAGTACGAACCGAATCCGCGCGGGCCGTCGAACGCCCGGAACGGCCACGCCGGCGGCTCGAGGGCGAGACGTTCGATGACGGCGCGGTGGGCCTTGATGACGACGGGCACGGTGTCGTTGGTCAGGCGCATGTCCCGGCCGTCGGTCCCGTAGGAGACGAAGTCGTCGTACAGGAGCCGGGTCAGCGCGATCGCCACGTCCAGGTCGGTGTGACCGTCCGGGGGCCCGAACCGCAGCGACTCAATCAGCCCGACGTCGAGCACCCACGACTCGCCCCATCCGTCACCGCTGCTGAAGAACGCCCCGAGCTCCACACCCACCCCCGTCTGTGATTCCTCCTGGACATCGTCGACTGCGGCCCGCGCGGCCACCAGAGGGCGTGCGGGCACGGCTTCCTCTGCGCACGCGGGCCGATGCCCTGTGCCCGAAACTCGGTTCAAGATTTTTTGTCGGTGGGGGTGTTTCCCGGCCTAGGAGGGTGAGGGCGGAAGGGTTCTGCCCGCGAGAGGTGGTCGAAATGCCCCTGTGGGTGCTGGTGTTGGCTTTGTGTGGCGCCCTGGTGTTCGGCATGCTGCGAGCGACCGGCGCGAGTCCGGCGGAGGCGGCCGGAGTCGCGATCGCGGCCATGACGCTGGCCGCGATGCTGCTGGAGCGCCCGTGAGTAGCAAGAGCCGCGCGAGCGGCACGGCGGCGGGGAGGCTGGAGATCGCACACGCGCAGCAGCGATCGGCATCGCGCTGGGTCGCCGGCCCGGTGCCCGGTCTCGGCCAGCGGTGCAGCCTGTGCCCGCGCCTCCCGGAGCAGACGCACGAGGTGCGCCTCGGCGATACCCACCGCCCCAGCCCCCGGCTGCTGGCCACCCTGTGCACCCAGTGGCCGGTCCGGACCGAGATCGATCTGCTGGGCCAGGTGGCTGCCCGGGTGACCGCGGCCCGCCGCGTGGTCCAGCAGCACTTCCCCTACGGCGTCGGCCCGGTCTTCGGTGACCTGATGCCGGCCGGGGACGGGGCCGGTGACCTGCTGCGCGCTCTGGCACAGACGCTTGGGGAGGCCTTTGCCGCGCCGTCCGAGCGTCTGCCGCAGCGCGCCCGGGCCTGTCCATGGGGTGCCTTCGACACGGCGCGCTGCGCCCGCGACGCCTTCGGACGCCTCGTGCACGACGACTGCACCACGCCCGCCGTGCCGGACTCCGCGGCGGCCACGAGGAACCTCGGCCGCTGGATGTGGCGAACGGTGCAGGCCATCGAGCGAGGGAACCTGGACCGCTACGTCACCCGCGAGGTCCGCCCGGTACCCGGCGCCCGGGTCGAAGCAGGCATGATCGGGCCGATCCGCCTGGTGATCGGCCCCGACGGACCGGCCCAGCGGGCTGGCGACGCCTTCGGCGCCCTGATGCGGCTGACCGCCGCCGTCGTCCAGCCGCCCGCGCAGCACCCCATGCGGGCCCTGATCACTCTGCAACGCCACCTGCAGCGATGGGGAGCCCACACGTGGGGGAGAGGCTTCACCGCCCGCTCGGGCTACACCGCCGCCCTGCAGGCCCGGCACACCGTCGTCCGCCACGGCGACCGTCCCGATCGCCAGCTGGACGCCCTCACCCACATCCTGCTGGGCAAGGACCCCTACCGGTGGCGCACCCGGGCGGCCGCTAGTCTGCTGAGCCCCAGCTGGGACGATGCGCCGCGCCCCGACGCGGAAGTGACGGCTTTGTTGAAGGCGGCGCTCGCGGCCGCCTCCGCCGACAGTAGACCCGAGTGGGAGCGCGAGATTCGGCACCGCTTCATCGCCATGCTCGACCAGCCCGACGCCCTCCTCCTCCGCTGCGACGGCCCCGAGCCCCTGGAGGACCCGCTGCTGGAGGGCTTTGAGGACCGTGTCGAGTCGGTCCTGCGCGAGATGGAAAAGGAACCCGAGCAGTGGGCTGTGGCCATCGCCTACGCCCTCGACGTCGACTCAAACTGGCCCCAGGCCGCACGCCGGGCCGGGACCCCGGCTTCCGAGGCAGCCCGGATGGGTGAGAAGGTCCGTCGTCGGCTCAAGAACCTGGGCGCGGAGTACAACCGTCGCCGGCAGTGACCCGGTCACGGGCCGACCCGGAGCACGAGGACCGGATGGCACGTGGTGGGACGGGAGGCCGCCGGTACAGCGCGCAGGCAGTGGCTGGCCGGCCGTCCAGTGAAGCGCTGCCGACCGGCCAAGGCCAGGCCCGACCTCATCAGCAGTGCGGTGAGCCCGGCGACGGCAGCGACGGTGAGTCGCGTACGGCAGCGCATCGGCCGCCGGAGGCGGATCAAGGAAAGGGGCGGTAGGCCATAGCCGTACCGCCCCGAGCTGTACCGCCTCCTCCGCAATAGGTTCACCCCGTATCGGCGGTTGCCCATCGCGCTATCGGAGGCCCCTGACACTGGGCCAAGCGGCCTCGATGGCTCGCAGCCGATGCCAGAACTCCTGACCGTCTGCCGGGCCGCTCGCATGCTTCACCGCACCATGGGGGCGAGACGGGGATACCGCACGGAGGCGGCCCTACGAACTGGACCGGTGCGGGTGCCGGGCCGCGCGGCCGAGTAGCTCCGAACTGACTGGCCAGGTACTACGATCCATCTTCTGGCGGCAGGGGGTGGGCTCAGCCGCGGTTGAGGGCTCGGGGGGCGTGGAGTGAGCAGTGAGCAGGGGCGGCCTCGGTTCCGGCGCCGCGCGAAGGAACTTCCCGCGCCTGCCACGCCGGAGGCGTTGTTCGGGGAGCTGCCGCGTACACCCGGCGGCCACGGTGCGCTGTGGTCGCATCAGGCGGACATCCTGCGCGACTACTCCTCGGCGGAGTTCCGGGACAAGGCCGATGTCGCCCTGGAGCTGCCGACGGGCTCGGGCAAGACCCTTGTCGGGCTGCTGATCGCCGAGTGGCGGCGCCGGTTCTTCAAACACCGATCGGTCTACGCCTGCCCGACCAAGCAGCTTGCCCACCAGGTGTGGGAAGCAGCGCAGGCTCAGGGTGTTTCAGCGGCCCTGTTCATCGGGCGCGCCCGTCACTTCGATGACCGGGACCTGGCCCGCTACGAGGGCGCCGAGACCGTGGCCATCACGGTCTACAGCCACGTGTTCAACACCAATCCTGCCTTCGCCGGTGCTCAGAGTGTGCTCTTCGACGACGCTCACGCGGCGGAGAACTATGTCGCCGACGCATGGTCCGTGAAGATCCCAGTCGGCACAAGTCAGTTCAGCGGGCTGATCGACGCCTTTGGCGAGGACCTCGACCGGCATCTGGTGGCCCGGCTCACCGACCGGCAGGCCCCGGAATCGGAGGTGCGGCTGTTGCCGGTGGCGACGGTGGCCAAGCGCACCGAGGCCCTGGACAAGGTCCTGATCACCCTGAGCGGCGACGCCAAGCACCGGTTCAGCATGATTCGGCAGCAGTTGCGCTCGTGCCTGTTCTACGTCAGCTCCCATGGCTGGTACATCCGGCCGATGATCCCGCCGACGTTCGACCACGATGCCTTCACCGGCCCGGTTCAAAGGGTCTATCTGTCCGCCACCCTGGGCGAGGGCGGGGAGCTCGAGCGGGCCTTCGGCCGTAGCCCGATCGCGCGTGTCCACGCGCCGAAAGGGTGGGAGAGGACCGGCAGCGGCCGGCGCTTCTTCGTCTTCCCCGACCTCGCCGAGACCGACGCCCCGGTCTTCAGGCCTTTCGAGCAGGTCAGGCCGGCCGAGGACAAGGTGTCGGACGAATCCGACACGAAAACTGCGGACGGCGAGGCCGACAAGGGCGGCCTCGTGGGCCAACTGGTGAGGCTCCGCAACAAGTGCGTGGTGCTGACCCCGGACGACCGGTCTGCACAGGCCATCGCCCGCACGATCGGAGTGCCGGCCGCCGAGCGGTACCGGCCCGGCGAGACCGAGGCCGGCCTGCGCCCTTTCATCGACGCCGAGCGCGGCATGCTCCTGGCCGCGAGCCGCTACGACGGCATGGACCTGCCCGACGAGACGTGCAACATCATCCTGATGCACGGCCTGCCCGACGCCGTCCACCTCCAGGACCGGTTCCTCATCACCGGCCTCGGCGCAAGCAACGTCGCGCTGGAACGGGTGCGCACCCGGGTCGTTCAGGGCGCTGGCCGCTGCACCCGCGGACCCCGTGACTTCGCACTCGTTATCGCCGTCGGACGCGACTTGCAACGGTTCCTCTCCCGTACGGACGTGCGCGCCGGGATGCCGCCCGAACTGCAAGCGGAGATCGCCTTCGGCCGGGAGAACAGCGAGGTGCCCGCCGCCGACCTGGTCGCGCTCGCGCAAAGCGCCCTGGACCGCGACCACATCTGGCAAGAGGACGCCGAACCGTACATCACAGAGCTACGCAACGAGGCCGTCAAGGAAGTCCCCTCATACGCGGCCAAGCTGGCCGGCAGCGTACGACGGGAAATCGCCGCCTGGCAGGCCGCATGGCAGCAGGACTTCGACCGCGCCTCCCGCGAAGCCGTCGAGGTCCTCAACCACCTCACCGGCCAGGAACTGCGCCCCTACCAAGCCCTGTGGGCCTACCTGGGCAGCGCCTGGGCCTCCCTCGCCGTTGACGCACCAGCCGCAGCCGAACGCGCGGAACAGCTTCTGCGCCGCGCCCGCCAGGCCGCGAACCGCACCACCTGGCTCCGCGAAATCGAAGGCCCCGGCGCCACCGCGGGCGACCTGGACGTCCTGGACGCCGAAGGAGTCGACGGAGTCATCGCCGCCCTGGCAACGCCCCGTCTGAAGAGCGCCGCGAAGTTCAACGAATTCGCCAACGGCGTGATCCGCGCCCTCGGGGACCCCGACGCCACCGGCTACGAGCAAGCCCTCGTCGCTCTGGGCGACCTCCTCGGCGCCCGCTCATACAAACCGCAGGGCAAAGGACGCACCGACGCCGCCTGGATATGGCCCTCCTCTTGGATCACGATCGAGGCCAAGAGCGAGCAGAAGGCCAAGGGCGACGTCAGCCTGAAGTACATCCGGCAGGCCAACACCCAGCTCGACCTCCTCGCCGCCGACGAAGGCCTCGACAAGCCAGCACCAGGCAGCATCACCGTCATCGCCTCCCCACGAGGCATCGTCGACGACGACGGGATGAAAGTCGCCCGCCCCCACCTCCACCTCAGCTCCCCCACCACACTGCTCGCCCTGGCCCAGCGCACCGTCCGCGCGTGGTCCGAGATCCGCGGCGCCGCCCCGGCCGGCGTCGATGGTGACGGCCTGCGCGCCGTAGTCCAGGAGACGCTCGCTGCTCACAGGGTGCTGCCTTCACAGGTGCGCGACGACTTGAGCACGGACCCCATCCGTCGCTGAGCTCCACGGTCAGGGCGTTCCACGGTCCGTAACGCCCATACTGCAGCAGCCCTCCCCGATGCCTTCCTGCTGCCCTGCTCCGGCGCCCTTGATTTCCAGGGCAGCCGGTCCGACGGCGTCACCCGTTCCTGCGCCCGCGCGCCACTGCGGCGTTCGGTGCCTCTCCGCCACGCGGTTACCGGATGGGATGGGTGCGGCCGGCCCGTCGGATGCCGGGCTTCGGCTGGTCATCGGCCGCAGCCAAGCCGTTCCACCTCGACCGCTGTCGCCCGGTTCGGCCGCGTACGGGTGGTGTGCCGTTGCCGATCATTGCCGAGCGCCATAGTCGTGGTCGAGCAGCGCGGCCAGTTGCGGACCCGCCCGCAGGGTGAACGTGCTCCCGGGAACGAGTCACGCTGGCCGAAGGCGGACTGGCCGAGGAGACGGAGCAGACCTACGCCGGCGGCGTCACGGCCACCTCACGGCCGTCGGCGTCAGGCGAGGGCGTTGCGAAGGTAGGCGGGCAGTGCCTGGCAGACGGCCGGGTCCGCTTCCCAACGGGGGTCGGTGAGTTGGTCGGTGGTGATGACGAGGTGGTGGCCGTGGTCGGTGCGGATGAGAACGCGGAATGTTTCGCCCCGGCTGTTCCGGCCGGCGAGGTAGGCGGCCAGGACGGCCCGGCCCAGCTCAGCGGGATCCGCCCTGGTCGTCGTTCGGCCGAGGTCTTTACAGATCCACACGTCGCTGAACCGCTCGTGCATCAGGATCTCCCACCGCACGCAAGCGGCCATATCGTCGCGTAACACAACCGCGATCATGCCCCCGCCAGCCGGCCTCCCGTACCGCTACCTGCGAGTACTGGCCGGAAAGCATGCCTCTCCCACCAAGGCGAGGGCGGCTGGCACCGCCAGATCGTACCCTCACCGGTGCGCCCCGGCCGGGGCATCAGATCGGCTTCTCAACTTGAACTCGTGATGTCGGGTCAGGCTGAGGCGTGTCAGATGTGGGCCCTGATTTGCTGCACTGGATGTCCGAGTGCGTCCCCGATGGCGGTCAGTTCCTCGTCGTTGAACCAGGCGCGCTCCGGGTTCCAGATAGCGATCTCGAATCGAGCGAAGCCACAAGGCCAGTCACAGTCCAGTGCGTCCAGCGAGGTCGCGGTGCCGCAGCATGGAACCACCGCGGCCAGGGTTGTGAAGCCTTCGTCGCAGTGCGCTTCGAGTAGGTCGCCCCACCACTCGGTGTCGATCGACGCGCCGCAGTGGGGACAACCGATCCTCTGCAAATTCTGGCCGCAGTCGACAACGGTGAGCTTGTCGTGCCAGGTGACATCGATCTCGACGTCGACGCCCCCCGGGAGTCCAGGGGCCAGCTCCTCCACGATCGACGCAGTACGGTCAGCCGCGGCCTGCTCAGGCTGCCAGTGCGGGTCGGTCGGAATGACAGAGAGGACGTCGTCACTCATGGGCTCACTCGATTCGTCGGGCTGGGACCCTGATCCAGGCGACGCGATGCTACTGAACGGGTGTTTGGGTGGCAGGCTTCCAAGCTGGTCAAGCGTCGAGGGCCGGGCCAGTGCCGGTGAGAAAGCCGTCAAGCAGCTGGAAACTGCAGCATCTTGAGCTCCGTTTCACGGTCTGGGTGATCTGCCCCAGGTCGGCGGCGGCGAGGCGGGTGAGCCGTTCCTGTTCCGTCTCGGCGGCCGCGTCCGGGTGGGGGGTGAGGTCGTCGGCGACGACTGCCAGGAGTTCGATCGCGGTGGGGCCGGCGGGGTGCGCGTGCTGCTGGGTGCAAGCGACCTGATCTCGCCCATGAGCTGGGCAAACCTGGCGTGTCCTCCGGCCGCCGAACCAGTTACCCAGGGCAGACGATCTTCTTCAACTCCCCCGGAGGAACAATGATGTACGGGCATCGGGTGGTCAGGGCACGCCGGGCCGCCATCCGGTTCGTGCTCTGCGCGGTAGCAGCGATGGTGGCCACGCTGGGCGGGATCACCCCCGCCACCGCCGCGTCCGAGGACTTCCACGTCACGTACGAGAGCAACGCGGACAGCACCACCCGCAACTCGTACTGGGTGGACATTACCGGCACCGTCACCCGCATCGGCGACCAGTACGAACTGACAGCCGTCGTGAAGTCCCAGTGCCGGCGCGATGTAGGCCCCTCGCAGGAATGGGGTATGGCCTTCGGGTCGAGCGCTGAGAGCTGGCGGTACGTGACACGCCCCTGCAAGGACACCTACCCGTACTCCCAGGAAACGATCAAGGAGACGGGGCCCCTGCTCCCGGACGGCCGCGTGTACATCCAGGCAGGCGCCTACGGCGGGCATAGCTTCGGTAGTTGGGGATGGGGAACCCAGCGAAGCGTCTGGGTGTGACAGCAGTAGCGTCATCCCCATGAACCCGGCAGCGACGTAGGTCGAAGGACGACGGCCGCTGTCCGGGTCCCCGGGGGTTCGTGGGTGTGGTCACGGCTGTGTGGGTGTGAGGGGTGGTGGGCAGCGAGCGCCCGCCGCCCCGTCGGTGTCTGCCCTGGTTACCAGCGCATCCCGAGCTGGTCCAGCTGGGCGCGTCGCTCGGGGGTGAGCTTGTCGGCCCGGCGGCGGGTGTTGTCCAGGAACGTCCCGAGCTTGATGTCGACCGCCTCTCCGTCGATGTCCACGCGCTCGATGTGCTTCCTGGCGGGGCGCAGATGCCCTTCGCGCTCGTGGTACTGCCGGGCTGCGCGCAGGTTGAGCGCCCACTTGCCCTCTGCGGTGAGCTTGGCCGGCCGCGCCCCAGGGTCGGCGGGCTCCAGTCCGAGCGTGCTGTCCAGGAGCCACTGCTGCGCGGGGGACAGCTTGTCCCACCCGTGCCGCTGCGCGACGACCCATGCCCCGAGGTCTTCACCCTGGACGACGAGTTCACCGGCTGCCTCGGGGAGCGCGCCCCCAGCCTGGACGTGGATGCGGGCGAGGGTGAAGCACCGCTGCCACGCCACGTCCCACCCCAGCGGGCACCATCCCGGGTCGATGGCCTCCAACGCCGCCAGACGGCTCTCCGGCAGCTCTCCAGCGCCCACGGGCACGGTTTCACCGGCAGCGCGCCGCTCGGCGTTCTCCAGCGCCCTGCGGGCCTCCGCACGCCTGTTCTTGGCCCACACCCCGATGGGGTAACCGCCGTCCCCTACCGCCTGGACCGGGGGCAGGAAGTGCGAGTGTGCGGCGGCCCACGACCGGGCGACCGTGAGACCTTCCTCCCACGCGATGTCGTAGTGGGACCACACCATGCCCAGCGCTTCGAGCTGCTCGACGCGGGAGGCTTCCAGGGTCCCGGCGTTGTAGTAGCGGCGTTGATCGGCCACCCACCGCCCCAGCGGGAAGCCGGCGGCTGCGCCGGCCGACTCGTCCTCGGGCATCACGTAGTCGTACGGCACCCGCAGCTGCCCGCCGCCGTTCTCGCGCCG
The DNA here is from genome assembly GCF_040704085.1 of Streptomyces sp. NPDC047841. Lineage (NCBI taxonomy): Bacteria > Bacillati > Actinomycetota > Actinomycetes > Kitasatosporales > Streptomycetaceae > Streptomyces > Streptomyces sp. NPDC047841. The sequence goes on from NZ_JBEYRP010000068.1 coordinate 9,925, forward strand.
CCACCGGGTGGCCGCCGCGATCCCGCGCCGCCAATACGCCTTCTCCGGATCGATCACCCGCAGACTCACGAACTGCGCCACCAACGCGGGGTCGCGCGGACTGCTGAAGCGGAGCAGGCCCGCTGCTGCCTGGCTCACCCACACGTCATCCCCCGCGCCCTCATCCGCCTCGCGGTCGTCCTCGGCGCCCTGGTCCTCGTCCTCGTCCTCCTGGTCCTCACCCTCGGCGCCCTCAGCCGCCAACTCCAGTTCCGACAAGGGCAATTTGGTGTCCTCGTCGCCGGTTCGGCGTCCGCTGCGCTGCCGTGGATCGGCAAGAGCCTCGATCGTGTCCGCATCGTGCGCACGCAGCGCCCCGAGCACCTTCGCCAGGGTCCCGTAGGCATCCGACGTCAATAGGTCATCGGCATCCTCATCGGGACCGAGGAATACCGGCACCACAAGTGAAGCCAATTTCCCTTCTCCCGGACTCAATCGCAGGGCACGCCCGACCATTTGCACGATGTCGACCATTGACCCTCGCGCATCGCAGAAAGCGACCGCGTCACACTGCGCCGTATCCACGCCTTCCCCCAGCACTTTCACAGAGCTGAGAACACGTACCGCCGCACGAATATCCGACCGGGCACCACCGATGAAATCAGAGGCGAATTCTTCCAGCACTTCACGCCGATATCCCGGGGCATGGTCCCCGTAGAGCCAGTTGGCCCAGACCCGCTCGGCCGGCGGGAACAGTTCCGGGTCGTCCTCGGCGAGCCGCGCCGCCACCAACGGAACGCCCCGGGCCATCGCCTCCGCCTCCGAGATCCGGCTGTGGAAGGTCAGGATGCGCCGCATACGCTCCCGCGCCGCGGCCGTCAACAGACCGGTCTGAAGGGCCGCGAGCCGCGCCCCGCGCACCCGGTCCGAGCCGCCGGCCTCGTCGGTGAGCGCGGCGTACAGGTCGGGGTCCCGGATGTCCAGGCACACCACCTGATACGGCGCAACGATCCCCCGCCGGATCGCCTCCGACAGCTTCAGCTCGTACGCCACCGGCCCGAACACCGGCGAGTCCCAGTCCATCGATGCCACCAACCGGGGCTGCTCCCCTTCGGCCTCCCACACGCGGGGCGTGGCGGTCATGTAGAGCCGCCGCACGGCAGGAATCCGCGACTGATGGTGCACCGCCGCCCACGGCTTGAGACCGTCACCACTTGTCCTGTGGGCCTCGTCAACGGTCATGAGGTCCCACACCGGCAAGCCCGCCTCGTGCGCCCGCTGGAGCTTGCCCAGACCCACCGCCGCGTAGGTCGCGAACACCGTGACGACGTCCAGATCTCGCACCCACGACAGGAGTTCATCCGGGTCGGTGGTGCACGGGATGCCGTCGCTCTCCTCGGGCCCCAGGTCGCACACCCCGACCATCGCGCCCCGCCGGCCGCCTCGGCGCCAGGCGCCGGCCATCTGTGTCAGCAGGTCCCGCGTCGGCACCAGGACCAGGACGCGCCGCGCAGCCAGCCGCCGCGCCGATTCCACGGCAATCAACGTCTTGCCCGATCCAGTAGCGGCGATTACCTGTGTCCGCAGCCCCTCCGGGGGAATGCGCCCCCCTGGTGGGTCCTGAAGGCGCTTCACCACGGCGTCTACGGCCTGCGCCTGATGCGGCCGCAATTCCATGTGACGCATTCAGAGACCCGCTTTCTGTTCGGCTGTGAAGAGGTGACGAGTGTAGGTTTTCCGTTGGTGGTAGTGGAATTGACGGGCCGATATTTCCTCCGCATGTGGTGAGGGGAGGGGGCAGGGTAGGGGGTGCGTCCTAAGCCCAGACTCTATCTCAGGGGTGCATCATGACGCATGACGGTTGGGAAGGTTCGTCAGGTTGGCTGGTTCTGCTGTCGTGCGGAGTGTAGAGGTGCTAGTCTCCCGCCTGTTGGGCCCCGAGTCGGGGAGTGCGGGCCCGGCATGAGCGAGTGGGGTGACACTTCGTCAGTCCAGCGGCAGGCAACCGGCGTCGCTCCCCTCCTTGCTGCTGCCGCTTCAGGCGGGCGCGGAGCGCACGCCGTTCACCCGAGGGCGGGGCGCGGAGCGGCCCGGCATCGGGTGGGAATCCGGCGGAGCCGGATTCCCCTCGCCCGCGTCAGCGGGCGAGTCCCGGAACGGAGTTCCGGGCTTATTCCGCGCTTGCGCGGAATC
>NZ_JBEYRP010000069.1:0-11381 GCF_040704085.1 Streptomyces sp. NPDC047841
TAACCCCCTGGGGGGGGCCCCCGGCGCCGCCCGCCCCGGTTGTGAGGGGGTCCCCCCCCGGGCACGGCCCCCCCGCCGGGGGGGGGGCCGGAGTCGTCGACGACTCCGGCCTCCACCCCCTGCCGCAGGGCACGAGCGTTCTGGATCTGGTGCGCGCCGGACTCGGCGAGGCACTGCGCGTCGGAGCCGAGGCTCTGGCCCTTCCCGTTGTCGCCGCCCACGGCGAAGGCCGTGTGCTGCCTCCGCTCACCCCGCCGTCGGTGCGTGACTTCGTCGCCTTCGAGGAACACGTCGAAGGCGTCGTCGCCAGCGTCGGCAGCGGAGGCGGCGTCGTGCCCGAGTGGTACGAGGCGCCCACCTTCTACTTCACCAACCCCCACGGTCTGGTCGGCGCCTTCGACGAGGTCCCGGTTCCCGGCGGGTCGGCCATGCTCGACTACGAGCTGGAGGTCGCCGTGGTCATCGGCCGCGACGGCTCGTCCCTGAGCCCGCAGCAGGCCCGGGATTACGTCTTCGGCTACACGGTCCTCAACGACTGGTCCGCCCGGGACCTCCAGCGCCGCGAGATGCAAGTCACCCTCGGACCCGCCAAGGGCAAGGACTTCGCGTCGACCCTCGGACCGTGCCTGGTCACCGCTGACGAGCTGGAGCCCTTCCGCGACGCCGAGGGCTTCCTGGCCCTGACGATGAGTGTCTCCGTCAACGGCAAGGAGACCGGCCGGGACCTGCTGTCCAACATGGGCTGGCCCTTCGAGGACCTCATCGCCTACGCCTCCCGCGACACCCGGGTCGTCGCCGGTGACGTACTCGGCTCCGGCACCTGCGGCAACGGAGGCTGCCTCGCCGAACTGTGGGGGCGGTCCGGACAGCTGGAGCCGCCGCCGTTGAAGGCCGGGGACGTCGTGGAGATGACCGTCGAGGGCATCGGCACCATCCGTAACACCGTGGTGCCCGGCCGACCGGTCCCGCCGGTCCCGGCAGCTCGTCCCCGTCCCCGCCACAGGGAGCGCCCGTGATGACCGGACGCCAGCAGGGAAAGGTCGTCGTCGTCACCGGTGCCGGACAGGGCCAGGGCGCCGCCGAGGCAAGACTCCTCGCCCGCGAAGGCGCCGACGTGTGGGCCGTCGACCTCGGGGAGCAGCCCACCGAGGAGCTGCCCGGGGCGACGTACCGCCGCTTGGACGTGACCGACGGCGAGGGCTGGAAGCGGCTGGCCGACGAGATCGGCCGGATCCACGGCAGGGTCGACGGACTGGTCGCCAACGCCGGCATCACCTGGCGTGCCCGCCTCGGTGACCTGACCGCAGCCGACCTGGCCCGCGTCCAGGAGGTGAACGTCACCGGCACCCTCCACGGCATCCAGACGCTGGCCCCCCTGATGACCGACGGCGGATCCATCGTGGTCGTCGGGTCGGTCGCAGCCCTCACCGCCCACTTCCCCCTGGCCTACACCGCCAGCAAATGGGCCCTGCGCGGGCTCGCCAAGGTCGCCTGTCTCGAACTGGGGCCCCGGGGGATCCGAGTGAACACCATTCACCCCGGATACATCGAGACCCCGATGACCGCCAGCGCGTCCGCGCCCTTCCACGACGCCAACGTCGCCGAGACCCCTCTCTGCCGGACGGGAACCGTCGATGAGGTCGCACCGCTGGTGAGTTTCCTCCTCAGCGACGAAGCGTCCTTCATCAGCGGCGCCGAGATCCCGGTCGACGGCGGGATGACCGCCCACGGCGGAGTGAAATCCATCAGCGACGCCGTAGCCGCAGGCTGACCGCACAGCCTGGCCGTACCACCCCAGCGAAAGGAATCCCCACCGTGTTCGAGTACTTCCCAGGCAATTACGTCTGGAACCTGGGAGTCGTCGCCGCGCTCAACAGCGGCGGCCTCATCGACGAGGTCGACCGCGCCTGCCGCCCCATCCGCGACATCGCCGGCCGCGGCGAGGACGTCGGCACCCGGGAGCTCCTGGCCGCTTGGACCACCCTGGTCGACTCGATGGAGCAGCAGGCGTCCAAAGCCGCAACCGCCGGCCGCAAACGCACCGCCGGCCAGATGTACGCGCGGGCAGCGAACTACCTGGTCAACGCCGAACGCATGCAGTCGATCTCCGACCCCGACCGGATCGCCGTCTACCAGCGCTGCTTGGACCTGTTGGAGCATTCCTTCGAGCTGGCCGACCCCACCACCACCCGTGTGGCCGTGCCCTACGAGGACACTCACCTGCCCGCCTACTACACGCAGGCAACCAGCCCCGACGGTCGCCCCACCCCGGTGATGATCATGTGGAATGGGCTGGACAGCACCAAAGAGCACATGTACCTGTCGGGCTTCTCCGCCGAACTGGCAGCCCGGGGCATATCCACCCTCATGGTCGACTGCCCCGGCAGCGGAGAGGCCCTTCGTCTGCAGGGCCTGACCTCCCGGATCGACACCGAGGCATGGGCCGCAGCCTGCGTCGACTATCTCCAGAGCCGCCCGGACGTCGACAACGACGCCATCGGCCTGGTCGGATGGTCGCTCGGCGGCTACTACGCCCCCCGGGCCGCCGCGTTCGAAAAGCGCCTTGCGCTGGTTGTCGCCTGGGGAGCCAACCACGACTGGGGCACCGTGCAGCGCCGCCGCCTCGCCCGTGAGGGGGAGCGTCCCGTCCCGCACTACTGGGACCACGTCCTGTGGGTTTGGGGCCACTCCAACGTGCAGGAGTTCATCGAGTTCGCCGACCAAGTGAACCTCGACGGCGTCGTCGAGAAGATCACGGTGCCGTTCCTGGTCTGCCACGGTGAGAACGACCGCCAGATACCCGTCGAGTACGCTCACCGCAGTTACGACCAGGCAGTCAACAGTCCCAAGCGGGAACTGCGCGTCTTCACCGCCGCAGAGGGCGGTGCCGAGCACGTCGGCCTCGACCACCTTCCACACGTCAGCTCCTTCGTGGCCGACTGGGTGACCGATACCTTCGCCGGGCTCGCCGACCGCTGAAGCCCGCTCGCACAACACCGGCTGTGACAGGCCATGCCCCGGACCCACCAGGACATTGCCACATGTATGAGTTCTCCCGGACACCTGAGCCTGAGCCCAGGAGAGCTCATTCATTACCCCACCGACGTCGCGCGCCCCGAGCACCGACGCCGTCCCGTGGCCGGGCCGCCGGCTTCGGTGGTGGGAGTCATGGGCGTCGCGCGACTGCTCACCGGGACGGGGCCGCCCGTTGAATGGTCATAGAAGCCTGTAGTGATCATCGCCTGGAAGACGTTCAGCAGCTTGTGGCGGTCGTTGGCGCCCAGAATGGCTTCGCCTGTGTGGTCGGCTGGGAAGAAGGCCTGCGACGGCTGGTCGAGCACGAGGAGATGAGGCACTAGTGCGCGGTGCTCGGTGAACCACTCGTGCAGGCTGAGCATGGCGGCTACGTGGTAACCAAGGTGGTTCTCACCGCTGCCCATCTCGGGTAGCGGTAGCGGGCCGTCTGCCTTGTCGGCGATGACGGTGAGGCGGTTGACGTCGAGCGGGGGTGGGGGTGCTCATGCTTCGGAGCCTAGTTCGAGCGACTGATAGTGCTCCGGCTCCGGCTCGTTCCGCGTGGCGGCGTCGGCGCGCGCCAGGGCGGTGGACACCGCTTCGCCGACGGGGGCCAGGTCGTGCACGGTGACGGCCGGGTTCAGACGGTCGACAACGGTCGCGCCGAGCCGGTGGCGCCGGGTTCGTTCGTAGCTGGCTCGCAGTTGCGGGTCGCGGGAGATGCACTGCCGGGCAGCACGGTTTACCAGGTCCTGCACCGTGACCGCCTCACGGTGACGCTCGTGGACAGCACGAGGTGCGGTCCCAGCCGGGTGAAGGCCATGCCGTACACGGGCTGGGCTGGGTCACAGTTGATCACGCTCGGGAAAACACCGCGCGGTCAGAGCTGTTACAGCCGCCACGGAAGCGACGGCGCCCCCGCCGAGAGGGGCGGCCCGGGTCGGAAGGGCGGCTGGGCCCTCACAGACAGCGGCTGGGGCTGCGGCCGACGCAGACATGCCTGAAAGGTGGCTCCCACGAGGGGCCCGGCACGAAGAAAAGATGTGGGCCCAGCCGCAGGGGGGCGCACACCGCCGGGCCTGACACCCGGCACATCGGCATGCCAGCTATGGCCCTGCGCCGCAGCCGTTGATGGCGGTCCCGCGCGGCGTGCGATCGGAGCGCGGGACCGCCGACCCCGGTTGTCCTGTCAGAGCCGGGAAGTGAACCGTACGAAATGGCATCATTCTTCGCACGTACATCTGCGTGTGGGCGCGGCTTGTCCTCGTTCCATGGGCTGCCGTGGGATCGGCGGATCGTCCGGCACAGGTGCAGCAGCGCGAGGCCGGCGAGGCATCCCCAAGGCCCCGCTGCGGAGCCCACGAAAGAGGCAACGGTGGGACGTGCCGAGGCCACTCGGCACGTCCCAGCAGGCGGGCCTGCCGGTTGTGGCAGCGGCCGGTCCGCAGGCGTGGCTGCGGACGTTCAAACGCCGGCCGGCCCGTGTGCTCGCCGTCTCATCCGGACCCGGGAACGCTCTCCCCCGGGCCCGGATGACGTCCAGACTCAGGCGGGGGTGATGTTCTCTGCCTGCGGACCCTTCTGGCCCTGAGCGATGTCAAAGGTGACTGCCTGGCCTTCCTGTAGCTCGCGGAAGCCGGAGGCGTTGATGTTGGAGTAGTGAGCGAAGACGTCAGCCGAAGCCCTTTTCGGCGTTGAACCACTTGACGGTTCCGCTGGCCATGCCGGTGCCTCTCAGTCGCTGTCAGGAACCGCACCGCGCGGTCCCAGAGGTGATCGCCCTGGCTCGGCACTGCACAGCATGGCTTCGTTCACTTCAGCAGCGTTTGTCATCGGTTTGGGTGGCGATGGGCGGTCGGCCGGTCCGTGGATGTTCACGAGAAAACTCGGGTTCTGGCACGAGTTGTGTGATGGGCTCACGCAGAGTGACTGCGGCTGTGAGGGGGTCAGATCTGGTTTCCCGGGTGCCGGGCGTTCCAGGCGCTGATTATTGCTGCTCGCTGGTCGTCGAGATTCATGACGTCTTCGGGGGATGCCGGGGCGAAGATGTCGACTATCTCGGAGCCCTCGCTCTGCTGTTCCGAGTGGCGGACGTATGCCTGCCGGCCGTTGGTGAACTGTCGCAGTTGTCCGGAAGGGTGGACGTTGGGGCGGGCTCCCTGGCAGCACAGGAGGCGACCGTCACGTTCGAGCTGTTGCCGGGCCTGGGAGAGGCAGTCGAGATAGTCGGTCCCGGTGAACTCTATGCATGAGTGAGCATCGACGAGCGCGATGAGAGCGATAGAGGGATCACTGAGGCAGATGGTGACGTGACGCACCAGGCCAGCAGCATCAACGGTCTGAAGGCCTATCTCCTCGGTCCACTTCGGCCGAGGAACGTCGCTGTTGTCAGTTGTGTCCTGCTCGAACCGGCTATTCATACCGACCATGATCTCTGCATTGTTAGGTCAGGGAAGCTCTCACTCCGCCAGCAGGACGCGCTTGCGGAGGAGGGCGAAGCCGGCGCGGCCGAACATCTGGCGCTTGAGCATCTTGATGCGGTTGACGTGTCCTTCGACGACGCCGGAGCTCCAGGGCAGGGTAAGGTCGGCGATGACCGCGTCGCGGTCTCGGTCGATGCCGGCCGCGAGAGTGTGGAGGCTGGGAAGGTCGTCCTGGCGGACGGCGTCGAGCCACTGCGGGAGTCGTTCGCCCTGGCGCTCGGTGAGCATCTGGGCGAAGGATCGAACGTGACCGGTCAGGGCGTCGAGTTCGGGGCAGTTGGCCAGGACGGCCTTGAGCCGGAGTTGTTCGATCTCGGTCAGGGTCTCGGGTCTGCTGAGGATCCATTTCGTCACCACGCGGGGTGCCGGCGGTTGCGCGGTGACCGGTCGTGGCGAGGTGCGCTTCTCTCGCAGGTAGGCGCTGACCCGGCCGTAGCTGCCTCGATAGCCCATGGGAACGATCTCCGCCCAGAGCTTCCAGGCGGTGGTGCAGCCCTCATCCCAGCGTTCGTCCAGGTAGGGCTTGTACTCGTCGAGGACGGAGGTCCTGTTGTGCTGCCACTGGCCGCGGAAGAGATCTTCCGGCTTCGCTGCGTCGGCGAGGCTCTTGACGGTGCGGTGGGTTATGTTCAGCTGGCGCCCGATGGAACGGCGGCTGTGGCCGGCTTCCAGCAGCGCGTGGACCGTCGCGTGCCTGGCTCGGACGCGGTTGGCGAATCGCTCGCTCCGCCATGGCGAGTCCGTCTTCTCCTCGGACGGCGCAGGTTCGTCGGCCTTCTGCTCAGGATCGGGAACCAGGACGCGAAAGCACTGGCGGTGTCGGGCGACAGAACGCTCAGCAGCTTCCCCGAGGTTGTGCCACAAATGCCAGCGGTCGGCGACCTGCGTCGCCTGGGGTGCCCCGGCTGTGGCGCCTTCCGCGAAGAACGGCGCACGGTCCCGGCAGACGATCTCGATCCCGGGTCGCTTCGCCAGCCGTGCGGCCAGGCTGGACGCCTCTCGGTCAGGCAGCAGATCCACCGGCCGACGGGTCTCGACGTCGACGAGCACCGTGCCGTAGACCCGTCCCTTGCGAGTGGCGTACTCATCGACGCCGACTACGCGCGGGGCCGGGACTTCGGGTTCGGGCAAGGCACCGAGCAGCCGTAAGAGTGCACTGCGGCTGATGGACACCCCGAAGGCCCGTGCCATCCGGGCGCCGGCCCGGCCGGCGAGGGCGAGCCCCACCGCGGCGAGAGTCGACCGCAACCGCTCCGTCCGCCTGCTGTACGGCCGGGTCAGCCCGGGCAACTGCTCAGCGAACGTCTCCCGAGCACACGAAGACTGCGGACAGAAGAACCGCCGAACTCGCAGTTGCAGGACCACCAGACGTCCCCCGCTCGGCACGTCCGCGGGAAACCGCAGATAAGAGCTGTGCACCCGGGTCGACTCGCTTCCACAGTCCGGGCATGCCGCCCCGGCCGACGTACTGCTGACGTTGACGCGTATCGCCTCGTGGCTCACATCCAGCGACTGCACCGACACGTCCGCGATGGACGGTAACAGCAGGCCCTCCACGGGAGGCGATGTCTCTTCCACGACGTCGCACTGTCGACCACACCAAGATTGGCCCCGGTCGTTTTCAGGCAACTTCCCGAAGCCTGTTTGGAGCGACGGCCGTCACTCAGCGTGCGCGCTTCACGGAAGTCGTGCCAGAACCACGACTCGTGAATAAAGCCAGCCCCCAGAGCACCCGGATCCGCCGCCGGGCCCTGGCCTGCAACGAGAACCCCTGGCTTGCTTCGTCCCCGTGTTGTGCGCGGTGCCGTACACGGCGCGGCGTCCGTCCGACCGCAGGGCTCCGGGACACCCGCACGGCCATTTGCTAGTCAGCGGTATCAGTGCCTAGCTATGGTGGTGGGTATGGCAAAGCAGACGAACATCCGGCTGGACGATGACGTGAGGGCGGCCGCCGAGGACCGCGCCAAACGCCGCGGCCTGAGCCTCCAGGGATACGTAGCCGACCTCATCGAGGCCGACGTGAACCAGTCCCGCGCGGCCTTCATGGCCGGCGCTGCATCATTTCTGGCGGCATACACGGACGTGTTCGATGCTGAGGTCGGCGAGGACCGGTACCCCGGCCTCGAGGGCACCCCGGCAGAGACGGCACCGAGGGACGCCGCGTGAACCTCCGCATCGACCTCGCGTGGATCCTGGCAGTGGCCCAGCAGATTTCGGGAGATCCGCAGGTTGTCGACTACGGCGTCCCCGTCGCGGCGGAGGCACGTCACCGGGCGGAGATCCTTGACCACGAGGTCTACCCCGAGCCCCATCACAAGGCTGCGGCGCTGCTGTGCGAGCTGGCGAGAAACCCGAGCCTGGAGATGAGGAACCTGCTGTTCGCGGCCACGGTGACCGCGGCCTACCTGTCGGCGTGCGGGATGCCGGTGGGCCCTGGCCTGGACACCGTTCTCCCGCTGGCCCGCGCCGCCCGGGACGGGCTCCCTGTACGGGAAGTCGCCGCTCAGATCAAGACCTGGACGAGCTGATCGAGCGGCCCCTCATCGCGGTACCGAGCCAGGTCAGGTCCAGATCGTCGACAAGCGTCGACCCGGTCACCCACCTGCGTGGTCAAGACCACAGTCCCCGCGCTTGCAGCACTACGCAGGGCCGGTCACGCGGCAGATGGCGCCTCGCTGCTCCTCCAAGGACCCCTGCGACCAGAGGCGCTGGTAGCCGGGGCGCTGAACGACAACCCGTTCGTCCTGCGCCCGGTCAACGGCGGCGCCCCCGTCCAGCTGAAGGCGGCGGCGGTGCAGTCGCGCGCCGCTGCGGAGTTCCTGGCCGCCGAGTACCGCGACGGCACCGGGCTCAGGCTCGGCATACAGCAGTTGTTCGAGGAGGTGGTGTGGGGCGAGGAGGAACGCTCCGACGACGCAGAGCGGGCCTGGCAGCAGCTCGGGCTGCATCTCGGGCTCGCCAGCACGCGGCCGGAGAAGCAGTACGGCACGGGCCCGGACAACCTGTGGGCGCTCTCGGGCGGGCGGCAGGCCGTATGCGAGCTGAAGACGGGGTGCACCACCGACACGATCGCGAAGAAGGACATGGACCAGCTCGGCGGCAGCGTCCGCTGGCTCAACGACCACAACCCGGAGGTGGAGGCCGTGGCGGTCATGGTGCACCCCAGCCGGGTGTGCGACGACAAGGCCATCGCGGTGCCAGGCATGCGCGTCGTCACCCCGGCCCTGTTCGAGAAGCTGAAGAAGGCCGTGACGGCCTACGCGGCCGCGCTCGCCAGCAGCCCGGACCGCTGGGCGGACGAACAGGCCGTCCGCGAACAGCTCGCCCACCACAAGCTCACCGGTGACCGCTTCTTCGCCACCTACTCCGAACCCGTGCGCGCCTCATCAACACCCGGAAGTCTGGAGGGTCCTCGGCTGGTACGGGCCGCCGCGTATACCGGCCGGCAGGCACAGGCGGGCGTCCCCGCGGGCCCCTACGGTGGGCGGCGGTGGCCGGTCGGCCGTTCCCGGCATTGTTCGCCCTGCCCACCGGAGCCGGGGGGCGAGGCGAGGAGTTCGGCGTACGGAGAGGGTCGGCCTGTCAGAGGGGGTTCGTAGGGTGGGTGTGTGGTGAGAGTTCCATGGGAGAGGCTGGCTGAGAACCCCAGGTTGTCGGAGTCCTTGGTGACGCTGCTGGTGATGCGCCTGCGGGAGCGCGCGCAGGCGGTCGACGGGACGGGCGGGGACGGCGGCCGGGACCTGTTCGAGTACACCGACGGCGGTGAACTGGTCGTGTACGAGGCGAAGTCGTTCACCGGCCGGATGAACGCCGGACGCCGCAGGCAGGTGAAGGAGTCGCTGGTGTCTGCGGCCCGTCACCAGCCGGACCACTGGGATCTCCTCGTGCCGATCGACCCGAACCCCGCCGAGCAGCAGTGGTTCGACGGCCTGCGCGATGAGTTTCCGTTCGTACGACGGTGGCTGGGGCGCAGCTGGCTGGACGAGAAATTCGCCGCCCATCCTGAGCTGGTGCGCTACGCACTGCAGGAGGCCGAGGGCTATGTCTTGGAGTGCATCGCCGAGGCGCGTGCCGAACGCGACACGTTGGCTGGCGGGATCTCCGACTACGCCGAGCGGGCCAGCGCGCTGCATACCCGAATCCAGGAAATATCACCCCACCACGCGGTTCACACCTCCATGGACGCCGACGGTCGGACGGTCGTGCACCTGACGCCGCGGGGGCCCGACCTGGACGGGCAGGGCACCATCCGGTTCACCGGCCGGGTCCGCTTCGCCGATGGAGACCCGCAGGAGGCCCGCCGAAGGCTGCGGTTCGAGGAGACCATGCGCTTCGGCGGAGAGGTGGAGCTGAGCGCGGACAATCTCGCCGAAGCCGCCCTGTCGGGCCCCGCCGGGCTGGGGCTGGAGCGGATCACGGTGGGCGGTGTGCGCATCACCTCGCCCCGGCAGGAGGTGACGCCGCCGCTGCGAGGGCAGGTCGTCGTCCAGTTGCCCTCAGGCGTTCCGCTCGCCTCCCTGCCCGTGTCCTTCACGCACCGGGTGAGCGGGACGGACGGCGGAACCCTCCACGGCAGTGACATGACTGGGTTGATGCGAGTGCGGCTGCGCTACAACCACCGCGATCTCTCCGCTCAGCTGAAGTTTTCCTTCCAGCCGCCCGAGGCGGCGATGCCGCAGACGATGGTGCCAGTGCTCCGGCTGCTCAGCCAGGCCACGCCCGGTCGTTTCATGGAACTCGCCTTCGCCGGGGAGGCAGCCGGCCGGGTGCGAGCACCGATCAGCACGACCATGACGCCTGAGGGATGGGAGCCGGGCGAAGCCCAGTTGTGGGCCGATGCCTTCGACGACCTGACACGGCTGCAGAGCAGGACCGGCTGCTTCTTCCCCGTTCCCGACAACTTAACCAAGCGCGATGCACGTGAGGTCAGGGACATTCTCTCCCTGCTCGACGGGGAGGAGGTCGTGCTGCGGGGCAGCACGGTGTCCGTGGGCGTCGACAGCGGTGAAGCCCTCATCCAACTGGGGGACCTCCGTGCTGGGATGTTCCGCGTCACCGTCGGCTACGAGGGGATGCTCTTCACCCTCGGCCAGCACCAGATCGACCTCGGTCCCTGCACCGAGATCTACACCATGGACAAGATCCTGAACATGAAGGAGGCCCGGCGCGACCTCGCCACGCGCGGGCACGCCACCGTGGTGATGCGCATCGCCGAGCGTTTCCCGGCCGTGCGCTACCTCGGGCCCGAACGCACCAGCAGCGCCGAGGAGTGACAGGAGCCGCCGAGCCGATGGCCGCACGGGTCCGCAGGAACGCTCTTGGACGTAGGGCCTCTGGTGGCCGCGTCATCGACGGGCCGACGCTGTCCTGGAAGATCACGACACGGGGCGGACCGCCTAGGAGTTGTCGTCAAAGTGATCTTGGTTGGTGGATCATGGTGTGGTGATACGTCGCCATGAACTGTCCGATGCTGAGTGGGACTTGATACGCCCGTTACTGCCCCGGCCTGCGCTGGGGCGGCCTCGGCTGGACGACCGGATGATCCTGAACGGGATCGTGTGGAAGTTCCGGACCGGGGTGGCCTGGCGGGACGTGCCTGAGCGGTACGGGCCGTGGACCACGCTCCATACTCGCTTCCGTCGCTGGGCGGCGGACGGCACGTTCGACCGGATGCTGCGAGTCGCCCAGGCCAGGGCGGACGCCGCGGGTGACATCGACTGGCTGGTGTCGGTCGACTCCACCATCGTCAGAGCCCACCAGCATGCTGCCGGGGCCCGAAAAGGGGGCCCCACAGCCCGGCCCTCGGCCGGTCCAGAGGCGGTCTGACCAGCAAGATCCACCTCGCCTGCGACGCCATCGGTCGACCGCTCGCGTTCGTCCTGA
>NZ_JBEYRP010000070.1:0-10135 GCF_040704085.1 Streptomyces sp. NPDC047841
CGGGTGCGGGGTCGGGCGGCTGGACGGGTGCGGGAACGTTGTCCCGGGTCATGATGCTGCTCCTTTGAGCAGAGGGATCGAGGACGGCGGACACCTGTGGTGGTGTCGTCCGCGGGGTGTGCGCCTCGCGGTCGGCGGTCCTGCTGCTCTCTGCCTGGGAGCGTCCCTGTGGGAGACCGCCCGGCGGCGCATCACCTGGGAGCCCGGCACGGTGCTGCGGGCGGAAGGCGTTCCGCGCACCGGCCTCGCGGGCGAACCCGCCGATGCTTACGACGTGGTGGCCGTCAGCGCGGACGATCCCACCGATGCGGTGCGCAGTCAGGGCTGGCGGCTGCTGGGACTGAGGTACGGCGACGACTTCCCGCCGCCCCCGCCCGATGCGGCCGAAGGACGTCTGAGCCCCCTTCCCGGCATCCGGCCGCAGGGCCTGTACGAGGTGCCCACGGACTACCCCGGCGAGCACCTCGCCGACTTTGTGCACGTGGACGAGGAGGCCGGCAGGATCTACGTCGCCCGCCGGGAACCGGCCCGCATGACCGAGTACGTCCTGCCGCTGACCGGGGAACGGCGGGCGGCACTTCAGGCGTACGCGCAGGCTTATGGCCGGGCGGCGGCCGCCTACGCCACCATCGGCGCGAACGAGGGGGCGGCTGCCGCGCTCGCCGGCACCGTCTTCACCCCGCACCGCCTGTACCGGATGCTGCGCGTCCTCGCGGTCCGTGACGCCGGCGACGCCGCCGCCCTGACCGGCCGCTCACCCGCCCAGTGGGCGGATGCCGGATGGAACCTCGACCCGCTGGGGTCCGACCTGGCCGGCCGTTCACCGCGAGGGCCGACCCGGCCCGCTGCTGGACGGCCGCCGAGGCAGCCCACCTCGCCGATGCCCAAATCGGCGCCGCGCGCGCCTATGAGCTGCGCGCCGACGGCGACCTGGACGGTGCCGGGCGCGGGGCCCGTGAGGATGGTGCGCAGGTTCATGGGGATGCCGTCCTACGTGAACGCCCCGCCTTAGGCTGGGGGGTTTCCGGGCCGTTATGCTGCGCCAGTCCGGCGCACCGGCCGCTGAAGGGAAACCGCCCCACCGTGTTTTCGGGACCCCCGTCTACGACCGCCTCGTCGCCGAACGCCGCGACATCCCCGTCCAGGTCCGCGGCGAAGCCGACCGGATACACCGCGATCTGGCACAGGTACTGCGCCAGACGTCCCCCCCAGCTGAACACTCCGCAGAGCGTCTTCGAGCCGACGCAGCCTCCCAGCGCCCTGTAAGAACTCAGGGAACCGGCGGCGTCGGAACGTATCCGGCACGCTGAGTCGGCGGCCTGGGGGCGGCTGGCGAGCCTCAGGGCAGCAGACGGGCGATGGTGCTGCGCGAGACGTGCGCCGTGTCGTTGACCTCGGTCTGCTTCAGGCCGGCGCAGTTGACTGCCCAGGTGATCGGGGGGTCACGCAGGTCCCGGAGCTGCGCCCATGCTGTCAGCAGGTCGCGGGCTACGGTCTGGGCCATGTGGCCTCACGCATCCCGGCCCGGGAAAAGACCGGCCGGATCTCGTTCGCTCATCCGGGGCCGGTCCGCGTGAACCCGGCCCGGCCCGCGTCGCCGTACCCGCCGTGGCGCTGGGTGCCCTGATGGCGGCCAACGCCGGAACCGCCGCGGCGGTGACCACCTGGTGGTACAGCGGCGGCCCGCACGGCAGCGGCGCTGCCGCGACCTTCCGCGAACAGGGCGACCGGCTGGAGGTGTGCGACGTCAACACCGACGGCTACCGCGCGCTGATGGACGTCCAGACCGCCGCCGGGGCGCACGTCTACCGCGTCACCGACAGCTACAACGACAGCCAGTGCACCGTCGTCAGCGCCGCCGACGGCCGCTACAACATCGCCGAGAAACGCTCCTACAAGCTGTGGGTCTGCGTGATCAAGAGCGGGCAGCGCCGCTCGTACTGCAAGACCTCCGCCACCTTCTACAACGACTACTGACCGCGACGAAGGGGGAGTGATCGCGTGGACAGCAGCGTGCTGAAGCACCCGCGGATCGCGGAGGCCGTCGAGACGCTCGTGATCGCCAGGGGCGGACGCATCACCTACGACGTCGGCGGCGGTGGCCGGGAGACCCTCCTCGCCGCCGGCGCGCGACTGGCGGCCGAGACGGACACGCCGCTGACGATCGTGGAAGCCCGAAGCCTCCATTCCGACGTCCGCGCCTTCGTCCGCGAGGTGCAGCCGGAGGCGCGCAGCGCGGTCATCTCCGCCGAAGAGGCGGCCCTGCCCCGTACCGTTCCCGCAGGGAGACGGACACGCCCAGCGCTACCCGACCAGGGAGGCCGGCGGATTCGCCCTACGACGCCGCGGCACCACAGGCCAAGACCCTTGCGAGGGTGAGCGAGTCGCCGCCACGGCGCCGCCTCAACGAGCCCTACGCCCACGCACGGTACGACCCGGAGGCCGAGGGTTCCCGCGAGTACGGAGCACGGTCCCCGTGAACCGGCGAGGGAGGGCGGGCGGCTTCCGCTACGATGCCGACCGGCAGGACGCGCACCGCCGACCGCCGCCGCTGCATCCCCGCCCGCGCCGGGACAGCTCAGACGGCCAAGGTCCCCACCCGGGCCCGCGACACCCACCCGCACGACTGCGGGCAGGCGCGGGGTGCCCGGAGAGACGACGTCATGCCACGCAACCAGTCCCGCGCCGGCCAGCGCGCCCGCGCCGCGCAGAAGGCCACGGGCACCAAGGACAAGTACACCGAGCTGCTGCGCGCCAAACTCGGCCCGCGCGGTGCGCGCCAGGAGCCCGCCTACGCCGAGCCCGCCCGCCGACTCGCCGCCCAACTGCGCGCCGGCCTCGGCGCTGACGGGGAGAAGGCCGCCCGCCTGGTGGACGAAGCGGTGGCCTGGGCTGTGAAAGACCGCGAACTGAAGCACGCCCTGCTCCGGGCGCCCGGCGGCCTCACCGCCCGTGCGCGCCTCCAGCCCGCCCTGGACGAGCACGCCGTCGGCGAGGTCACGGTGCACGACGCGCCCCTCGTCCAGGTCGTGTACATGGTGCTGGAGATGGCCGCCGAGGAAGAGGAATCGGCGAGCGCGGACCTGCTGCGCGCGGCCGCGGACGTCCTGGACCGGCTCCTCGGCGCCAGCCACATTCGCAATCCGGCGATCTACGGGGTGCGGCGGATGGCTCACCGAGCCGAGGATGTGGGAGCGCATCTACACCACGACCGCTCCGGTCGCGGTCGTTGCGGCGGCGGCCCTGCGCACGATGCGGGAGGCCGCCCGCATCCTCGACGAGGACGAACTGACCGACGCCGACTGCATGTTCACCCTTCAGGAGGCTGTCCGTTTCGCGCGGATCGCCGCCGACCTCGCCGTCCGCCCGGCCGCCTGAACCTCGTGGTCTGACCTGCTGTCCCGTTGCCGTGCCCGGCACGGGGCAGCACCTGAACAGGGCACACTCCTGACCGGGCTCTGACGCGAGCCCGCCTGGTGGTGGCGACCGCGGGCACCACGCCCGCGGTCTCCGCCGCTTGTCATCGAGCCGACTCGTGGCAGCGACGGTAGTGCGCGCACTGCTCGGGCGTGAGCCAGCGGACCGCGAACCCGCCACAGGCCACACACCAGCGCGCGCCGGAGCGGTCCTGGAACAGCAACTGCTCCCGGGGCCAGGGTGTCGAAGCCTGGATCGGGGTGCGGCTCGGCCGCCGGCAGCAGGGGCAGGAACTCGGCGAGGGTGAGGATCTTGTGTTTGGCGCCCACTTCCTGCGCCCAGGAACAGCCGACGCATCCTGCGTCAACGTGCAACCTTTCGGCCCCACTGCTGGTCTCCTGTTCGGTGGACCCCACGCGTCACTCGGGAGACTTTCGGTGAACGACGTGGGGCCCCGCGAACCAGCGGCCACGCGCCCCGTTCGCCCGCCGGTTGAGCCCGCTGTCTGCGCGATCACAAGGAGCCCCGATACTCATGCCCGTCCGCACAACGGCCACGCTCGCCACCTTCGTGGTAGCGGGCCTCATCCCCCTCGCTCTGCCCACCGCGGCAGCGAGCGCCGCGCCCGCGCGGCACGGCGACGACTTCAACGGCGACGGGTACCGCGACTACGCGTACTCGAGCTTCAGCGCAAGAGGGGGCGGCGGTGTCACCGTGGTCTTCGGCACTGCCACCGGGCCCGGCCCCAAGCAGCAGCGCATCACTCAGGCGAGCCCTGGCGTGCCCGGATCCGACGAGGCCGACGACATGTTCGGCGAGGTGCGGGCCGCCGCGGATTTCGACGGCGACGGTTACGGCGACCTCGCGGTGGCAGCGACCGGCGAGAACCATTTTCAAGGCGCCGTGACGATCCTTTGGGGGTCCCCCTCCGGCCTGTCCACGGGTACGGCTCTGCCGAACAAGAACCCGGGGCGCAACAACTACATGGGCAAGGACCTGGCGACCGGCGACTTCAACGGGGACGGCAAGCAGGACCTGGCCGTCATCAACGAGTCCATGACCTACGTCTACCGCGGCCCCTTCAAGCGCACCGGTACCACCGGTACCGTGACCAAGCTCGACAAGACGTCGTCCTTCTACGCCACCGCGCTGATCTCCGGCAAGGTCAACGGCGACAAGAAAACCGACCTCGCGATCATCGGTGACGTGGTCAGCCCCGAATACATCGCGTCCGACGTCTGGTTCATCAAGGGAGGCGCGAGCTCACTCACCCCGGGCAAGAGCCTCCGCCTGGAGTCGGAATCCGGCAACGGCGGCAGCTCTGAACGCGGCGGCGACGGTGTCATCGCCGACTTCAACAAGGACGGCTACGGCGACATCGCCGTCGGCACACCCCTCTACTCGAAGCACAAAGGCCGAGTCAGCGTCTGGTACGGCTCGTCCGCCGGCCCGTCCCGGAGCACCCGCCTCACCCAGTCGACCAGTGGCGTCACCGGATCTCCCGAGAATCGGGACGAATTCGGCTCATCCATTTCGGCGGGTGACGTCAACGGCGACGGCTACGCGGATCTCGCAGTCGGCGTGCCGGGCGAGGAGATCGATGACCACGACTACGCGGGCGGCGTGCACATCTTCAAGGGGCGGGCGGGCGGCCTGTCCGGTGCCGGCTCACAGTGGTTCGCCCGCAACACCCGGGGTGTCCCGGGTGTGTTGACAGCCGACGAGCAGTTCGGTGGCCTGGTACGGCTGCGCGACACGGACGGTGACGGAACGGCCGACCTGTACGTGAGCGGTGCCGGCGCTCTGCGGCTGCCCGGTTCAGCCGGCGGCATCACCACCGCGGGCGCGACGGAATACCACGCGGCACCCATCGACAGCTTCCTGCAGTGATGTGGCGTAGCTGACTCGTATGGCTGCACCAGCTGCTCCCGGACCTCGCTGATCAACTGCTCGATCCGGAAGCGGTGTTCGGGGTCCGACTGCTGTTCGGCCGCTATGACGCGTAACCGGCCGGCCATCGTGGCGGGCTGCTGCTCCCGCCTCAGCCGCCACGGATCGCCCTATCGGCGGCCCGGCGTCGCGGAGGCGGGCGCGCCAGCGCCCCCGTAAAGCCGTGCAGCGGGCTGTCGTGGTCGGCGGCGATCAAGGCCCCAGCCAGGCGGGATCGGCCCACCGCGCGGGGGCCGCCGCCGTGCGTAGGAGCTTCCGGGACGAGCTCCTCGGCTACCCGGGTCGACACGGTCTCGGTCGCCGTCACGTACAGCCCGCGGGTGGCCTGCCCTTTCGGGTCGGTGTCTGTCGTCCAGTTCCGTAAAGTCCTCGCCCAAGTGCTCGCCTACGGACGCGCGGACGCTTTGCCCGTTCGTGTAGCCGTCTGAGCCGGTCATCGGACCGAGTTCGCGGGTGCGTAAAGCCGACGGCGCGATCCGTGGGGAATTGCATGACTGTCGACAGCCCGGCGCCGTGCGGTGCCGTGCCCGGAGGACGCCCGTCGCCCGGCCCGGCCGCGTCCGCGCCCGCCGCCGTACTTCCCGCGCTCGCAGCCGTACTTCCCGTGCCTGCCGTCCTGTCGCCTCCCGGCAACGTCGCGCTCCCGCCATGCCCGCCCGCGCCTCGCACCCGGGCCGCAGTGTCACCGCGGCGCTGTGCCGGCCCGCGCGCCCCGTCCCGCCGGGCTGGGCCTGGGTCCGGCTGCCCGCGTCCATGTTGCTGCTCGTCGTGCGCCCCGTGTGCGGTCCCCGCCTGGCTGCCCGCCGGGGCCGTCCGGTTGTCTCCGTCAGGCTGGGTCTGGTCCGCGGTCTGGTGCCGGGGTGCTCGGGTGAGGCGGTCAACTGACGCAGGCCCGTGGCTGCCGGTATCCGCCTGAACCTTCTTGGTGGTCCCCGACCGGTCCCGCTCCGGTGGTGATCCCGCGCCCGGTACGTACCCCCTGCCGGCTTTCCGGGCTGGCTTGGGGCGTACGGCGGCCTCGGCGCCCGCGCCCGCCCGGCCTTGTCCTCACCGGTACCCGCGTTCCGGGCGCTTGCGGGGGCGGTGTACTGGGTGGGAAGACGTCCGTTCAGGGCCCGGTGCAGGATGCGCGCCGAGACGGGTATGCCCCGGGGGGCCGTCCGGTCGTGCGAGGGACTGGAGAGTGAGCCGCCCCTTCGTCGCCCGCAGCCGGTCGCGCAGCGGCGCGAGCTCCACAGGCCCGGCCGGCGGGGCGGCCTTACCCGCGGGCCCCGCGCGCACCCGCCGCCGCGGACGGGACCGGCTACGGCCCCAAACCGGGCGCCGTTCCTCTGCGCTCGGTGACGTCTCTGGAACCGATCAGGAGCGCTCGCCGGCAGGCGCCGGCGACGGCTGTGCGGGTCTGCCCGGCGGGGCCGTGACGACCGGGCACCCGAGCCTGTAGACCACAGGACTCGCCGCTCCCTCAATGCTTACTGCGTTCCTGGTCGTTGACCGGCCCTGTCGGCCGCCGCCCGGTTGCCCCCCCGGCCGTCCGGCCGCTGTGCCTGTGTTTGTGCTCGCCGGCCGGGCCGCGTGCCGCTGTCCCGCCCGCGCGGGTCCCGCCCGTGCTGCGCCTGGCGCGGCTGTGGTGTCGTGCCGTCGCCCGCGCGCCAGCCCGGCCCGCGCCCGGCCTCGCCGGACCGTCCGGCCGCGCCGAATTCGGCCGGTGACAGCGGCGGGCATGCCGCTGTCACCGGCGCTGATGGCCCTGTCCCCGCTGACCCGCCTGGGCCGGACGCTTACCTCCCCGCAGAAGGCGCCACTTCTCGCCGCATGACAGCCCGCTGACGGGAACAGACACGTGAGCGGCTGGTGCGAAAGAAGGGCGGTGGGCGAGACTGCGGGTTCGGTGCGGCTGATGAAGGGGTTGTGATGCAGGTAGCCGTGGTCACCTTCGACGGGTTCAACGAGCTCGACAGTTTCATCGCTTCCGCACTGATCAACCGCTGCCGGGCGGACGGCCTGGAAGCCTTCGTCACGACGCCGGCGCCGGTGGTGACGTCGATGAGCGGGGTCCAGGTGACCGGGCAGCGCCCTTGGACATCCAGTGCGGCAAGTCAGGGCCCACATCTGACGCACGTCAGCTCGCGATGAACCCGACATCACGAGTTCAAGTTCAGTAGCGTCAGGTCCATGATCGTATGGCTCAACGGCACGCACGGTGCGGGCAAGACGACAACCAGCACGCTCCTCCAGCAGCTGATTCCGGACTCACGGGTGTTCGACGCCGAGAAGGTCGGCGAGACGCTCATGGACATCACGCCGGGGCTGCCCGCGACGGACAACTTCCAGCACTGGCCACCGTGGCGGCCCCTCGTGGTCGAGACCGCCCGACGCATCCTCGACTACACCGGCGGCACCCTGGTGATGCCCATGACCGTCCTGGTCGAGCAGTACTGGCGCGAGATCAGCTCGGGTCTTACCGCGCACGATATTCCGGTCCGGCACTTCGTCCTCCATGCCGACCAGGACACCCTCCGCGCGCGCATCGCGGGCGACACCGTTCTCGGCCCCAACTCCCCGTTCCGTCTCCGGTACCTCGAGTCCTACGCCGAGGCGGCCCGTACGTGGCTGCACGCCGAGGCCGAGGTCGTCGACACCACGCACCTCACCCCTGCGCAGGCCGCCCAGCAGATCGCGGAGACCGTCAAGAGTTGAGACCTTCCGGCGCCGCACCCTGCAGGTGACAACAAGACTGCCTATGTGGCAACTGCCCTGCTTCGGCTCACGAGGGAATTACAGAACGCGGTCCAGTTGGGCGCGTCGTTCGGGGTGAGTCTGTCGGGCCGGCGCCGGGTGTGGTCCAGGGAGGTGCCGAGCTTGCTGTCGACCGCTTCGCCGTCGATGTCGACGGGTTGGATGTGCTTGCGGTCGGGGGGGGTCCTTCGCGGCGTGGTAGTGCCGGGCTGCGCTCGGGTTGAGCGCCCACTTGCCGGCCGTGGTGAGCTTTACGAGCCGGGCCTCGGGAGCGGCCGGCCCCGGGTGTGGGCGAGGGCGAAGTAGTGCTGCCGTACCACGTCTCAGCCGAACGGGCTCCATCCCAGGTCGATGGCTTGCAGAGCCGCCAGACGGCTCTGCGGCATCTCTCCAACGGGTCACGGGTACGGGGGTTTCCCCGGCGGCGCGCTGATCGGCGTTCTCCAGGGGCCTGCGGGCCTCCGCTGGCCTGCTGCCCATACTCCGATCGAGGCCGCCTTCCGCCCGGACCGGGGACAGGAAGCCCTGTGGCCGCCCTGCAACACGGATATGACCCACACCTGTCCCCTGCCTCGTAGCGGTGCTCCGTTGCCGTAGCGGTCCTCGGCGGAGCCGTCCGCCGTATCAACCGGCTTGGCAGTGACCTGGTGGCAGACTGACACCCCCTGTCGCTGCCGACCCCACTGACACCGATCCACTGCAGGACCTACGCCGTGGCAAGACGAAGACGGCGAGCGCGGTGCTGCGCCCTGTCCGGTTTACTATTGCTGAACTGCCGCCCTTCGTGTTCTCTTACTTTCACAAGTCAAGGAGGCAGTTGATGTGGGTTGAGTTCATTTCTTCTCTCTCTGAGGAAGTTGACCTCGCGGATCCAGTTGATGAGAGTGAACTCGCCTCAGCCGAGTTGGCCCTCGGGCTGGAGTTTCCCGCAGAGCTAAAGTCCTTCCTGCGCGAGGCCAACGGAGTTTTTGATGAATTCGGATGCGGGTTTGTGTGGCCCGCCGCAGGTATCGTGTCACGCAATCGCGAAATGAGAGAGGCTGCAGGATTCGGCAACCTCTACATGCCGTTCAATCCCTTGTTGTTCCTTGGAGACAATGGCGGCGGTGACCTTTTCGCTTTTGTTGTGGAACCACCAAGGCGCGACATTTTTGTCTGGCAGCATGAGACAGATAGTCGTCGATGGGTTGCCAGAGACTTGCGAGACTATGTTCACCGATACCTTGCGGCTGGTGGAGAAAATTGGTATGAATAATAAACAAAACACTGACGCATTTTGGGATTGCGAACAGGGCTGCGCCGGAACCGGGCGGCAGAACGCACCAAGCAGCTTAGGTCGCGCAGCGCCTGCCCCGGCTGCCCTTGTCGAGTCGGCTCTTGGGGCGGAGAAGGTGTCCTTTGCTGTGCGGCGCGCAGGTCGATCTCCTACGTCTGGTTCAGTATGAGCTGCGCCGGCCGCTACTGAACTTGAAAGCGTGATGTCGGAGGAAGAGATGGGGAGGAGGGCATTCGCTCGGCAGTTACTTTGGAAGGGCCTGCCGGCGCTCACCACTCGAAGGTTTTCCATTCCTGTTGGGGGATGCAGCCCTCCGTGGTGTCCCCGCAACGGTCGGCCCATGCTTCGGCCACCATGACCGGGCGGCTCAGCACGAGGTCACCGGCCCGCTGAGCCCGAAGCACCAGACCGAGCTGCTCCGAGCACGGATCGGCATGCTGCGAATACTGCGGTTCCTTCGTGTGCGTCTTGAGGTAGTCGATGAACTGATCCTCCAAGCGTGACGGCACCTGACCTACGAGTGTCAACCCGTCCAGGGTCACCTGCGGGCCGCGCAGTGCGTTGACCGCGATGCCTGCCAGGCCGACCGATCGGTCGTAGTACACGGTTACCGCTGGCCCGAAGAACGGTGCATCAAGTAGCTGCACCGACCAAAACTCCCCACCGACGTCGAAGCGGTCGTCCCCGAACTGGCCGGGCTGCGCCGCACCGCCACCCGGCTGCACCCACGCCGCGGCACCCCCACGGCCCAGG
>NZ_JBEYRP010000071.1:0-8673 GCF_040704085.1 Streptomyces sp. NPDC047841
GTCAGCCCGCCCCCTTGTGGATACCGCATGCACCGGTGATACCGCACAGGCGTCGACCCGTCAGCACCTACGACACCAGGAGTTCAACCTCAGTAGGTACTGGCACACCCAACAGGGATGGTGGATAGCCGAGTAACACCCCTCCCTGCTTCCCCGGCAGGGTGGGCGGCGAGCACCCGGTCGTGCAGGTACTCGTCCGCGGCGACGATCCGCGGGCAGGCCCGCGTCCGCTCGGCGAGCGGCAGGCCGGCCGCGGCGTCCGCCGCGGCGAGTCGAGGACCGCGCGGGCCAAGAGCGGGCCCATCTCGAGCACCGGGCCAAGGACGACCCTCTCGTCCAGGACGCGGACCTCGTCGAGGTCGACGGAGGCGGAGGCGGAGGCGTGCCAGGACTGCCTGACAGGCGCGGCGATGTCGCGGTGCAGCAGGCCCGCCAGGGCGTTGCGGGCCGGGCGGGCCCAGCGGAACAGGCCGCCGGCGCCGGCATGGACAGTGAGCACCAGCTCCCGCAGCAGGCCGATGACGTCATCGGTCGGGCAGGCGGGCGGCCTACTGCCGCTGCAGGACCTCGGTCAGCTCGGGGAGCGGCTCGCGGCCGGCGTGCGCGCGCCGGCACGCGGCGTGGTAGGCCAGGTAGCCGGCGTGCCCGAGGCCGACGGTGTCCTTCAGCAGTGCCTCGACGACCAGGAGCCAGTCCCCGTCACCGGCCCCGGGCATTGCCCCCAGGGCCGGTGGGCCTCGGGGCAGCACCCACGCCTTCCTGGGGTAAACCCCCTGTGCGAGAGGGTGACTGGCAGGCTGTTTCGGCTGGTCGCAGGCGCGGAGACTCGGTGGCATGACGATTTCCCCGCAGGCCGTCGCGGCCACCGTGCCCGCCGCCCGACCCCGTCCCTCCGGTGCCGGAGCCGGCAGTGACTTCGCGCGGCTGTCCCGTCGTATCACCGAGGCGGGGCTGATGAGACGCCGTCCGGGCTACTACACGACGCGGCTCGGTCTGGTGATCGCGCTGACGGCGGGCGGATGGGGAGCCTTTGCCGCGCTCGGGGACACCTGGTGGCAGATGGCGACGGCCGCCTTCCTGGCGCTGATGTTCGGCCAGATTGCTCTCGTTGCCCATGATCTCGCGCACCGTCAGGTGTTCCGGCGACGCCGGCCGAGCAAATTGTGGGGCCGGCTCTTCGGCAATCTCGGGATCGGCATGAGCTACGGCTGGTGGGTGAACAAGCACACCCGTCACCACGCCAACCCCAACCACGAGGAACTCGACCCGGACGTCGCCCCGGACATCCTGGTGTGGTCCACGGAACAGGCCCGCGACGCCCGGGGCCTGGCCCGTCTCATCGGCGGTCACCAGGCGGGGTTGTTCTTCCCGCTGCTGACGCTGGAGGGCTTCAACCTGCATGTGGCGAGCCTGCGGGCGCTGCGCTCACCGGACATGAAGCACCGGACGCTGGAGGCGGCGCTGCTCCTGCTTCACCTCGCGGCCTATCAGTCCGCCCTGTTCCTGGTGCTCTCCCCGGGCAAGGCGGTGGCGTTCCTCGCCGTGCACCAGTGTCTCTTCGGCGTCTACCTCGGGTGCACCTTCGCGCCGAACCATAAGGGCATGCCCACGTTCCGCGGCGACGAACGGCCCGATTTCCTGCGCCGCCAGGTGCTCACCTCACGCAACGTGCGCGGCGGACGGCTGACCGACGTTCTGCTCGGCGGGCTCAACTACCAGATCGAGCACCACCTGTTCCCGAGCATGCCCACGCCCCATCTGCGCCGTGCGCAGACCGTCGTCCGTGCCTACTGCGCGGAGATCGGCGTGCCCTACCACGAGACCGGCCTGATCCAGTCGTACCGCGAGGCCCTCACACATCTGCATCAGGTCGGTGAGCCGATCCGGCAGCAGCGCCGAAGGGGCGCCTGACGTCGTTGGTGCAGTCGACGGCGTGGAGCACGACGCCGCCGGGGTGCGCGGCCGCCGGCAAGCAGACCGCGGCCGCCGTGCGCGAACCGCTCACCCCGGCCGTCACCGCCGCCCCGCTCATGCGCTGCCCCGACCCTGCCGCCATCGCTTTCAGGGTTCGGAAACAGGCACTGAGAGGTCGTTTTCATCTATATTGCCCAGGTATCGGGAGGTTCTTGGAGTGTGGGATCGCGGTGCGGAAGGGGTAGTGCGGTGTGGTCAGGGCCTGTGTGCTGGGCGGGGAGACGGGTGGGGCGGGATGTGGCTTGTTCCTGTCTCATCCCAGGACGTCCGGTCTTCGTGGCTGTGTGCTTCGGTCGCCGCTGCTGTGCGCCTGGGCGCACTCGATTCGCTGCGATACGCCGGAAGCATGCCGACGCGACGCCTGTATCCGAGTGATCAGTCCGATGCCCGCTGGGAGTTGATCGAGCCGGTGCTCTCGGCCTGGCACTTCGAGCGCCGCGGCAGGGCTCTGGACTTCGGCCGGCCGCCCGAGCACGATCTGCGCGACATCATGGACGCGATCTTGTATGTGGACCGCACCGGCGTGCAGTGGCGCTATCTCCCGCACGACTTCCCGCACTGGAACACGGTCTACGGATACTTCGCCAAGTGGCAGCAGGAAGGCGTGTTCGCTCAGCTCAACGGCCTGCTCAGGCGGCTGCAGCGGGAGAAGGAAGGACGGGACGCCGAGCCATCGGCCTGTGTGATCGACGCCCAGAGCGTCAAGACCTCCACCAGCGTCCCTGCCAACGGCCAGGGCATCGACGCCGGGAAGAAGATCGTCGGTAGGAAGCGGAACATCGTCACCGACACCCTCGGCCTCCTGCTGGCCGTGCTGGTCACCTCGGCGAGCGTGCAGGACTCCGTCGCCGGCACCCGGCTCCTGGACCAGGTCGCCGCCGAACACCCCGGCATCCGCAAGGTCTGGGTCGACGGCGGCTACCGCCAGCACCTTGTCGAGCACGCGGCCACCCTCGGCATCAACATGGAAATCACCGCCCGCACCTCTGGGACCAAGGCATTCACCCCGATCCCGAAGTGCTGGGCGGTCCAGCGGACCTACGGCTGGCTGACGCTCCACCGCCGTCTCGCCCGCGACTACGAGACCCTGTCCGCCTGATCCGAAGCCATGATCCACCTCGCCATGACAGACCTCATGGCCCGCCGCCTCACCGGCGAGAACACCATCTCCTAGCGCGACCCGACACCACAGACCAAACAACAGATCCCAAGATAAAACACCGGGACAAAACGACCTCTCAGGGGCGCATTCGCGTGGGGACTCGTCGTCCTCTCGAAGTCGGACGACGGCGGGCGCGACACCGTTCACGAGTCAGCTCGTAGGCGGTTGACGGGATCCCGTCCGATCACTTCGATCGGGCGGAATCTCTGCGTTTCGCCGGACGGGCGGCAGGCACCCCTGGCGGGCGGCGCCCGTAATCCGCTGTTCACCGCCTCCTTCGCGAGCAAGAATCGTCCGCATGTCTGCGATCCCCGGTGGCACGACCGCCTTCCACGACCTGCCCGCGTTCCTCGCCCAGCCTCGCGTCAACTCCCTTGCGCTGTCCGCCGACGGTGGCCGTCTCGTCGCCACCGTGCAGACGCTGTCGGAGGACCGGACCAGGTTCGTGTCCGGGCTGTGGGAGATCGATCCGGCCGGGGAGCGCGAGGCGCTGCGCCTGACCCGGTCGGGGAAGGGCGAGTCCAGGCCCGCGTTCGGCCCGGACGGGGTGCTGTACTTCCTGTCGGAACGCGAGGACGACAGTGAGGAGGACAAGCACGAGGGTGCCGCGCTGTGGGCGCTGCCCGGGCGTGGTGAGGCCGCCGTCGTGGCCCGGCACCCGGGCGGGATCACCGCGTTCACCATCGCCCGGGACTCCGGCGCGCTGGCCCACACCGCCGGGCTGCTGCCCGGGGCCTCCGACGCCGACGCACACGGCAAGCTGCGCACGGCGCGCAAGGACGCGAAGGTCACCGCGATCCTGTACGAGGCCGGGCCGACCCGCGCCTGGGACCGCGATCTCGGCCCCGAGGAACAGCACACCTTCGTGCGCGCGGGGGCCGAGGGCGCCGTGGTTGACGCCGGCGGGCAGGGCGTCGGCCTCGAGCACCCCGGGGACGTGGCGCTGTCGCCCGACGGGACGCGAGTGGCCTACACCCGGTTCGTACCCGGCCGGGTGCCCGCCGAGAACCGCACCGCCGTGGTGGTGGCAGACGCGGCCACCGGCGAGGAGGTCTTCGTCCTGGGCGATGTGGAGCACCTCTACGAGGCGCCGGTGTTCACGCACGACGGCTCGGCGGTCGTGTGCTCGCGGATGACGTGGCCGACTTACGACGAGTCGATGGACATGACGCTCGTCCGGGTCGGCGTGGACGGCGGCGAGGCCGTCGATCTGCTGCCCGGGTTCGACAACTGGCCTGTCGGCGCCGTCTGTTCGCCGGTCGACGACGCCCTCTTCTTCGTGGCCGATGTGGAGGGGCACGCGCCCGTCTTCCGGCGGGACGCGGACGGCACCGTGACCCGGCTCACCGCCTCGGGCGCGTACGGCTCGCTCTGCGTGGCCCCCGACGGGCTGACGCTGTACGCGCTGCGCAACGCGATCGACTCGCCGCCGCGGCCGGTCAGGTTCGAGGCCGGCGTTGCCGACCAGACGCCGGTCGAGCTGCCCGCCCCCGGTGCGTTCGACGCGCTGCCGGGCACCCTCACCGAGGTGCACGCCAACGCGGCGGACGGGTACGGGCTGCGCGGCTGGCTCGTGCTGCCTGAGGGCGCGTCGGCCGAGAACCCCGCGCCGCTGCTCGTCGCCGTGCACGGCGGGCCGCAGGGCAGCTGGAACGGCTGGACCTGGCGGTGGAACCCGTGGCCGTTCGCGGCCCGCGGCTACGCGGTGCTGCTGCCCGACCCGGCCCTGTCGACCGGCTACGGTCAGCAGGGCCACCGGCGCGGCTGGGGGCAGTGGGGCGGGGTCCCGTACACGGACGTGATGGCGCTGACCGACGCAACCGAGGCCCGTGACAACATCGATGCCGCGCGCACCGCGCTCGGGGGCGGCTCCTACGGCGGCTACATGGCCAACCGGGTCGCCACGAGCACCGATCGGTTCAAGGCGATCGTGAGCCACGCGGGCCTGTGGGACCTGCGGTCCTTTCAGGGCGACACCGACGCGCCCTGGTACTTTCAGTGCATCTTCGGGGACCCGGTGACCCGGCCCGAGCGGTACGAGGCGCACTCCCCGTACCTGGACGCCGCGAAGATCCGGACGCCGATGCTGGTCATCCACGGCGCGAAGGACTACCGCGTGCCGGTCGGCCAGGGCGCCGCGCTCTTCCAGGATCTGCAGCGGTTCGAGGTGCCTGCGAAGTACCTGTACTTCCCGGACGAGAACCACTGGATCCTCTCCCCGGGCCACATCCAGGTCTGGTACGAGGCGTTCCTGAACTTCCTCGACCACCACGTCCTTGGTCACGAGTGGCAGCGGCCCGGACTGCTGTGAGGGCGGGCGGGCGTCGGCCTTCGACGAGGTGGGATCCCCGCTTCTGGGCAGGAACGGACGCCGGTTCACCGCGGCCGACACGTTAGCGGACGCCAGGTGCAGCGACACCCCGACCCGGCGGTTGGTGGCCTCGCCCGCGACGCCGGTGTACTGCCAGGGCGCGCGGGTGGCAACCGGGTCTGGATCACCCACGACCGGACGAAAGCCATGTCGTCGGCCGAGTGGTCCCGCACGGCCTGTCTGCTGGCGCACGAGACCAACGCGGCCGTCATCTACGTCGAGTGGAACTTCGGCCGGGACATGTGCACGCTCGCCATCGTCACGGCTTGGAACGCACTGCAGGAGGAGGGCGCGATCCCGAAGGACAAGCTGAAGGCGGATCGACGCGGTGAGCGCCAAGCAGGGCAAGCTGCTGCGCGCGGAGCCGATTGCCCAGCAGATGATCGAGGACAGGGTGCGGCTGCGCGGGGCGTTCGTCCCCGGCCTGGAGAACGAGTGGGCGACGTGGCAGCCCTCCGACCAGGACTCGCCGGGCCGCATCGACGCCTCCTGTGTCCTCGTCCACGGCCTGATCCCCGAGGCCAACAAGGGCGCGATCGTCCACGCCCCGCTACCGACGTCGCCGATCCCCGGCACGTTCGCCGGCCGGGCCGGCGTCCGGTGCGGCGGCAGCGTACGGCAGGAGAATCGGCAACTGATCCAGGGAGCCAACTGCGGCGCCTGTTGCGTCTCTGGCAGCAGTGAAGCGGGGAGGGGCCATGCGCCGCGTACGTAGTGGGCAGCGAGTGACGCTGCGGTTGAGCCGCCAGAGGCCGGGCAAAGTGGGGCAGCGAGAACGCGTCGACGCGGGGGGTACGGAGCGGAAGCCGCGCCAGTGGCGGGATCTTACGGTGATCGCGAGTCTTCTGGCCGTCCTGGTCACCGTTCCGGGAACCGTGTGGGCCGTCCTTGTCGCCCAGTCCCAGTTGCATCAGGCCGACGAGGCGGCGGTGAAAGAAGAGCGTGCCCAGGCATCCAGGGTGTCCGGTTGGGCAAGCCAGGATGCGCACGGCAAGTGGTTGTTCCACGTGATGAACCGGAGCCCTGATCCCATCGCGCAGATTTTCCTGTCGTTCGCGCCGCTGATCCCTGACGCCAAGGTCTCCCCCGTATGGGCTGTCATGGTGCCGAGCGTCCCGCCCTGTACCGACATGACGATCAGCCAAGGTCAGCTCAGGTACAACCTGGACGACCCATTTCGGCCACTTGAGTTCACCTTGCCGATTCCATCACTCCCTAAGACGGTGTCCTATGTGGTGATCGCTCGTTGGGCTGTGTATGGGGCGGGGTACGTGCGGTTGGATTGTTCCGGACGGGCTGTGGGAGATCGCGAAGCCGTTGATCCCACCGCCGAAGGTGCGGCCACAGGGCGGCGGAACGCAGGACACGCCTGATGAGACGCTGTTCGCGGCAATCATCTACGTGTTGGTCAGCGGTTGTGCCTGGCGGGCCCTGCCGCCGTGTTTCGGGGTATCGAAGTCGACCGCGCACCGCCGGTTCCTGATCTGGTCGCGGGCCGGGGTGTGGGGCCGGCTGCACGAGGCGGTCCTGCACCGGCTCGACGACGCCGGCCTCATCGACGTCTCCCGCGTGGTCCTCGATTCCGCCCACGTGCGCGCTAAAAAGGTGCCTCTATGGGCTTCGTCAAGCTGTAGCCGGGGTGGGCGACTGGTAGAAGGTGCCGTCTCGGAGCATCGCGAAGAGGACGTCGATGCGGCGTCGGGCCAGTGCGACGAGGGTGCGATGTGGTGTTTCCCCTCGCGGCGTTTTCGGTCGTAGTAAGCACGGGACTCAGGCTGGGAGAGCGAGGCGAACGCGGCGAGGTAGAAGGCCCGTTTGAGCTGCTTGTTGCCGCGCCGTGAAGGGTGTTCGCCGCGGATGGAGGAGCCGGAGTTCCTGGTCACGGGTGCCAGGCCTGCGTAGGCGGCGAGGTGGCCGGCGGTGGCGAAGCCGCTGCCGTCACCGACGTCGATGAGGATGCGGGCTGCGGTCCTGACCCCGATGCCGGGCATCGAGATCAGGACCTGGGAAAGAGGGTGGGCCTCCAGAAGCTCTTCGATTCTCACGGCGAGGAGTTTGCGCTGTTCAAGGACGGACGTGAGGGAACTGGCGAGGCTGGGGACGATCAACGCGGCCGCGTCGGTGCCCGGAACGACGACGGTTTGTTCGTCGAGTGCGGTGAAGATGTCGTCGACCAGCCGCTCGGCCATCCGCGGTGCCTTCGGCCGTATCAGCGTGATTAGTCGTCGCCTTCCGGCTTTGCGGATCTGGGCCGGGGAACCGAACTGCTCCAGCAGTCTGAGCACGGCGGGATGCTGAATCCGCGGGCCCAGGACCCGCTCCAGCGACGGATGAATCTGGGTGAGCAGGCCGCGGAGCCGGTTGGCGATCCGGGTGGACTCGCCCGCCAGGTCGTCGTCGAAGCCCGCGATCATCGCGAGCTCGGCGACTGTCTCATCGGCGGGATCGACCGCCCGCAGGGTGTGGGGCATAGCTCTGGCAGCGTCCGCGATGACGAACGCGTCACGGGCATCGGTCTTGGCCTCACCCGGGTAAAGATCGGCAATTCGCCGCATGGTCAGCCCGGGCAAGTAGGCGACCTGGCAACCTGCATCTCGGGCGACTGCCAGGGGCAGAGCTCCGATGGAAGCCGGCTGGTCGACGACCACCAGCACGGTCCCGTGCTTGGCCCGGAGCTTGTCGAACAGCTCCCGCAGCTTTGGTTCGCTGTTGGGCAACGGCTTGTCGAACACCTTCTTCCCGGCGCGATTGACGGCGGCGGCGTGATGTTCGCCCTTGCCGACATCCAGCCCCAGATAGACGCCGATGCCAGTTTCGTCCGTCACAACCGTTGCTCCCGCCCTCGCCTGTTTCCCGGCCTCACCTGCGGCATCAGCGTGCCGGCATCCACGTTACGAAGAGACTGCGGTACCCGGTCGAGGGTTTGGCGCTCGTGCCTCTAATCAGCGGTCTGCCAATGCCTCCGGCACCGGCGACACCACCTTTTCGATCATCTCGACTGGGGGCTCAAGTCCTACCGGGGCCGAAGGCCGGGAGCCTCCTTGCGAGGCCACGAAGAAGGTAACGGGGCTCCACAGCCCGGCCCTCGGCCGGTCCAGAGGCGGTCTGACCAGCAAGATCCACCTCGCCTGCGACGCCATCGGTCGACCGCTCGCGTTCGTCCTGA
>NZ_JBEYRP010000072.1:0-8641 GCF_040704085.1 Streptomyces sp. NPDC047841
TTCAGGTGGGGGGCCGGTCCCTCGGTGATGTACCACTGGGAGCCGTTGGTTGCGGGGCCGGAGTTGGCCATGGCCAGCACGCCGGCGCTCCTGTGCTGCAGTTCGGGGTGGAACTCGTCGGGGAACGTATAGCCGGGACCGCCTGTTCCCCAGCGTGAGGCCGTGTCCTTCGTGCGGGTGAGGGGGTCTCCGCCCTGGATCATGAAGCCGGGGATGACCCGGTGGAAAAGCGTGCCGTCGTACAGCGGCGTGCCCTTCATCGACTCACCCGAGGCAGGATCCTCCCAGTCGATGGTGCCCGTCGCCAGGCCGACGAAGTTCTTGACCGTGCCGGGGGCCCGGTATTCCTCGAGGCGGACCACGATCTCGCCGAGAGAGGTGGTCATGCGGGCATGGAGCTGTCCGCTTCCAGGCACGTCGATGCTGGGGAATTCCACAGTCGCAGGTCCTTCCGGGGCAGGCGGGCAGCATGCCCACGGCGTGCGTGCCGGCGATACCCACGTGATGCGGGCATCGCTGAGTTGAACGGTACCCGCAAGATCAACCAGGGGTGATGCCCGTATGTCATCGCCACCTCACCCCGTCTCACACGCCCGGCAGCCGGGTTTCCAGGGCCGGGGGGCTGCCGGCCCCGACGGCAGCGGCACAGTGGTCGCGGTTCAGGAGAAGACGACGGAGCGCAGGAGCAGGCGGCCGGGTGAGCCTGTGCCTGGGGGCAGAGCGTAGGAGGTGTCGCCTTCGCAGTCGGCGTCGAGGAAGACGGTGGCGGTGGCGTCCGGGCGGTTCTTGGGTGCCCGGCTGGCCGAGCCTGGTTCGGAGGCCGGTCCTTGCAGGTTGATGCACTGGCCGCTGGAAGGGTTGTTCAGGAAGCCGACGGCTTCGTAGCCGTCGTCCGTGCACGCAGCGGGATAGACCCTCTGTCCCCCGGACGGGGAAGCCGAATCGTTCCCCCTCGGTCAGGTGGCTCACGAGAGCATGGGCCCCCTTCCCTCCGCATGCGACCGCAAGCCCGACGACACCGTCCGCAAGGCCTCGCCCGGCTCGGTAACCTCCTGACCACGGGCCGGCTCACCGAGCTGAACCGACAGGTGGACGAGGACAAGAAGGACCCCGAGGACGTGGCGGACGCCTATGCCAGGCAGCACGGGTTGTTGAAGTAGACGACCACCGAAGAGGGGGCCCGCGCCGTTCACGGTTGGAGGCCCCTCACGGTGTACGCGATGAACCGACCGACCCCGGGGCGCCCATCGGCCGGTGGCCCGGCAGCGGTGGCTCAGAGGTACTCGCGACGGGCGACGCTGAGCCTCTTCCCGCTGTTCCACCCGACGAGCCCGACGGGGGTTTCGCCCCGCGAGACGAGCACCACGAACCGGCGGGACGCCAAGGCGCCCTCCAGGAGGGTTAGTTCGCCGTCTGGTGGCACGGATCCGTGCACCTGTATCCGCACGTCGTACTGGTCACTCCAGAAGTAGGGCACGGGCTGGTACCGCTCGCGCGCTCCCAGGATGTCCGCCGCCACGAACACGGCCTGCTGCGTGGCGTTGGTCCGGTTCTCCAGGCGTCTGCCGGTGCCGCCTTCCCACGGGCCGCGCGCCACATCACCGACGGCGTAGACACCCTCCCCGGCACGACAGCGTTCGTCGCACACGACACCGTCGTCCAAGGTGAGCCCGCTGCCCACCAGCCAGTCGGTCGCGGGTGTCGAACCCACGGCCACGGCGACGACGTCGGCGGGTACCGTCCCACCGTCCTCGAGGTGGACGCCGCCGACTCGGCCCGCGTGCTGCGAGAGACCGGTGACCCTGGTCCCGGTGCGCAGCTCCACCCCGTTGTCGGCATGCAGCTCCGCGATCATCTTGCCGATCTCGGGCCCGAGTTGGTGCCACATGGGAGTCGGGTTCGGGTCGAGGAGGGTGACGTCGAGGTCCAGTTCCCGCGCGGTGCAGGCGATCTCGCAGCCGAGGACACCCGCGCCGATGACGGCCACGTTGCGGGCTTTGAGCAAGTCCTTCCTGAGCCGCATGGCGTCCTCGAGGGTGCGAAGCGTGTGGACGCCGGCGAGGCCGTGCCCGTACGGCAGGGGCCTGGCACTCAGTCCGGTCGCGATGACCAGGGTCCGATAGGGAAGGGCGCTCCCGTCGGCCAGGCCGACCACCCGGTCGAGCACGTCGAGCCGGACCGCCGGCCGGCCGAGGGTGACGTCGACGCCCAGTGCGTCCAGGCGCTTCCCGTCGAACAGGGTGACCTGATCGGGTGTCCAGGTGCCGGCGAGGACTTTCTTGGACAACGGGGGCCGGTCGTACGGGAGATGCGGTTCGTCGCCCACCAGCCGGATGCTGCCAGTGAAACCCCTGCGGCGGAGCGCCTCGGCCGTCGTGGCTCCGGCGATCGAGCCTCCGATCAGCAGCACATCCGTGGCATCTACACGCTTCAACTGCGCTTCCCTGTCAGTCAGTTGAACCAAGTGATTCTTGACAGAGCAAGTTAATCAGGAAATATTGCAGGGCGTCGCCAAGACCCCGCCTCCCCAGGGACGTCGGACGGTCGGCGGCGTACACCAGGTGGCGGCGCGCGTGCTCCGCCTCCCCGTCTCGCACTTCGCCGTCTCGGGCACGCACCCATACGGCCCCATCATCCTGAGGAGACTTTCGTTGACCGCTAGCGAAAGCCGTGGCTTCGTCGTGACCGACAGAGAGCCGCGTTGCCCGTTCGACCCCTCCGCGCGACTGGTCGCCATGCGTGAGAGCGGCCGTCCCACCGAGATCCGGGTGAGCGAATCCGAGTACGGCGACGTGGACATGCTCCTGCTCACACGCTACGAGGACGTCCGCGCGGTCTTCGGCAACCGCAGGATCGACCACAGTTTCGTCCCGGCTCCCGCCGGTGAGGACAGCATCTCCAGTGCGCAGCCCGGGTTCCTGCCCCGGTACAACGGCGCCGAGCACCAGCGGCTGCGGCGTCTGGTCATGGGCACCTTCATGCCGAAGTCGGTCGCGGCCATGCGTCCGATGATCGAGCGCGTCGTCCAGCAGAAGCTGGACGCGCTCGCGGCGGCCGGCCCCAAGGTGGATCTGGTCGCCGACTACGCCCTGTCCGTGCCGTCCTCGGTGATCGGCCACATCCTGGGCGTACCCGAGTCCGATCACGAACGTTTCCACACCGTCTCGGCCGGAGTGACCGACGTGTCACTGCCGCGCGACGAGGCGATGGCGGCCTTCATGCGGCTGAACGAGTACGTCGGCGCACTCGTGGCGGAGAACCACAAGAACCCCGGGGACGGTCTCGTCGGTCGCCTCGTGACGGGGCAGCACGGTGAGGCCACGGACGACGAGCTCATCGGGCTACTCGGCATCCTGGTGGTCGCGGGTCACGAGACGACCGCGGCGATGATCGGCCTCAGCGCGCTGGCCCTGATCCAGCAGCCCGAGCAGCGGGCCATCCTGATGGACCCGGCGCACTCGACGGTGGACGCGGTCGAGGAGCTTCTGCGCTACCTGTCCATCTCGGGCACGCTGACTCGCGCCGTGGCGGAGGACATGGAGGTGGCCGGCCATCCGCTCAAGGCGGGTGACCGCGTGCTGGTGTCCGCGCTGACGGCCAACCGTGACCCGGAGTTCGTGGAGAAGCCCGACGTCCTGGACCTGACCCGCGAGCCCTCGGCGCACATGACCTTCGGCTACGGGATCCACCAGTGCGTCGGTCAGCACCTGGCCCGCGTGGAACTACAGATCGCCATGCCGGCGCTGTTCGAGAGGTTCCCCGACCTCCGGCTCGCCGTACCTGCGGAGGAGCTGAGGTACACAGGCGGCGGGAACGTGTACGCGCTGGAGAGCATGCCGGTTTTCCTCTGACACGGGCCGGCTGGGGGCCGTGTCACCGGCCGACACAGCAACGTATCAGCACGACGTACCAGCACCACGTATCAGCACCACGTATGAGCACAGCGAATCAGCTCGACGTATCAGCACAGGGAAAGGTGAACATGCGTATCACGGTTGATGAGGGAAGTTGCGTCTCCGGCGGACAGTGCGTCGCCGCGGCTCCGGCGGTCTTCGACCAGCGGGACGAAGACGGGGTCGTCATCCTCCTCCATGCCGAGCCCCCCGCCGGTGAGCTGGAGAACGTGCGCCGGGCGGCGCAGATCTGCCCTGCCGCCGCAATCCGCCTCGAAGAGGCGTCTACGGCCTGACTCCGGGCGGGCCGGGAACGGGCGTGCCCGGCGTCCGACCCGGCCCGCACGGGAGACGGGGCTCCGAACCGGCGGCGCCCGAGGCGGCACCCGGCTCGGCACCGCGCTCGGGACGAGGAGGCGTCTGCGCACCGGGCTGCTCGCGGGCGGCGGAGCGCTGCCGGATGCGGCGGCAGCGGTGAGGAAACGGCAGGCTGCCCACCGGCCCGCCGATGCTGACCACTGCCGTACCCACGCCGGCTCCACGGCCGGCCTGGGGCGGGCGAGCGGAAGTGCGACGGTTCGCCGGACGCGTGAGGCTGTCTCCTCCGAGCGGCACCGCGACGCCGCTCAGCCCGCCCCCGCCCCATCACGCATGCGCGCTGTGGCCGAGGGTCTGGTTCGTGCGCCGTTCAGGGGCCGCCGGCCCGGATGGGCGGCCTGGTGGCGACCCGTTCCATCGGCCAGTCCTCCACGCTCAACGGCGCGATCGAGGACATGCTCGTCGGACCGGAGGCGGTCTTCCCCGACGGCACGGTCAGCCGGATCAAGAACGTCCCGCGCCGCTCGACCGGCCCGGACATACGGCACATCGTCCCAGCCCCCTGGGATCGTCGAGCACCCGCAGACGACCTGTGGACCTCCATCGGCGAGGCCAGCCGGCGCGCCCCGGCCGCCTTTCCCGGTGACCCGGCGGACATCGGCGGTGTCGGCCTGTGCACCGTCCGCTTCTGCCGCGCCCTGCTGCGCGCCGACGGCACTCCGGCGAGCCCGGTGATGAGCTGGATGGACGAGCGCGTCCCGCGCCCGTACGAACACACCGATCCGCAGGTGCGGTACGTCACCACCTCCTGCGGCTGCATCACCCGCCGCCTCACCGGGCGGAGCAGGGACACCGCGGCTGATCACGCGGGCGTGTGGCCGATGTACTCCGACACCTGGCGCTTTTCGAGACCGTGCAGCCGGGCCACGTACTCGGAGAGGTCACCGCTGAGGCGGCCGCGCACACCCCACGAGTACCTGTACGAGAGCTCCGGGGTGCGGCGCGGGATGTGGATCCTCAGCTGCTTCCGCGACGTGCTGGGTGAAGAGGGGTCGCAGGCCGCGGCCCGCGACGGAACGTCGGTCGAGGAGGCCCTCAACCGCGGAGCCGCCACCGTTCCGCCTGGTCCGGACGGCTTGACGACGGTGCTCGACTGGCTCGCTCCCACCGACGCCCCGTACCGCAAGGGCTCCATCCTCGGTTTCTACGGCCGGCAGGGGCGGTTCCGCATCACCGGCTCTTCGGCTGACCACACCGGTCACGGGTTCAGCTGACCTGGACGTCAGCCGCATGTGCCAGTCCGGCCGCGCGTCCACGGGCACCGGCGGCCGCCCTTCGCCGCGGTCGTGGGAGCGCGGACCGCGGGCCTACCGCTCACCTCACCCGCGGGCCTGCTGTCGCGGGGCCTCGGCCCAGCCGGCGAGCAGCTTCAGGCGCTCCGCGGAGGGCGATCCCGGTTCTACGGTGGAGACGCCCAGTGTCTGTTCCGGGTCGTCGGCCGGGGTGAAGGCCTCGTAGCCCAGGACGAGGTCGCCGACGACGGGATGGTGGAAGAGCTTGGTGCCGTGGGTGCGCTGGAACACGTCGTGGTCGGCCCACCAGCGGCGGAAGTCCTCGTCCTGGACGGAGAGCTCCCCGACGAGTTCGGCCAGGGCAGGGTCGTGCGGGTGGCGTCCGGCGTACAGGCGAAGGGAGGCGACGATGCCGCGGGCGGCGTCCTCCCAGTCGTCGTACAGGGTGCGGTAGTGCTCGTCGAGGAAGACCAGGCGGGCCAGGTTGCGGTCCCGGGCGGGCAGGGCCTCGAAGTCCGTGTACAGGGCGCGGGCGAGGCGGTTGGACGCAAGGACGTCGAAGCGTCGGCCGTACACGAGGGCCGGGACCTCGGTCAGGCTGTCCAGCAGCAGCCGCAGCCCGGGGCGCACGCGCTGCGGCGGCAGCGGGCGCGGACGGGTGCGGGTCGGCTTGGCGATCCGGAACAGGTGGGAGCGTTCCAGATCGTTCAGCCGCAGCGCGCGGGCGAGGGCGTCCAGTACGGAAACGGACACGTTCAGGTGGCGGCCCCGCTCCAGCCGGACGTAGTAGTCGACGCTGACGCCGGCCAACTGGGCGACCTCCTCACGCCGCAGGCCCGGGACGCGGCGGGTACCGGGGTGGGGCGTGAGGCCCGCCTCCTCGGGGGTGATCTTCGCGCGGCGCGAGCGCAGGAAGTTCCGCAGCTCGATGTTGGGTTCCTGATCCACATCCCCACGGTAGGGCAGGGCGCCGTAGGCGCGGACGCGCGTGAGGGGGTCTGCTGGACCCCCGGACCGGGCGGGTCTCCCACCCCTGTCGCCGGTGGTGCTTGGCTGCGGGAGAAGCCATCGGGAACAGGAGGCACCCCCATGAAACGCAGGATCCTCGGCGGCACCGGCATGTCGGTGAGCGAGTACGCGCTCGGCGCGATGATGTTCGGCGCGATGGGCAACACCGACCACGACGAGTCGGCGCGTATGATCCACACCGCGCTGGACGCGGGGATCAATCTCATCGACACCGCCGACGTGTACTCCGGCGGCGAGTCGGAGGTGATTGTCGGCAAGGCGATCAAGGGCCGTCGCGACGATGTCGTCCTGGCCACCAAGTTCGGACTCGCCATGGGCGACGACCCCAACCAGCGCGGTGGGTCGGCGCGTTGGATCCGCCGTGCCGTCGAGGACAGCCTACGCCGCCTGGACACGGACCACATCGACCTGTACCAGATGCACCGTCCGGACCCGCACACCGACATCGACGAAACCCTCGGCGCCCTGTCGGACCTGATCCGCGCGGGGAAGATCCGCGCCGTCGGCGGCTCGTTCTTCGCGCCGGAGGAGATCGTCGCGGCCCAGTGGACCGCCGAGCGCCGCGGCCACCACCGCCTGCGCACCGAGCAGCCGCCGTACTCGATACTGACCCGCGGTGTCGAGAACCGGGTCCTGCCCACCGCGCAGCGCCACGGCATGGGCGTGCTGACCTTCGGGCCGCTCAACTCCGGGTGGCTGTCCGGCCGCCCGGACCCCACCACCGGTCACCGCAGCGCCGGTGCCGGGGCGAAGATGTTCGATCTGTCCCTGCCCGGGGTACGGGCCAAGGCCGAGGCCGTACGCAAGCTGACGGCCCTGGCCGCGGAGGCCGGCCTGCCGTTGTCGCACCTGGCCGTCGCCTTCGTCCTCGCGCACCCGGCGGTCTGCGCAGTGCTCATCGGTCCGCGCCGCCCGGAGCAACTGGCCGATCTCATCGCCGGTGCCGGCGTCGAGCTCGACGCCGGCCTTCTCGATCGTATCGACGAGATCGTCCCTCCGGGTGTCGACCTCAACCCCGACGACTTCTACATCGACCGGACCCCGGCCGTCACCGACAAGCGTCTGCGCCGCCGCTGACGCGCGCCGGCCCTCTGGCACGAGGGAGGAGCGCGGCCGCGGGCACCGGGTGCCGGGAGCGTGTTCAGCCTCCGGTGCCCCGATCGCCGTTGTGCTGCTGGGCGGTAAGCGACGTGCGGCGTCGCCATGGAGGTGCCGCTGTCCCGCACGGCGCCGTGGACGGCTCCGACCGCCCCGCGCCGTTCTCCGGTCCCGGCCCCGGGCGGTCGACAGCGGTGAGCGCAGCCTGCGCGGTTCCCCCGTGCGCCGGACGGGGCGGGCGCACGGCGGTTCGTGGCGTCCGCCATCCGCTTCGCGCGGCCCCCGCCAGGTGCGCGTACGAGGATGCTGGGCCGTTGGGCGCCAGACCAGGATTGGTCACCGGCGACCCGGACGGCGACGGTTTCTAGATCCCCACCGGCCCGCCGGCCCTGTGGGAGAACTCATCGGCCGTGGTGTGGCTCACGGTGACGGCCCTCCGGGGGCCGGTGCCGGTGTTCTGGCCGAACCACCCGCACCAACCCGGCCGGCCCGCCATCGACCGCCCCCCGCGCGCCAGTGAGATCAGCCGGGGCACACCCATCGCCCTCGCGCTGGCGGCAGCCTTCCGGATCAGTACGATCGTCGCGGTCGGCCGCAAGGCGCAGGGAGCGCCGGCCCGCAACGGCGTGGATGCGGTTGCCGTACGTCATCCGGCTCAGGACGGCGCCAGGCTCTTCGCCGTCCAACTCACCCTGATCGACGAAGAACTACTCCCGGCCGCTCGGCCCGCGTCAGAAGGAGGCGGCGACGTGGGAGGCGTCCGCGCCGCGGATCAGCTGTTCCTGTCCCCCCGCCGAGCATGCCGGCGCCCCGCGCGCCCGAGCGGGACTTGCGGGCCATGCCGCCCTCGGGGTCCGGGACGCGCTTGACGAGGCCGGTGCAACGGCCGCGGCGGTCGCCACCGGCACGAGGTGACCGAGTCTCCCACCAGCCGGCTCGGGCGTGTCAGCTCTTCACAATGCCGTGCAGGAGCAGGTCGATGAGCCGGGTGGCCAGGTCGCGACGCCCCTC
>NZ_JBEYRP010000073.1:0-7599 GCF_040704085.1 Streptomyces sp. NPDC047841
AGCACAGGCACGGACCCGGGCGCGGCGGCCGCCCGAGGGACCGCACAGACGGCAAC
Organism: Streptomyces sp. NPDC047841; assembly: GCF_040704085.1. Lineage (NCBI taxonomy): Bacteria > Bacillati > Actinomycetota > Actinomycetes > Kitasatosporales > Streptomycetaceae > Streptomyces > Streptomyces sp. NPDC047841. Next base: position 57 of record NZ_JBEYRP010000073.1, read on the forward strand.
GCAACGACACACAAGCCCAACCCAGCCGGACGGAACACCGCAGACCGACACAGCACGACGACCCACACACGACCCGACCGGACCAGGAACACGACACACCACCACAGGCAGGAACACACCAACACAGCCACACAGGCACGAACCCACCAGACCACCACAGAACGACACGGAACAGCGCGGAGACGCGGAACGGCGCGGGCGCAGCGGCACGGGCGCAGCGGACCGGACGCGGCCGCAAGACACAAGACGGCAAGCGGCCCGACCTCCGCGACGGCAGACAGGCAGACAGACAGGCAGGCAGGCAGGCGGCGGACGCCACCCGGAACGAACGGACAAGCGGGGGACGCCACCCGGAACGGACGGACAGCAATCAAGTACCGCACCGACGACACGGCCGGACAGCGCACGGACATCACGGACAGGCAGCGCGCCCGTGCCCTCCGGGTCGACCGTGCCGTAACGGGGTCCGCGCGCCCAGGTGATCATGGCGACCAGAACTTCACTGGCAAGCCATATACGGTCCTGTGCGCGTGGGCCGAGAGCGGGCACGTAATGCTGCGTGAGGGGGTGGCATGCGACGAGGCGCTTTACGACCGCCAAGCTCGACCACTTGCAGCGGACAGCGCCCGGAAGTTCTTCGGCAGGCGGTAGCCGGGCTACGAAGGTTCGCCGCGTCGGCCCTGAGCGTCGCCGTGGCGGGTGGCCCGATGGCCGGCGCGCACGATCGGCTGCCGTTTGGGCAGTCGGCCTGGCGCCCGTAGATTTGGCCCATTGACCAAGCAAGGGGGAGGCGATCCCGTGGCAAGGACGATGGCAGAAAAGGTCGAACTCAGGCTCAAGGACGAGAAGTTGTCTGGTGAGCGGGTGCTCTACGGGGTACTTGCCTTCCGAGTCGGCGGGGTCCGGACGACGATGATCGGTGGCGCGGCCGGTCTCGCCGGGGCGGCCGGTGCAGCCGCGATGGCCGCGATTACCTCGCGCGGACAGGCGGCGGCGCCGGATGTGCCGCTCCAACTGCCCGGCCGGATCATCATCGCGCTGACCGACCAGCGGCTGCTCGTCTTTTCCGTCGGCGGGGTCATAGTAGGCAAACCCGGCAAGGTACTGCATTCCTTCGCGCTCGATCAAGTCGCCTGGGTCAGTGAGCCGGAACTGATCCCCGGCGCTGCGCAGGCGCTTCGCGTGCAGATCGGCATAGCCGAGGTGGGTGTTTTGGCCTTCGAGTACCCGAGGCTGAAAGTGAACGAGGGGCGCAACATGATCAAGCGCCTGGTCCGGGAGCTGCCGCAGGCTTGAAGTGGGGCAGCGTACGATTCGGCGGTCTCGCGCTGCCACACCCCGGTGACCATCCGACCAGACAACAACCAGCGTGGGAGGGGGGCCCAGCGACCGCTGGGTCAGCGGTCAGCCTTTGCGGCGCGGGCCTGCCGGCCGCGCGGAAGCGAGAGCCGGCACGTGTTCCTCCCTGTCGGCGCCGGCTCTACCTCCAGGAGGGGTGGTGGCGCATCTTCCGCAAGGCCGCCCTCGTCGGCCAGTCCTTCGCCGGACCACCCGAAACGAACACGGCACCCGCCAGGCGACATCCCAGCTCAACGCCCGAGCGGGCCCCTGGATATGGGCCAGACCCGCCCCACCCATCAGGCGCATACGCCGCCGATATGTGTACTGACAGCGACCTACCCCACCACAACATCCGCTGACCAGCCCTTTAACACCTCACCCCAGAACATCACCACCGACTCTCACTATCACCAACGCGTAACCGAGGGATCGGGCGCGCCCTCGTCCTCGGACCCCTCCGCTGCGCGCTTCCGCCGGACTTCCGTTGTGGCACGGTGGCGGGCCAGGCGGTCGGGCAACGGATCCGGGCGAAGCGGTCGCTCCGGAGCGGTCGCTCCGCAGGAGGAAAGGCACCTCTCATTCCTACATGCGCGGGACAGCGGAGCCGGGGCGCCACGCCCGGGTCACGTTCCGGCGGGGGTCAGTACGCGCACGGGCCAGCTGAAGCTGGATGAGGCGGGGACCGGTGGTGATTCCCGTGGGACCGCGTCCGGTTCCCGCCACGCGCGCTCACGGGGCCGCCGGGTGACTCACCGGCTCACTTGAGGGCCGTCACCCGGCTGTAGCAACCCCCCTGCTCGCACTGTGAGTTGACCGTTGCCCCCTGCACTCGTTCCGGTCGCACACGGGCACAGACGCATGGTGAGTGGGGGCTTCAGGACGTACGTGGCGGCGCGAAGACGCACAAGGCGGGGATACCCGGTGCCGGCACTGTGCGGGTACTGCTCGTGGGCTGTTCCGGCGCGAGCGACGGCGGGCACTGGGCCGGTCCGGACGCCTCCTGCGCTGTGACCTCACCGGCCGGACAGCACGGGACGGCTGACACCGCCGCGCGCTTCAGGGTCGACCCCACGCGCGTCCCCACCACCCCGTCCGCCGCCCTTGACATGGTCCGTGCCATCACCGCGGCCCGGACAGCTATGGCCCGGGCTACGTCAAGTGTCACCCGTATGAGAGCGAGCCGGCCGCCTGGCCATCCTCTCGCGATCGGTGACCACGACGCCAAGGCCCTGGCGATGACGGACAGGCGGACGGTGATTGGCCGAATCTGTACACTCGAAACTTTCACAAACCGGCGCAGGACGTGCCGGGCCGAACACCGAGTCCATGAATGTCCGCCTTCGCACCGTCGCAGGACGGCGCCGCGAGCGGCGAACCTGCTACCACACACATGTGTGGTGATACTTGTTCCGCGACGAAGTGGATTCCTGGCCAGCCGCACGCATCGCCCGGGTATTTTCACCTCGCACGGTGGCTAGCATGAACGGCGACTCGCACCCGGAAGGGACACCGGCCTTCAGCTGCCCATCCGCGGTATCGGCGATGCTCACGTTTCACACTACCCCCGTATGCACGGACCAAGGGACCGCGGAATGTCAATGTCAGCTCGCGCGCGTCAGCGCCGAAGCGCGAAAGGGGCGGCGTCCGCCTCGCCGTTCGCACCGGCCGCGACCCTGATCCTCACTGCCGCGGGCGCCGCTGCCGTGGCCGCCCTCGCTCCCGCGGAAGGCCGGCGCTGGGTGGTGGGCACGGTGGTCGTCGCCTGGGTGTGCATCGCCGTGGTGGTCGGCCGGGCCTCGGCCCTGCTGCGCCGGGCTCAGCGGCGCGCCGCCGCGCAGGGGGGCGAACTGGAGTCGGCCAGGAGCGCATGGGGGCACCAGGTCGGCGAGACCTCCCGGCTCGTCGACGTGATCCTGCCGGACGTCACCCGGCAGGTGCGGGACGGCGGCGACGCCGAGCAGGTGCTGTCGGCCGTCGCCGTTCCTTCCGACCCGCACCTGCAGCGATTGCTGCGCTTGGTCGCCGGCGAGCTGTCCGCGTCGGCCGAACGCGCCCGTGAGGCCGAGGCTGAGGCCGAAGGCGTACGCGAACGGCTCGAGCGGGGCACGGCCGAGCTGAGGCGTCTGACCGAGGAAACGCTCCCCGCCGCCGTCGCCCTGCTGCGGGAGGGCGCCTCCGCCGACACCGTGTTCGCCCGGTTCGACTGGCCGCAGGACTCCCTGCTGCGGTCGTCGGCCGAACGGTTCGTACGTGAACTGGCCTACAGCGAGCGGCGTTCCGCCGCCGCGCAGGCCGCGTCCGCCAAGGCACTCAGCCGGGTCCAGGCCAAGACCGTGAGTATGCTCGCCGATCTGCGTGAGATGCAGGAACGCCATGGCGAGGAGGTCTTCGGCGACCTGCTGCGTCTGGACCACAGCACCTCGCAGCTCGGTTTGATGACCGACCGGCTCGCCCTGCTGATGGGCGGCCGCTCCAGCCGCGTGTGGAACAAGCCCATCGTCATGGAGAGCGTCCTGCGGGGCGCCGTCGGCCGGATCGACGCCTACCGGCGGGTGCGCCTCCACTCCTCCAGCGGGGCCGCGATCAGCGGCTTCGCAGCGGAGGGAGTCATGCACCTGTTGGCCGAACTCATGGACAACGCGGCGAACTTCTCGCCTCCTGTCGACGAGGTCCACGTCTACGTGGAGGAACGCAGTGCCGGTATCGTGGTCACCATCGAGGACAGCGGTCTGAAGATGTCCGACGCGGCCATGCGACGGGCGGTGGAGTCCGTGTCCGGCCGCGTCACCGACCTCGCCTCGCTGCAGGGCACCCGGCTCGGTCTGAGTGTGGTGGGGCGGCTCGCCGTCAAGTACGGCATCAGCGTCAGCTACCGGCCCTCCTCGCGCGGTGGCACGGGTGTCGTCGTCCTGATCCCGCCGCAGCTGATCGCCCAGCGGCACGAGCCCGTCACGGCCGAGCGACCGCGGCAGGCCGTGTCGGCCCCCCGGACGCCCTCGGACAAGCCCCGCGCGGCGCGGCCGTCACCGGCCGCGCCGCTCTCCACGGCCGCGGCCACACCCACGGCCGCAACCACGCCGACGCCGACGCCCACGCCGACACCCACGTCGGCCGAGTCCGCCGGGCGCAGTGGGGCCACCACCAATGGACTGCCGATCCGGTCCCCGGGCCGTGCCATGGCCGAGGCGGAGCGCACCCGGCATAAGCCGGCCGCTCAGAAGCCCGCCGACCCGGGCGAGTCCGGTCCCGCCCTCGACGCGGGAGCCCGGTTCGGCGCCTTCCACCTCGGTCGGCAACGCGCCGGCGGCACCCCGGCCGACGGGGACGCGCACAGCGCCGCTCCCGAGGCCTGAGACCGGCCCCTTCCCCGGCAGGCCGCAACAGCCCTTCACCCCGACACCGAACCGCCGCACTTCGCTGGATTGGAGGCACGGGGGCGGGTGGTGACCTCACCGGTCCCCCTCCGCCCCCCACCCATCATGGAGACCACCGACAACAGCCTGACCTGGCTCCTGAAGAACCTGCTGGAACGCACGCCGGGCACACGCCATGCGCTCGTGCTGTCCCGCGACGGTCTGAAACTGTGCTGGACGGAACACATGACCGTCGACCAGGCCGACCAGTTGGCGGCCATCTGTTCCGGCATGCAGGCGCTGTCCCAGGGCGCCTCCGTGGAGTTCGGCGACGGATCGGGCGGCGTCCGGCACTCGATGACCGCTTTCCACGGCGGCCTCCTGTTCATCGTGGAGGCGGGCGAGGGCGCGCACCTCGCGGTCGTCGCGCAGGAGAGCGCCGACCCGGGCGTCGTGGGCCACCAGATGACCGAAATGGTCGAACAGATCGGCGACCACCTGCGGGCCGAGCCTCGTCAGCCCGTCGACCGGGGCGCCCCGGCGTGATACGCAAGCCCGTGGACCTCGGCGACCCCGACCGGCTGTACATGGTCACGGGGGGCCGGAGCGAAGCCGATTCGTCCCTCGATCTGGTGACGCTGATCGTCAGCGAGTGCGAGCCCACCACCGGCATGCAGTCGGAGGACGTCCGCATCCTCGAGCTGTGCCGGCATCCCACCGCGGTGGTGGAGGTCGCGGCCGAACTGAGACTCCCCATCACCGTGGTGCGCATCCTGCTCGGCGACCTGTGCGCCCTGGGCAAGGTCAGCGCCCGTCACCCGCGTGCGGCCGCGTCCGTTGCGGGCCTTCCAGAAACCGCCCTGCTCCAGGAGGTGCTTCATGGGCTCCGCAACCTCTGAGCTGCCCTCCCAGCGCACACCGCTGTCCGAAGCGGCCGAGACCGGTCTGAAGATCGTCGTCGTGGGCGGCTTCGGAGTCGGCAAGACCACTCTCGTGCGCTCGGTCAGCGAGATCCGGCCCCTGAACACCGAGGAGGTGATGACCCAGGCGGGACAGGGCATCGACGAGACGACGGGGGTGGAACGCAAGACCACCACGACCGTCGCCTTCGACTTCGGCCGCATCAGCCTCAACGAGCGCATGGTGCTCTACCTGTTCGGCGCGCCCGGCCAGGAGCGCTTCTGGTTCCTCTGGGACCGCCTGTTCTCCGGCACCCTCGGCGCGGTCGTCCTCGTCGACACCCGCCGCATGCAGGACTGCTGGTACGCGATAGACCGGCTCGAGCACCACGGCACGCCGTTCGTGGTGGCGGTCAACCGCTTCGACGGCGACGCGAAACGGTTCACTCTCGACGAGGTCCGTCAGGCACTCGCCCTGGGCGAGCACGTACCTGTGATCGATTGCGACGCCCGCGTCCGGGCGTCGGGCAAGGAGGTCCTCATCGCTCTGGTGGACCACCTGTACACACGTGCACTGGCCAAGGAGAGCACCGCGTGAGCGACACGACCGGTTTCCCGTCCACGGACGCCCCTCCCCGGGGTTGCCCCGCGCACGGCTCCGCCGTGCCCCTGGCCGGACTGGAGTACCAGCAGACGCCTGCGCAGCTCTACCGTTCCCTGCGCAGGGAGCACGGAGCGGTCGCGCCGGTGCTGCTCGACGGCGACATCCCGGCCTGGCTGGTGCTCGGTTACCCCGAGGTCTGCTATGTGACGGCTCATGACGAGCTGTTCGCCCGGGACTCCCGCCGCTGGAACCAGTGGGAGCGCATCCCACCGGACTGGCCGTTGCTGCCGTACGTCGGCTACCAGCCGTCGGTGCTCTTCACCGAGGGCGCCGAGCACCAGCGCCGGGCGGGCGTGATCACCGAGGCCCTGGAGGGGGTGGACCAGTTCGAGCTGGCGCGCGAGTGCCAACTGATCGCCGCGCGGCTGGTCTCCTCCTTCTCCGGCAGCGGCCGGGCGGAGCTGATGAGCATGTACGCGCACGCGCTGCCCGCCCGCGGCGTGCTGTGGATGTGCGGCATGCCGGTGGGTGACACGGACACCGAGCGGCTCGTCGACGACCTGCGCATCTCCCTGGACGCCCGGGAGGGCGACGACCCGGTGGCCGCGTACACCCGTGTCGGCGAGCGCATCATGCGGCTGGTGAAGGAGAAGCGGGAGCGTCCCGGCCCGGACGTCACCTCCCGCATGATTCTCCATCCCGCGGGTCTCAGCGACGAGGAGATCGTGCAGGATCTGATCTCCGTCATCGCCGCCGCGCAGCAGCCGACCGCGAACTGGATCTGCAACACCCTGCGTCTGCTGCTGACCGACGAGCGTTTCGCGGTCAACGTCTCCGGCGGCCGGGTCAGCGTCGGGGAGGCGCTGAACGAGGTTCTGTGGCTGGACACACCGACGCAGAACTTCATCGGCCGCTGGGCCGTGCGCGACACACAACTGGGCGGGCGCCACATCCGGGAAGGCGACTGCCTCGTGCTCGGCCTGGCGGCGGCCAACACCGACCCGCAGATCTGGCCGGACCCGCACGCGGGCTCCGGCAACTCCGCGCACCTCTCCTTCAGCAACGGCGAGCACCGCTGTCCGTATCCCGCGCCGCTGCTGGCGGACGTCATGGCGCGCACGGCGGTGGAGACCCTGCTCGAACACCTTCCCGACCTGGTGCTGGCGGTGGAGCCCGGAGAACTGACCTGGCGCCCCTCGATCTGGATGCGTGGCCTGGAGTCGCTGCCGGTCGAGTTCACCCCGTCCGTGAGCTAGGGCCTGTCTGACAATTCGCGTCGTCGCCCGGAGGGCGGCCGCGCGGCGTCAGGTGCGTGCTCTCGGGGCGCCGGCCCCAGGCCCTCGTAC
>NZ_JBEYRP010000074.1:0-7227 GCF_040704085.1 Streptomyces sp. NPDC047841
CCCCGGTGTCGCGGCACTGGCCGCCCAGCCCTGTTGAGCGGAGCCCGCCCGCCCCGTGGGGGTCTGGAGACAAGCGGCGCTTGTCTCCAGACCCGACGTATGTATCGCGTTCCGGCTCGCGAGGACAAAGCGCAGGCCCGGAAGCGGATCATGGCGCATGAGGGCGAGGCCAAGATCGCCCAGGCGGTCTTTTTCGACGCGTGGATCTCCCGTCCCTGCGTGCCGGCCGTCGTGTGGGAGAAGGGCGTCAAGGCGCACTTGAGCGCTGCGGCGCAGGAGGACATCATTCCAGTCGAGCAGGTGAAGGCGGAGTGACTTCCGTGGCATCGCCTTCGGCACTGCTGTCCGGGTGGCCCGGATGCAGGAAGACCGCAGCGGGGTTGTCTTCCTCGCACCGTGATGTCCGGTCCGGGGCGTCGTCCTGCGCTGCGTGTCCGACAGCCGCAGGGGCAACGGTCTCTTGCGGTCGCCGCGCGCAGCGCGTCCTCTTCACGTTCCACGGCCTGCGGACTGCGTCCGGCAGCCGGGGAGTGTGGAGCGTGTCGGCACCGCCGGGTCCACGCGGCAGGCCCCGCACTCGTCCCGCCCCGGTGGCAACGTCGGCGTCCCGCACGAGGTGGCCGTCGACGGGCAGGAGCTGTTCTTCTCTCAGGTCGGCCTGCGCGGCGGCCCGGCATTCGTCGGCGGCTTCTTGCCCGACCTGATCGACCGCGACCTGCCCGGCCGGATCCAACCGGGCAGGGTCTTCCACCTCACCTGCCCTTGACCGGGTCGCCGAGGGCTACCAGGCGATGGACGAGCGCCGCGCGGTCAAGGCTCTCCTGGAGCTCCGACCGCGCGGCTGCGGGGGGTTACTGTCCGACCGGGTTGAGGTAGGTGCCCGGGTGGGTGGCGCCGTCCTGCTTCAGGATCTGGCCGCCGAACGGCCACTTCAGGGTGAAGTGCTTCGTCTCGTTCGGCGGGGTGACCAGGAACTTCGCGGGGACGAACTTCTCCTTCTGCGGCGTGGACCTGGCAACGGGGAGCAGGTCGATGCTGAAGTCCGTCGTGTCCCCCCGGCCCAGAGTGATCTTCGTGGGCTTCTTGGAGGAGCGCACCAGGGACCAGGTGCCGTCGGTCCTCTGGGCGCCGACCATGTCGACACCGGCGAAGCCGGACAGGGTGCAGGTGCGGTTGCTCTTGTTGGTGAACCAGATGAACGCCTGCGTCTGCCTCCCGGCCCGCCCCATCTCCGGCTTCGCGTCACCCCCGGTGGCGAAACCGGCCTTCAGGTCGGCGGTGTGGCAACGCGTCGGCGCGGCCTTGGTGGTGGCGGCCGAGGCCGGGACGGCGGCGACGGCGGTGCCGGCGGCGACGATCGCCGCAAGGGCGACGGTGGTCATTGTGGTCTTCATGACGTGTTCGGTTCCCCTCGAATACGACTCGGTGCGCGAGGTCAGTGCGCACCCCCGCACCTGGAGACGCTGATTGTCCGGCGGAGGTTCGGTGCGCCGGGCAACCTTTTCCGCCGCGGACGGCGCGATGCCCGGCGTCCTCCGCCTGCTCGCCAGCGACCTGGCCGCCCGCGGCGCCAACGAGGCGGTCACCGTGATCGGCGCGCACCTGCCGCTCCCGCACCGACGCGCCACCGCCATTACCGCCACCCACCCCGAGCTGTACGCACTCAGGCCCGCAACGCCCCTTACCGGCCGCCGCCTGGCTGGAGAGGGGCGGACCCGATCCGCTGCTGCTCGCTGCCCTGGACCGCGGCCGGCTCCTGGCCGCGGTGCGCACGAACATGCGTGGCGCGGCCACCCGCGTTGCGTTCGCGCTCCTGCTTCAGGACCCGCCCGGCCTGCTCGGCGAGCTCGTAAGCGCACCGAGCAACGGCCAGTGACCGCCCGACCGCCCTCGCCCCGCCCCGTCGCCGGATGGATCCTCCGGCAAGCGTTGCAGGCGACAGGACGTGCAGGCAGCGGCGGTGCTGGGCGACGCTCCACTCGGCGGCCTCGCTCAGGTTGTGCCGAAGATGCCACCTGTCTGCGACCTGAACCGCCTGCGGCGCTCCGGCCGAGGCGCCTTCGGCGAAGAACGGCGCGCGGTCCCGGCAGATGGCCTCGATGCCGGGCCGCTGGGCGAGCCAGGCAGCCAGGCTGGATGCTTCCCGGTCCGGAAGCAGAACCAGATGTAAGGCTGACTTGCTTCCTGGTGGCTTGCTGTCTTTCCCGTCTACTAGGGTTCTTGATCGCCAACGGGCCGGTTGTGTGCCCGTGGGCTGGGAGTGAACACGGGGGAGAGGAACGGGGATGGGTTACACGATCCCGGGCTGGCTTGACGAAGTCCTGGACTTCATCGGGATCAACTTCCCGAACGTCGACGAGGACGACTACCGTGAAATGGCGGACGCCATGCGGGAGTTCGCGGAGACGTTCGAGGGGCACGGCGGGGACGCACACGCGGCGGTCTCACGGATCCTGTCCTCGTCCGAGGGCTGGGCGGTCGATGCGTTCGAGAAGCACTGGAACCAGGTGAAGGCGAGCCACCTGGAAAAACTCCCGGAGCTTGCACGGCTGTTCGCTGATGCCTGCGACGTGCTCGCGGACATCATCTTCGGCATGAAGACCAAGGCAGAGGCCGAACTCGCCGTCATGGCCGGGTCGGTGGGCCTGTCCATCGGTCTCGCCTGGGTGACCGGCGGTCTGTCCGCAGTTCTGGGTGCGGCTGAGATCACGGCAATGCGGCAGGCGGTCAAGCGGATCATCGACGAGGCGGTGGACCGGATCGTGGATGAGGTGATCGCGAAGGTCACCGAGCCGGTCAACGCCAAGCTGGAGGCGATGGTCGAGGACATGGTCCTCGACTTGGCCGAGGGCGCGTTCTCCCTGCCGAGCGACGCCGGAAGCGGCGGGCACGGCGGCAAGGGTGGGCACGGGGGAATGCAGCTCGCCTCGGCCGGCGGCGATCTGGGTGGGGGCGGTGGCCCACAGAAGCGGACCCGCATCGATCATGCCGAGTTCGAGGACGGGGCTGGAAAGGTCTCCCGTCACGGAAACGAGCTGCATCTCGCCTCGTCCAGTCCCCTGGGCAGGGCCAAGGACCGGTTCGGCCGCAGCAAGGGGCGTGACCCGTTCACGAAGGCCTTCGACAGTGTGCTCCACGGCGCGCTCGAGGGCTCGGAGAAAGCCCTCAAGAAGATCACCAAGCACATCACGGAGACCGTCCCGGACCGGGTCAAGGCCACCTCCCGCCTGCACAGGCACAACGACATCGGCGTCGGCGACCGCGCCAGAAACATCCACATCAACCAAGGCGATGCGGGCGGCGGCTCAGGCCACCACGGCGTGCCGGCCTCCGGCCGCAAGCCGGACCTCGGGCTGAAAACCGATTCCGCGACACTCTCCCGGCAGGCCCGCGAACTGGACGCCAAGGAGACCTGCGGCGACCCGGTCGACATGGCCACCGGCCAGATGGTCCTCGCCCAGGTCGATGTCGACCTGCCCGGCGTGCTGCCACTGACCCTGCGCCGCACCCACCTGTCCGACTACGAGGCGGGGCGCTCGTTCGGCCCGTCGTGGGCCTCAACGCTCGACGAACGCCTGGAGAAGGACGACGCGCTCGGCGGCTACTGGTGGTACCGCGAGGACGGCTCGGCCCTGGCCTACCCGCGTCTGCCCGACCTGCCCGGCGACCGCGTCGCCCCCGCGGAGGGCGTGCGGCTGCCGCTGACGTATGTCACACGCGGCAGCGGCTACGTCCTGACCATCGAGGATCCGCACAGCGGTCTCATACGCCAGTTCGAGCAGGCCGCCTCCCGCGAGGGCGTTTGGTGGCTGGTCAGCATCGAGGACCGCAACGGCAACACAGTCACCGTCGAACGCGACGAGCACGACACGCCCGTCACGGCCACCCACAGCGGTGGCTACCGCGTCCGCGTCGACTCCGAGGGCGGCCGGATCACCACGCTGGCCGTCCTCACCGAGGCGCAGCCGCTACGCGTACGCTCCTTCCGCTACGACGACGAGTCCGGTGACCTCACCGAGGTGCGCAACGCAGTGGACGCGGCCACCCGTTTCACCTACGACGCCGCCCACCGCCTCACCGGCTGGCGGGACTCCAACGGCACCGCGTTCACCTACACCTATGACAGCGCCGGCCGTGTCATCGCAACCCACGGCACCGACGGCATCCTCAACTCCACGATCACCTACGGCGAGCCGCACGACGACGGCACCAGCACCGTCACATACACCGACTCCCTCGGGCACCGCACGCTCTACCGCGCCAACCGCCGCGGCCAGATCATCGCGATCACCGACCCGCTCGGGCACACCACCACCCAGCAGTGGGACCGACACGACCACCTGCTCTCCCACACCGATCCGCTCGGCCGCACCACACGCTGGGACTGGGACGCGGACGGTGACCTGACCGCCCTCACAGCGCCCGACGGCACCGTCACCCGCGTCGCCTACGACGCCCGGCACCTGCCGGTCGCCCTCACCGGGCCGGACGGCGCCGAGACCCGCCAGGAGTACGACGAGCGCGGTAACCGTACGGCTGTCATCGGCCCGGACGGCGCCGTGCACCGCTTCACCCACCACCCCACCGGTGCGCTGGCAAGCATCACCGACCCGCTCGGGGCGACACTGCGAACGGAGGCGGACGCGGCCGGGCTCCCGGTGGCCGTGCAGGACGCGCGCGGTGCCCGCACGGCCTGCCGCCGAGACGCCTTCGGCCGGCCAGTGGAGGTCACCGACGCCCTCGGCGCGATCAGCCGCCTCACCTGGGACGCCGAGGGCCGGCTCCTCACCCGGACCGCGCCCGACGGCAGCAGCGAGAGCTGGGAGTGGGACGGCGAGGGCAACTGCGTCCGCCACACCGATCCGCTCGGCGGCGAGACCAGCACCACCTTCGGCCCGTTCGACCTGGTCCGGACCCGCACGACCCCGGACGGCCGCACCCACACCTTCGTCCACGACACCGAGCAACGCCTCGTCCAGGTCGTCAATCCCGCCGGACTGAGGTGGACCTACGCGTACGATCCCGCCGGCCGGGTCGTCGCCGAGACCGACTTCGACGGCCGCACCCGCCGCTGCTTCTACGACCCAGCCGGGCAGCTGGTCCGCCGCACCAACGCGGCCGGCCAGGAGGTCGGATACGAGTTCGACGTAAACGGCCGGCTCGCCACGAAGACCGTGGGCGGCACCCGCACCACGTTCTCCTACGACACCGCGTCCCGGCTGACAGCGGCCACAAGCCCGCACTGCGCGCTGGAGTTCTCCTACGACGTGGCCGGACGGCTGCTGACCCAAACAGCGGATGGCGCAACCCTGCGCCTCGGCTACGACGCGGCCGGCCGACGGATATCGCGTACCACGCCCTCCGGGGCGCGCACCGAATCGGGCTGGGACGAGGTCGGCAACCGAATATCCCTCACCGTCGACGGCCGGCACGCCCTGACCTTCGGCCACGACCTCCTCGGCCGCGAGACCGAGCGCACCCTCGGCACCGGCCTGCACCTCCTCTCCGACTGGGACGCGGTAGGCCGGCTCACCCACCAGAGCCTCACCGCCCGGCCGGGCCGCCGCGTCCGCGCCCGCACCTACACCTACCGGGCGGACAGCCACCTGACCGCAGTGCACGAGGAGGTCACCGGGCAGGGCACCACGTACGCCCTCGACCCGGCCGGCCGACCGCTGCGCGCCGAAGGGCCCGCCGGTGCGGAGACGTACACCTATGACGCGTCGGGCAACGTGCGCACCGCCCAGTGGCCGCAGCGTGCCGCGGACCCGGCCGCTCGCGGCGAACGGACTTACACCGGCACCCGCGTGCTGCGCGCCGGACACACCCACTACCGCTACGACGCCGCCGGACGCCTCGTCGAACGCGTCAAACAGCGGGTGTCCCGCAAGCCCGACGTATGGCGTTACACCTGGGACGCCGAGGACCGTCTCACCTCCTGCGTCACCCCGGACGGCGCTGTCTGGCACTACCGCTACGACCCGCTGGGCCGCCGCACCGCGAAGTACCGCCTCGACGAAGCCGGCCGAGCCGTGGACGAGACCCGCTTCACCTGGGACGGCACCCGGCTGGCCGAGCAGACGTCGACCACCGCGGGCATCACCCTCACCTGGGAGCACGACGGCTTCCGACCGCTGGCCCAGTACGAGCGCAAGCCGCTGTCCGACCACGAGGTCGCCTCCCGCTTCTTCGCCATCGTCACCGACCTGGTCGGCACTCCCACCGAACTCGTCGACGACAGCGGCACGATCGCCTGGCGCAGCCGCGCGACCGTCTGGGGCACCACAGCCGTCAACCCGGACGCCACCGCCCACACCCCGCTGCGCCACCCGGGCCAGTACTCCGATCCCGAGACCGGCCTCTTCTACAACTTCTTCCGCCACTACGACCCGGAGACCGCCCGGTACGTCAGCCCTGATCCACTGGGCCTGCTGCCCGCGCCGAACCCGGTCGCCTACGTCGACAACCCGCTGGACCTGTACGACCCGATCGGCCTGGCCCCGTGCCGCAAGGAGCACTACACCTGGACCGACGGAGCCGGCGGACGCGGCGGCAGCATCCGTTACAAGCCGCACGACCACCTCGGCCGCCCGACCGGCGTCTCCGCCTGCATCCGCCCCGAGATGCTGGACACGGGCACCGAGGCGGGCGGCACCCGGCCGCCCGGCTGGCGCGGCAACGGCAACGCGTTCAACGAGGCCCGCGGCCACCTCCTCGCCAACCGCCTCGGCGGCGCGGGCACCCACCACAACGCCCGGCACAACCTGGTGACGCAGACGAACAACCCCACCAACTCGCCCTACCAGCGCGATATGGTCGAGGGGCCGATCTACGAGGCGGTGAGGCGGGGCGAGATCGTGCAGTACGACATCACCCCGATCTATGAGGGGACCAACCCGATCCCCATCCGCCTCGAGTACGCCGCCCACGGCAACCGCGGATTCGAACTGACCGGCTGGCTCGACAACCCCGCCGCCGGGGTACGCACCGCCATACCCGGATGGACACCCTGACCGGGAGGCTGAGGGACACCCCGCCTCGGTAGAGTCCCCCTGCGGCCCCGGCCCTGACGCCCAGACCCACCCGACTCCTTCAGGAAGCCCCGGTTGATGCCCCGTACCACCCCGCCCCGCCCCACCGACGTCGAAGCGGTCGTCCCCGAACTGGCCGGGCTGCGCCGCACCGCCACCCGGCTGCACCCACGCCGCGGCACCCCCACGGCCCAGG
>NZ_JBEYRP010000075.1:0-5747 GCF_040704085.1 Streptomyces sp. NPDC047841
CTCCAGGGCCGGCCCTTGCGGACCGGATCTGCACCCTCACGCCGGAGCGCAGTGATCAGCTTGCCGAACTGGCGCGGGCTCAGACCGGTGAACGGTGCTATCCAAGAGGGCTCCGACGCCGTGATCACAACAGACACCGCAAGATCATCTCACCTGTGACCAGCAGTTACGGGACACCCCTTAGGCCGTGTATCGGAAGTGCTATTAGCGGAGCTAAACGAGGGTTGATTTTCAGGGTGCGGTGCCCGGGGGCGGGCTGAGACTCAGTCACCGGACCGTTCCAGGAAGCCGGCGACGCTACGGTTCGCCTCGGGCGGGATGGCGTGTGGAAGCGCGTGATGGGACACATCCGGCAGCACGGTCGTTTCGACGCGTGGCAGCAGCGCCTCGGCGCGGGCGGCCACCTTGGAGGGGTCATGGGTCCTGCTGCTTCCGGCGAGGAGCAACAGGACCGGCAGGTCCAGGCCGCGCAGGGCGTCCGGTGCCGGGCGCGGCCCGGTTACGGGTCGGAGAGAGGGGAAACCGGCGGCCGCCTCTTGGAGGGCGAGCCAGTCGGGATCGAGGGCGGAGCCTTTGGTCTCCCACTCCAGGAAGGCGCGGACCCGGCGGGGTGTGTTCAGCAGCAGCATGGGCAGTGCGTGCAGCAGGTAGGCCGGGCTGAACCCGGCGAAGCACTGGGTCGGGTCCAGAAGGGCCAGGCGGCGTATCCGGTCGGGCGCGCGCATGGCGTGATGCAGCGCGATCCAGGCGCCGTACGAGTGTCCGCCCAGGTCGGTCTCGGCCACTCCGAGGCCGTCGAGGAGCGCGTCCAGCCAGGCCGACAGGTCGGCTACCGTACGGGGGTGGCGGTCGCCGTCGGGAGTGCTGCGTCCGGGGGCGCCGATCAAGTCGACGGCGAACACCCGGTGGGTGCGGGACAGTTCGGCGGCCTGCGTGTACCAGGACGCGGAGGTTGCGCCCCCTCCGCCGGGCAGGAGGACGAGCGAGGGCCTGTCGGCCGGGCCGCATACGTTGACGTGTGTCGTGCCGAAGGGCGTGGGAACGGTCGCCGTCTCGCGAGCGGCAGGCCACTTGGTCATGACCTTGTCGTAGGCCATGAGGAAGTTGTCGGCGTCGTACGTATCGCGAGCGTTCATGAACGGCGACTCCTCTATTATCTCGCTCAGCAAGATACTTGTTGGGCGAGATGATACGTGGAGGTGGTCCGTGCCCGATCAGGAGGGTGAGGAACTCGTCGAACGAGCCGAGCCGGGGCCCGAGATGGAGATCGTCCACCTGCTGCGCGCGGTGACCGTCGACCTGGGCAGGCACAGCACCCGGTTCGCACAGCGCAACGGCATGCACCCCACCGACGTGCGTGCGCTGATCGCCCTGATGGACGCCGCCCGCGCCGGCGAGGAGACCACAGCAGGGCACCTAGGCGCCGCTCTCGGGCTCAACTCGGCAGGAACCACAGCACTGGTCGACCGCCTCGAACGGGCCGGGCATGTGCGGCGAATGCGCGATGCGCGGGACCGCCGCAAGGTCACCATCGAAGTGGACGAGCGGGCGGTCGCCCTCGGCTGGTCCCACTTCGGACCGCTCATCGATCGGGCGGTGGACCTGCTGCGGGGATACGACGAGCGGGAACTGGCCGCGGTCAGGGGCTTTCTGACTGGGATGCGGAAGGCAGCGGTCTAGGATGTATCTCGAATGTGCTGGTCACAGCCACTCGTTGATGGCCGCGACGAGAACGGTTGCCTCGTAACGAACCGCGAGTTTGTCGTATCTCGTGGCCACGGCACGATGCCTTTTGAGGCGATTAATGCCGCACTCGACCGCGTGGCGCTCGCGGTAGTCGACCGGGTCGAACTTCGGCGGCCGACCGCCGCGGGAGCCGCGCTGCTTGCGGTGACGCGCCTGGTCGGCCTTGTCCGGGATGGTGCAGCGGATACCTCGTCTACGCAGGTAGGCGCGGGGGGGTCTTGCGGGAGGCGTAAGCCTTGTCAGCGCGCACGCGGTCCGGGCGAATGCGTGGCCGGCCCACCCCGACGCGGGGCACGCGAATCTTCTCCAGCACGGCCTCGAACTGTGGCGAGTCGCCGCGCTGCCCGGCCGTCACCACGATCGATAGAGGCTTCTGGCCCTGCTCGACGGCCAAGTGCAGTTTGGTGGTGAACCCGCCGCGCGAGCGTCCCAGTCCGTGATCACGTGGCTCGGTGAGGACACCGCCCGGCGGTTCCTTCTGCAGGTCACCGTGCTTCCGGGCGCCGGCCGCATGCTGATGAGCGCGACACACCGTGGAGTCGACGCTCAGGTCCCACGAGATCGCCCCCTGCGCGTCGGCCAGAGCCTGGAGCCGGGTGAGAACCCGGTGCCAGGTGCCATCCCGCTGCCACCGACGGAACAAGTCGTAGATCCGGCCCCACGGCCCGTACTCGACGGGCACATCCCGCCACGGAACACCGGTCCGGATACGGAACCGTATGCCGTCGATCAGTTGCCGCCGCGGCCAGACGGGCGGCCGCCCCACCTTCGTCCCCGTCGGCAACAACGGCTCCAGCACAGCCCACTGTTCATCCGTGAGATCTCCCCGCCCCATGAAACACGATCATTCATAGATCAAGATCCACTTTCGATACACGGCCTAGAAGGTGCCGATTCGCAGGAAATACGGGCCGTTGCCGCATCGCCTGTCAGACCGCAAAGATCGCCGGCGCGCCTTCGGCGGGGTGGGGACGCTGCCCCGAAACGCAGAATGGCCGGTACCCCCACAAGGGGGCACCGGCCATGCGCATGAAGCGGCGCAAGGGGACGAGCCGCCCAGGTCGCCAGTGCTCCTTCGCCGGGGGCGGGAAGACCAGCGGCGCTCACCAGTGCACCGGAACGCCGCATGGATCGACACGGACAGGATCGGATCGCCTGTGATTCCCCGATAGCCTCAGGCGGGGTGGTGATCTCGGCCGGGTAGGTTCCGGCCATGGCCGATGACTGGCGGACGGATCGAATCGGGAGTGCCCTGCGAGGCGAGAACCCCACGGTTATGCGGCGCTTGCACGCAGGGTTCGCAGCGATCGGCGATGTGCAGTTCCTCCCGGGTTACTCGGTACTCCTGGTGGACGATCCCAAGGTGGAAAGACTGTCGGACTTGTCCAAGGAGAAGCGGCTGGCCTTCCTGTCCGACATGGACCAACTGGGAGAGGCAGTCGAGCGAGCATCCCGCCGCACGGATGCGGCCTTCCGGCGGGTCAATCTGGAGATCCTTGGCAACACCGACGGATTCCTGCATGCGCACGTATGGCCCCGGTTCGAGTGGGAACCGTCCGACCTGGTGCGAGTGCCGGTATGGCTCTATCCCCGTGACCGATGGACTGACAAGCAGTACTCACTCGGTCCGCAGCACGATCCGCTGCGCAAAGCGATCGGAGACGAACTGGACCGTCTGCTCGATGAATCGACAGCAGGCGCATCATGGCGGTCACCTTGAGCACGCGCGGAACGTGGACGTGCAGGCGCTCGACCACCACGTCGCGGTCCCGGTCCAGCAGTCCTTGAGCAGGCAGTTCTCTCGGGTGGGGAGTTCTGGACCACCGCGACTGCCCCGGCCCCCGTCGAACAGCGGCCGGGGGAACGGAGCATCCGCCACGCCGATGAGGAGAGGGTAGAACTCCAGGCGTCGTCGGGCGTCGTGGAAGACGGCATCAGGGATCGATCAGGGTGCTATCGGGGGCGATCCCTGATTCGCCGCACCGCGACTGTGCGGAACGGTCGTGGACATGACTTTCAAGCCTTCTTCCTCCAAAGCCGGGACCACGACGACAGCGAGCCGACGCAGGCGGGTGCCGATGGCGGCGCTCGCCTGCACGGTCCTCGGCGCGGTGGCGCCGGGCACGGCCGTCCCGGCGGCCGCAGCGCCCGCCGCGCGGCCTGCCGCCGCGGTCGACTGCACCGGCAACATCCCCCGCAACATCACCCGCGCCACCACCAGCGACCGGTTGCCGAAGCTGGATCCGCAGGCGTTGCAGCAGGCCCTGTCGAGCGCGCCCGACCGCGTCACGGGCGTGCTGGCACGCGTGAGCGGGCCGGACGGCCACTGGACCGGGACGTACGGCACCGCCGACATCACGACCGGTGCGCCGGTGCCGGTCGACGGCCGGTTCCGTCTCGGCAGCGTCACCAAGACCTTCATCGCCACCGTGATGCTGCAACTGGCCGCCGAGCACCGCGTCGACCTCGACCGGCCCGTCCAGCACTACCTGCCGGACGTCCTGCCCGACAGCTACCCGCCGATCCCCGTCCGCACCCTGCTCAACTTCACCAGCGGCCTGCCCGAACTGACCCAGGACGACCTGCCCACCACCCCGGACGGCATCGTCGCGCACCGCTTCGACGACCACCCGCTCGCCGAACTCGTCGCCAAGGCCGTCCGGCACGAACGCCCCTTCACCGAGCCCGGTTGCATGCAGGTCTACGGAGCCACCGGCTACTACGTCGCAGCCATGCTCGTCCAGCACCTCACCGGACACACCTACCAGCAGGAGATCACCACCCGGATCCTGCGACCGCTGCACCTGCGCGACACCACCGCCCCGCAGACCGACACCACGATCCCCGGCCCCCACTCCCACGGCTACATCGCCGTACCTCGACCGGACGGCGGATCGCAGCGGGTCGACATCACCGAACAGAATCCCGGCGCCGGCGGCATGATCTCCACCACCGCTGACCTCGACCGCTTCCTGACCGCACTCTTCCGGGGACAACTGCTGTCCCCGACCGAGCAGGCGGAATTGTTCGACGTCCCCGACGTCCCCTACCTCGGCGGCACCGCCCACGACCCGGGACAGGGTCACGCCTACTACGCTGCCGGCCTGATGCGCGTGACCCTGCCCAACGGTGTGACCGTGTGGGGGAAGACCGGCACCACCTTCGGCTACACCAACGGCATGTTCACCACCCGCGACCTGCGCCGCCGCCTGGAATACTCCTTCAACCCCACCAGCGGTGGCGGCAACGACCTCGCCCTGGTCACCCGGATCCTGTCCTCGGCCTTCGCCCCGTGAGCGTCACACCTCATGGCTGACGATCACCTTGCCGAACGCGGCTCCTGACGCGTAGGCCCTGTCCGGCCAGTGGAGCGGGTATGGGCTGCGGTTTCCAGCCTCAGAGGCCTGATTCCACGGAACATCCGGGCGTCGAACTACCTGACTGTCGATCGGACATCGTCAAAGACCTGCTGTTCCAGGTCGGACTCGCCACGGGAAAGTGGGACGCGGTCATCGACGCAGGCATGTGGCCCACCCAACAGACCGATGTCCTGGGAGCGGCCGGGCGTCCAGGGCTCCGGGTCGCGTACGGCGGCGAGCATCGCGCGGAACTGGTCGACGACGGCCTGGTCCTCGGGGGTGAGGGCGCGCGCCAGGGCCGTGGCCGCAACGGCGAAAGCGACTGATCAGCGGACGGTCTCCTGCTCGGGGTCGGCAGTGCGGGCGCCGACGAGCGTCTTGAGGACGCGCGGAAGATGGACGTGCAGATGCTCGACTACGACCTCGCGGCCGCGGTCCCCCACTTCGCGGGCCACGAGTTCGGTAAGACCGCTGGCACTTAGACATCATCTCATTTGGTGAGTCTGCGGTAGCAGATGAGGGTGCAGGCGATGCTGGTGAAGGCCAGGAAGTGCTCGGCTTTGCGCTCGTAGCGGCGGTGTAGGCGGCGGCAGCCGGCGAGCCAGGACATGGTGCGTTCGATGGTCCACCGGTGGCGGCCCA
>NZ_JBEYRP010000076.1:0-4636 GCF_040704085.1 Streptomyces sp. NPDC047841
TCAGCCCGCCCCCTTGTGGATACCGCATGCACCGGTGATACCGCACAGGCGTCGACCCGTCAGCACCTACGACACCAGGAGTTCAACCTCAGTAGCAGGGCGGAAAGTGGGAGCGTCTGTGAATTGCTTCCAAGTCTCTCTCGTGGAGGGTGTGCTGCCGAAGTGATCCTGGAAAGAGTTGTTGCGCACATGTCGAGCATCTTCTATCCGTCTGCGCAGACGGGTCCGCACCACTGTCCCGGACCCGGCAGCCTCACCGGTTCCGGACCTGTTCCAGCGGGACTTCACCGCCACAGAACCGGGGCGGAAATACATGGGCGATATCACCTACCTCCCCCTGGCGAACGGAAAGTTCCTCTATCTGGCGACGGTGCTGGACTGCTTCAGCCGCCGGGTCGTGGGCTGGTCCATCGCCGATCACATGCGCACCGGCCTGGTCGCCGACGCCCTGCGGATGGCCGCCCGCACTCGCGGTGGTCGGGACGGCGCTGTGTTCCACTCCGACCACGGGGCCCAATACGGCTCCAGGGCCTTCGCCGATCTCTGCGGCCAGCTCGGGGTGACCCGGTCGATGGGCGCGGTCGGCAGCAGCGCGGACAACGCGGCCTGCGAGAGCTTCCACGCGTCCCTGAAACGCGAGACCCTCCAGGGCGCCCGCAACTACGGTGACCCGGCCACCTGCAGAAGGACGGTCTTCGCCTGGCTGGCCCGCTATAACACCCGCCGCCGGCACTCCGCCAATGGCCACCTCAGCCCCAACGAATACGAACGCAGCCACCACGCGGCTAAGCTCACGCTTGCCGCGTGATCAACGAAGCGTGTCCACCATCCCGGGGGAAGGCCCCATGGCGACCGCCTTGAGCGGAAGCAGCAGACTCCGGAACATCACGAGCATCAGCAGGAACGCACCCGCGAGGACAATGATTGCCACCTGCCCGACGGCAGCGTCCGTCGCGGCGCGGTAGTCAACCAGGGCGGCCGCGGGGCCGCCGGTGAACACCGGTTGACGGGCAGGCAGGCTGTCGGCCGCGAGGGACCGGATCGTGCGCACGAGGACTGCGGAGGCAGGATTGTCCACCGGGAGGTCGTCGCCGACGGCCACCACGGTCAGGTCACGGCCGTTGTCGAGCGCGGAGGAGTGCGTGACGTGTGGCTCGGCCGTCAGCGCCGTGATCAGCGCGCTGGTGTCCACCGGGTCCGTACCTGCGGGGTGCGGCAGCGCCACGAAGGTGACGTTCGCGAAGCCGTCCCGTTCCATCTGCTCAAGACCCGTTCCCGCGCCGCTGTCCGATAGGGCAGCGCGGTCCACATGCAGTCCCACGCGCAGGTTAGCCGCCGGAGCCGCCGCCAGGCAGAGCACCGCCAGCGCGCCGAACAGACACACCCAGGGATGACGCATCATCCACCGGGCCCGCGCAGCACCACGGGCCCGTTGACGGCGACCGGCGGGCTCCGCCCGCCTGACCCTCCCTCGGTCCAGCAGCCAGTCGAAGCGGGTCAGGAGGCAGGGCAGGAAAGTGACGGCCGCTGCGACCGTGATCACGGCGGTCAGGCCAGCGGCCAGCCCCAAAAGGCGGATTGTCTCCAGCGGAACGGTCAGCAACGCCGTGCTCGTCACGACAACGGCCGCCGCACACCACAGCACCGCCCGACCAGCCGTCGCCATGGCCTCGCCGACAGCCGACTGCGGCTCAAAGCCCCGGTGCCTAGCCTGCCGATAACGCAGCAACATCAGGAGGCTGTAGTCCAGCCCTAGTACTGCAACGGTGCTTGCCGTGACTGATGGCCAGGTCGGTCGTTGGTGTGGTTATGGGTGGGGACCTTGCTGATGCCAGGTTGTGGGCGAGTGAACTGGACGCAGTGCATGAGCGGTTCGTGCACCGTTTCAGCAGGTCGGAGCCGCGTGAGTCGGCACTGGCCTATATGCGAGGGCTGATCGCTCCACTACAGCGGAAGAACGGCTGGACACTGGCGGAGGAAGCCGGCCACGCAGGCCCGGACCGCATCCACCGGATGCTGAACCGGATCGAGTGGGACGCCGACGAGGTGCTCGACGACGTGCGCCAGTACGTCGTCGACCACCTTGGCGACCCGAACGCCGTCCTGGTCGTGGACGACACGGGCTTCTTGAAGAAGGGGACGCGGTCGGCCGGGGTGCAGCGGCAGTACTCCGGCACTGCCGGGCGGACGGAGAACTGCCAGGTCGGCGTCTTCCTCGCCTATGCAACCGACCGCGGGCGGACACTGATCGACCGACGGCTGTATCTGCCCACCTCCTGGACCGATGACCGCGACAGGTGCCGCCGGGCCGGCATCACTGATGAGGTCGTCTTCGAGACCAAGGTGGCCATGGCCAAGGCGATGGTCCGCCGCGCCATCGCCGACAAGATCCCGTTCCGGTGGGTGACCGCGGATGCCGCCTACGGCTTCTCCAAGGGGCTGGCGGTCCGAGCTGGAACGAGCGGACGTCTTCCACGTCATGGCCACCACCCGGCACGACACCGTGGTCACCCGCTGGGCGATCGACCATCCCGTCCACGACCTGTTCAACGGCCTCGCCCGGCAGAAATGGAAGCGCCGTTCCTGCGGCAATGGGGCCCACGGCCTGCGGATCTATGACTGGGCCCGCGTCGAGGTGCGGCCCTGGCACCGCTCCGACCGCCGCCACTGGGTGATCGCCCGCCGCAGCGTCGCCCGCCCGCAGGAGATCTCCTACTACATCGCCTACTGCCCCGCGGAGACCACACTCGACCAGCTGATCCGCATCGCGGGCAGCCGATGGGCCATCGAGGAATGCTTCCAGAGCGCGAAACAGGAATGCGGTCTGGACGACTACCAGGTCCGCCGCTACCCCGGATGGCACCGCCACATGACCCTCGCCATGGCCGCCCACGCCTGCCTGACCGTCCTGCGAGCCCGCCAGTTGGATGCGGACAAAGCAGAAACGGATCCTCCCAGCTCATCCACCTCAGCCTCGCCGAGATACGACGGCTGATCACCCGTCTCACCGACCGCCGACCCAGGCCTGTCGAGCACATCCTGCACTGGTCGACCTGGCGCCGCCGACGACAACACCAGGCTCGCACCAGCCACTACAAACGACGCGGACACAGCCCCTGACCTGGCCACCAGTCACGGCAAGCACCGTTGCAGTACTAAGGGGAAAAGGGCTGGCGCTACCTAGATCCAGGGTACCGGCTGTGGCTGTTGGGCGATGTCGGGTTCACCGACCGAAACGGTGTGGACTGGGTGAGGAAAGCAGGCGGACGTCTGGAGCGTGGGCATGAGAACCTTTCGAGCCTCGCCACTCAGGGGGATCCTGGTCGCGTCTTCGGCGCTTTGACCTACCGCACGGTCGAGGAGTGCGGCGAGGGTACGTAGGGCTGGGCGCAGATCAGTACGGTCGCAGGATCGGGAAGTGAGGACCCGTCCCGATCGCTAATAGGACTCCGTTAGGTTCGTCTCGATCTTGATGCCGTGTGCGGTCTGCTGGGCAGGGGCTGTTGGCAGGTGGTGCAGATGCCTGTCCAGCACCTCAGGATGTCCTGGAGGGCGTCGAGGGTCTGGTAGAGGGTGAGGCCGGTGTGGGTGCTTTTGGGGACAGCCGCTGTTCGGTGAGGAATGCGTGGGCGGTGGTCACGAGGGTGACGTGGTGGTGCCAGCCGGGCCAGGACCGGCCCTCGAAGTGGTCCAGGCCCAGGCCGTGCTTGAGTTCGCGGTCGTCGTGCTCGATGCGCCGGCGGACCTTGGCCAGACGGACCAGGTCGGCGATCGGGGTGTCGGCCGCACCCTGGTGCCCACCCGTGACCACACGATCGCCGAGCGATCGAAGAACTACCGGTACTCCACCAATCATCAAGTCGTCATCGATGCCGACACCCGCCTGGTCGTCGTGGTCGGCCGGCCGGCCGCTCGCCGGGAACCGCAACGACTGCAAAGCCTGGGAAGAATCCGGCGCCAAGGCCGCCGCTGGCAACACCCTCACCATCGCCGACGGCGGCTACCCGGGCACCGGCCTCGTCATCCCCCGCCGCCGGCAGCGCGGCCAGACCGAACTGCCGGACTGGAAAGAGGAAACAACAAGTCCCACAAGCAGGTCCGAGCCCGCGTCGAGCACGTCTTCGCCCGTATGAAGACCTGGAAGATCCTCCGCGACTGCCGTCTCAAAGGCGACGGTGTCCACCACGCCATACTCGGCATTGCCCGGATGCACAACCTCGCCCTCGCCGGGTAGGCAAGCGGGCCGCACGGCAGCCCATCATGCCCGAAGCGGCTTCGAGATCTTTGCGGGACAGCCCTTAGCCGGAGGTGGGCGCCGGCCGGGTGGCGTAGACAGGACATTGAAGGGGCTTCTGGCCAAGCTCCTATCAGGTCATGTTCCGCCCGGCCGGAGCCATCAGAACAGGTCCCGGCGGCCGGACAGAACAACGCGAGGACAGCCCAGCAGGGCGTCAGTCAGTGCCCGGGTCACGACCACCGGAACCCGAGTATCAGCATCAATGTCAGTGCTGGCTGAGAGGATCGCCGGCATGACGCCGCTGCGGACTGCGCGGTTGCGGTGCTGCCGGCGGTGGCCGGGGGGCTGGTCACCTTCATCGAGGTGACCAGGCCTGTGGCCGGCGTGTAGGCGGTGGTG
>NZ_JBEYRP010000077.1:0-3972 GCF_040704085.1 Streptomyces sp. NPDC047841
ACTCGCCTACCTGCTCGGGGACCTCTGCGGGCGGCTGCGCGGCTGAGCGGCGGGCGAGCCGCTCGCCACCGAGGAAGGCAGAGGGCGCGTTCCCGTGGTCACGTGAAACCGGAGGACGGCCATGGAACCGGATGACCAGATCATGCAGGGACCCGGCGAGCGGAGAGTCGCCGAGGCGGCGGAACGGATCGTGGCCGAGGGCGGGCCACGGTTGCACCGCACCTGGACGTCCTTGGTCGCCACGTCACTGCTGGGCGGTATCGACGTCGGTGTCGGCGTCATGGCGCTGCTGTTCGTGCGGCACGCCACCGGCAGCGAGCTCCTGGCCGGACTGGCCTTCTCCGTGGGACTCATCGCCTTGCTGCTCGGGCACAGCGAACTGTTCACGGAGGGGTTCCTGGTGCCCGTCGCCACCGTCATCGCGGGCGCCGCCACCTGGCTGGACCTGGTCAGGATGTGGGGAACGGTCCTGGTGATGAACCTGGTCGGTGGATGGGTGTTCATGTGGCTGGTCATGCAGGCCTACCCGGACCTGCACCGCACCGCGGCCGCCTTGGGCGCGAAGTTCGTCGACGGCGGGTACACACTGGGCACGTTCTGCCTCGCCGTGCTGGGGGGCGGCGTCATCACGCTCATGACCCGTATGCACCATGGCAGTGAGTCCATGACCGGGAAGATCACCGCATCGATCACCACCGCGTTCGTCCTGGCCGGGCTCGGGCTGTGGCACTCGGTGCTGGACTCCCTCATCGCGTTCGCCGGCCTGCACACCGGCACGACGCCCTACGGTTACCTGGACTGGCTGAAGTGGCTGGCCTGGGCGGTCCTGGGCAACATCGTCGGCGGCCTCCTGCTGACCACGGCCCTGCGCCTCATCCGCAGTGCCCCCGTGCTGAGCGACGACACAGCACGAACCGGCCAGTGACGCCGGCGACCACCGGCCGCACCGAGGCGGCCGTCAGCCGTCCAGGGCACCGTTACGGTGCCTCGTTCCCCCACAAAGGAGTCATGCACGATGTCGCAGCCCGCACAGCAACAGCAGCCGCCCGGCACGGAAGCCCGTATGCGGCCCAGCCCCGACCACGGGGAGCACAGTTACCGGGGGTCGGGCCGGCTGGCCGGGAAGGCGGCGGTGATCACGGGCGGTGACAGTGGTATCGGCAAGGCCGTGGCCATCGCCTTCGCCCGGGAGGGCGCGGATCTCCTGCTCTCCTACCTGCCCGAGGAAGAGCAAGACGGCCGCGACACCGTGCACTGGGTGGAACAGGCCGGACGCAAGGCGGTCCTGCTCCCAGGGGACCTGGCGGATCCGGCGTACTGCCGCGAGGTGGTCGGGCGGGCGGTGGAGTCGTTCGGCCGGATCGACGTCCTGGTGAGCAACGCGGCGTTCCAGATGACCCGCGAGTCGCTGGAGGCGATCCCCGACGACGAGTGGGACCACACCCTGGCGGTCAACCTCAGCGCGATGTTCCACCTGTGCAAGGCGGCGGTGCCTCACATGCGGCCCGGGGCGTCGATCATCGCCACCACCTCCGTCAACTCCGACATGCCGGTGCCCACGCTATTGCCTTACGACGTGACCAAGGCGGGCATCGCCAACATGGTCGGGACCATGGCACAGCTGCTGGGCGAGCGCGGGATCCGCGTCAACAGCGTGGCCCCGGGGCCGATCTGGACACCGCTGATACCCGCGACGATGCCGCCAGAGCAGGTGGAGAACTTCGGCTCTCAGGTTCCGCTCAACCGTCCGGGCCAGCCGGCCGAGGTTGCCCCGGTCTATGTGCTGCTCGCCTCCGACGAGGGTTCGTACGTCTCCGGCGCCCGGATCGCGGTCACCGGCGGCCAGCCCATCCTCTGAAAAGCGGGGTGATGCTCACGGCGTTGCCGCACCAGGATGCTGCCGCTCCCGCCGAGCTGCTCGACGGTCTGCTCCTTGATGGTCTTCGACACGGCCGCTCCCCGTGTGTATGGACGGTGCGGGTGAGGAGGCCATCGTGTTCGAGGGCGCGGAGGGTTTGGGTCAGCATTTCCTGGGACTTGCCGGTGCCGGAGTCGCGGATCAGGCAAAGCGGCTGGCTCTTCCTGCTCCACTCGTGGCTGGCGAGGGTGTGGATGGGGGCGGGGTCGATGTTGGGGTTGGCATCGAAGTCGAACGTCCGGAGGGACTTCTCCCGCGGGGAGCCTGCCGCCTTGATCTCGGCCAGCCCGTCACCATGCTCGTGCACTCCGAGCCCCGCACGCGCGGCGTCCGGGGTCAGCGGGGCATTACGGTGGGACGCGAGGGCCTCCTGAGTACCGGTCGTAGATGTCGCAATCCACACCGAACCCAGAAGACCCTCACCTGTTCAAGCACCCAGCACGCATGTCACCAACGTCCCGGGACAGCACACCTAGGGCGTGCATCGAATGTCAGCCCCCGGCCCGGTCACGCTGCTTTCGTGTCTTCACCGGCCAGGAACGGATGCAACAGCGTCAGCAGGGCGCGCGGCCGGTGCAGCGGGATGATGTGGCCGCAATCTTCGATGACATGTCCGGCGAGATCGTCGGTGACCGGGCGGAGTTGGCGTTCCAGCGCAGCACCGACAGGCCGGGCGCCCAGCGCCATCGTTGGCGCCGTCAGGCGGGCAGTGGCGACCGCCTGCTCGATCTGTACCGCGCTCTCGGGCAGGGCCCGGTAGTACGAGAATGCGCGGTTCAACGCCTGGCGGCCGGTGTATGCGCGGACGAAGGCGTCCCGGAGGGCGGGGCGCACCCCGTCGCCGAGCGTGCCGGCGCTCAGGAACCAGTCGACGTAGGCGGCCTCGTGGCCCTCCAGCACGGTCTCGGCAAGGCCGGGCGCGGCGGAATGGAAGCCGAACCACCACGGTGGCCCGTCGGCGAGGAAGTCCTCGGCGCCGGGTAGCCTGCCCAGAAGAGACTCCATGACGACCAGGCGCCGGACGAGACCGGGGCGGCGCAGGGCGAGCAGGAAGGCCGGCGCGGTGCCCGCGTCGATGCCCACTACCGCAGCCGAGGACACGCCGAGCGTGGTGAGAAGCGCCGCGGCGTCCTCGGCCAGGGTGTCCGCGTCGTACCCGGAGGCGGCCGGGCTGCTCGCGCCGAACCCGCGCAGGTCCGGCGCGATGACGCGGTAGCGGCCGGACAGGTCGGCCATGACGTCCGTCCACAGCTCCCAGGTATGCGGGAAACCGTGCAGCAGTAGGACGGCCGGGCCCGATCCGGCGAGGGCGACGTTCAGTTCGACACCGTTGGCGGGGACGCGGCGCAGCTCGGGCATGGAGGGGCTCCAGATGTGGTGAGTGATGGTGACCAGGTCACGCTAAGGAACTATGCTGGTCCGCCCAAGACGGCACTTTCCCTTCAGGTGGTGAGCCCAGGGTGACCACGTCGAAGCCCGGCGGACGTGACCAGCGGCCCGGTGAGCGCGGTGACCTGCTGGATCCGCGCTGCCCGACCCGCCAGTTGCTCGACCGTATCGGCACCAAGTGGACGTCGATGGCGGTCAAGGTACTGGCCGAGGAGGCTCCGGGCGAGCTCCGTTTCGCGGAACTGCGGCGCCGTATCCCGGGCATCTCACAGAAGATGCTGTCCGTCACCCTGCAGAGCCTGGTCCGCGATGGCCTGGTCGCGCGCCGCGTGGAACCCACCGTGCCGCCCGCCGTCCACTACCGGCTCACCGAGCTCGGTCTGTCCCTCGAAAGACCGCTTTCCGCCCTGCGGGTCTGGGCCGAGACGCACATGCCGGAGATCAACCGCAGCAACCAGCTCGCCGACGAGTCACCCCCCGACTAAGGGGTGTCCCGTAACTGCTGGTCACAGGTGAGATGATCTTGCGGTGTCTGGTGTGATCACGGCGTCGGAGCCCGCTTGGATAGCCCCGTTCACCGGTCTGAGCCCGCGCCAGTTCGGCAAGCTGATCACTGCGCTCCGGCGTGAGGGTGCAGATCCGGTCCGCAAGGGCCGGCCCTGGAG
>NZ_JBEYRP010000078.1:0-3712 GCF_040704085.1 Streptomyces sp. NPDC047841
ACTCGCCTACCTGCTCGGGGACCTCTGCGGGCGGCTGCGCGGCTGAGCGGCGGGCGAGCCGCTCGCCACCGAGGAAGGCAGAGGGCGCGTTCCCGCGAGGGGCGCCAGTCCGGATGAGCGCGGCCGAGCCGGATGACCAGATCATCCAGGGCCCGGCGAGCGGAGGGTCGCCGAGGCAGCGGAACGGATCGCGGCCCAGGGCCGGCCACGGTTGCACCGCAGGACCCGGGTGAGGATCGAAGCGGGTCCCGCAGCGTTCGGGCCGATCGGTTCCGCTTGCGGCTGTAGCGCGACGGCCACGAGGAAGGCAGCGAGCATCCCGGCCGAGCCGCGGTCACCGCCTGCGTCGTGAGGCGGAGCCGATGCTCAGGGCGTCGCGCACGCGGTCGTAGACGCTCAGCGGCACCCCCAGCAGCGCGTTCCCGGGAGGCCGCCGGGGGATGACCGGGTGCGGATGTGTCGGAGCAGTCTCTCGCACGGCTGCCCAGGTGGTGCCGAGTGTACGTAGCCGGGCGGTGTTCACAGCGTCCTGCAATCGGGGCAGGAGCAGGTCTTCCTCGTCCCGGATGTCCTGCCGTATCAGCGCAAAGGCCCGCTGCGCCTTTTCCTCCCGGTCCGGGGCGCCGACAGGCAGGCGCTCGATGTCCGCGACGAGATCGTTGATCTGCTGGTGTTCGTCCTCCACCCGGGCCGTCAGCTCGTCGCCGTCGGGGACAGAGGCCCGTACGACGGGCCAGAGCACCGTCTCTTCCGCGAAGGCGTGGCTGAAGACCAGTTGAACGAGCTGCTTCAGCACGCGTTCCCGCTGGTGAAGGTCGTCGAGGGTCAGGTACTGATCCATCAACTGGTCAATCTGCTGATGCTCGCGGCGTTGCCGCACCAGGATGCTGCGGCTTCCGCCGAGCTGCTCGACGGTCTGCTCCTTGATGGTCTTCGACATGGCCGCTCCCGTGCGTATTGCCGGTGTCGGGCCGCGACGCTTGCCGACGCCACCCGGATCTCCACGACCGCTCGGGTACCCGGAGGCGACCCGCCACAACGCGCAACGGCATCCCTGCTCGCTGCCGCGGGGACAGGTGGGTGACGGCGGGTCCGGGTCGGTGCCCAGCGACCCCGGCCGGTGCTCGCAGTGCCGCTGACCCGACGGCACCAGCGCGTGCAACCACTGCCGCCCCCGACACCCCCTCGGCATCGCCGGCTTAGCCAGCCCCGGCCGCCGGGCGGCGGGACTCACTCCTGTGACGAGACACGGGCAACGATCTCCTTGGCCCAGCGCCCGGCCTCTGCGGTATGGGCCCCACCCTCGGCCGTGACGAGGCCCAGCCAGCTCAGCGGGTCGTACGCCTCATGAAGCGTGAGCAGCAGCAGCCGCTCACCCGCTGTCTGCACCGGCGCTGGACTCGATCTCGTCCAGGTCCAGGTAGCCGTCCACGACCGTGGCAACGCTCCGCACCCCACCCCGGTCACGGGCCCTCACCCGGGCAGGAAACAGCCCCGGCCGGCGTGGCCGCCGGCCGGGGCTGAACCCGTGAAGAGTGTGATCGTGAAGGGCGGTCGCCTACGCGGCGAAAGGCAATGCGAGGCTTCAGCCGAACGATCGTCCTCGCATGCGATAGGTGAGGCCCGGGGACACTGTTCCCTTCACCATCACGCCCGCTTCAACCACACCGGCCCGCCGGGCATTCCCGGTGCGGCTGGAGCGTCACGTGCGAGCCGACACGCTCGCCGCAGGAAGCCCCCACGCCGATGGGCTCAGCTCAGAACAGAGCGTCTGTATGTGCGGTCCTGGGAACCGCAGCCTTGGAGCGGCACGCTGCCGGCCCACATCGCGCCTGAGGAGCAGGCTCCGGCCGCCTTACATCGGGCGGCGCCCGGAGACGGCGCCGCCGGGGTCGTCGGCCAGGGCGATGCGGGCGGTGATGCGTTTGCCGACCGGTTCGCACTGCGCCTCGAAACCCTGAGCGACGGCCATGACGATCTCCAGGCCGTGCTGGCCTACCCGGCCGACGTCCGCGGCCCGGGCGATCGGAAGGGTCGGGTCGGAATCCCACACGACGACCTCGACCGTGTCACCGATGATGCGCAGGTCGAGCAGCACCGGGCCGGGGGCGTACTTGTGGGCGTTGGTGACCAGTTCGCTCACCACCAGCTGGGTGAGGTCCATGGCGCGCTGCGAGACGGGCAGGCCGTGCTCGGCCTGGACCCGGGTGAGGAAGTCGGCGGCCAGATGGCGGGCGTGGGCGATGTCTTCGCCGTCTCCGACGAGCGCGGCGCTGGCCTGTATGACGGGCATGTCCGGCGTGGCGCCGTGTGCCGGCGCCGGATCTGGATCCATCACGGCCGCCATCGCTTCCCGCTCGCTGAGTCGCGACGCGTTTACCCGCCTTGCCGCGGATCACGCCATACCGTTTTGTCAGATCGGACACACATCGGCGCTGCTCGTATCATGCCGGGCGGCACTGCACCCGAGGGTGTGCGTGTGCCAGGATCACCGGCATGTCTGAGCCAGAGACGACGAGCCCCGAACCTGGGCAGACCGGTCAGCTGTCGGTCGTGGCCACCGCCACCGACGGCATCCGCGTGCTGACCCTGGCCGGAGAGATCGACCACCACACCGGCGACACCCTCCGCCAAGCCCTGGACACCTCCCCCACGCCCCGCCCCCGCGTCGTGGTCGACATGCGCCAGGTCACCTTCATGGACTCCAGCGGCATCAACATCCTCATCGCCGCCCACCACGCCCTCAGCGAGGCCGGCGGCTGGCTACGCCTGGCCGCCATCGGCGAATCCGTGATGCGCACCATCAGCCTCGTCGGCGTCGACGCCGTCATCGACTGCCGCGAAACCCTCCGCCAAGCCCTCACCAACTGACCGACACTCGGCCCTCGATCTCGAGCAGACGCTGACCAGGTATGACCGGGACGGTGCGAGGGTCCGTGGGGGCCGGACCGACGGCGGCCCGCCACAGCCACCGCGCTGGCTAGCCTGGTGGGTAGCCAGCGCGGTCCAAGACCATCGTGGGGCGAGAAGGAGGAAGGTCGTGCTGCATCTGATCGACCGCAGCGACGACTTGGTGGTCGCCGCACTTCCACAAGACGTCGATTTCTGCACCAGTGCCGACGTCCGCGCCGCGGGCGAGCGCCTGTTGGCCGTCGACTGCCGCTACCTCGTCCTGGACACCTCATCGGTCACCAACCTCGACTCCAGTGGCATCACGGTCCTGCTGGCTATCTGGCAGGGTCTGCGGGAGGCCGGAGGCGCCTTGCTCGTCGCTGTGCCGGATGAGCACCTGCGGTGGCGGCTGGGCATCTTGGGTCTGGACACCGTCCTGGTCATCACGGTGACACTCGATGAAGCCGTCACCCAGGCCCGTCAGCTCCGCGACGGCACCCGTCCCTTCCGCTTTGCGCACCAGCCCGCCATCGAAACCGAAAGCGCCTGATCCACCGGGCCAGGCCCATCCGTCGACCGCGGCGATGAGGTTCTTGAAGCCGCACCCGCCCACGACCTAAACGCTGCGCTGTCCGACATCGAGGGCCTTGGACTCGACGGGCTCGCCGCCGCGGCCCAGCACGCCGCACCGGCACCGTGGCGCCACAACGTCCACCTCACCAACATCGGCCAAGCGGGCTGTAGCGCGCCATGACCGCCGACGCCGTCGCCTGAGCGGCGAAGGGCTTGGCGGCGCTTCAGCCGAACGGTCGTCCCCACG
>NZ_JBEYRP010000079.1:0-3372 GCF_040704085.1 Streptomyces sp. NPDC047841
CGAGTCTCCCACCAGCCGGCTCGGGCGTGTCAGCTCTTCACAATGCCGTGCAGGAGCAGGTCGATGAGCCGGGTGGCCAGGTCGCGACGCCCCTCACTGGAGGCCATGAGGCTGATGCCGCCCAGGGCCATGAGCACGTCCTGGGCGTCGACCTCGGAGCGGGCCGGGGACCGCTCCTGCCCGGCGGCGAGCAAGTGGGCGATGGCGTCGGCGAGCAGGGCGCGGGTGTGCATCTTCTCGCCGTCGTCGGTCAGCACCACGCGCAGCGCGTCGGCCATGCCGTCCTTGGCGGTCATGAAGTCGATGAAGGCTTCCATCCACGTCCGCAGGGCGTCCACGGGTGGCCGTGTGGCGGCGAGGTGCGGCGCCGAGTCGCACAGCCGCTGCACTTCGTGCCGGTAGATCGCCTCGATCAGGAGTTCCTTGGAGGGAAAGCGGCGGTACAGCGTGCCGACGCCGACGCCGGCTGCGCGGGCGATGTCCTTGACCGAGGCACCCGCTCCGTCGCGAGCGAACGCGGCTGCCGCTGCCTCCAGCAGCCGGTCCTCGTTGCGCTGCGCGTCGGCGCGCAACGACCTGGGGCGCCGCGCCTCACTCCCGCCGTCGCTGGTCACTCCGCACTCCCGTCGTGCCGCCGCCACTTGCAAGCGGAACCGGTTCCGCTTACTGTCATCAGCGAACCGGAACCAGTTCCGGATATGAGACTACGGCGGCACCCTGCCCGCGCGCCACTCGCCTGCGCGCATGCCGCCCCGCATGACCGCCTTCTTGGAGCAGCTCGTGACCGACCACCTGATCACCACCCCCTTCGGGGCTCAGACCACCGCCGCCGAAGTGGTCACCGGAGTCGACCTCACCGGCCGGCGTGCTGTCGTCACCGGCGCGGCCTCCGGAATCGGACGTGAAACCGCTCGTGTGCTGGCCGCGGCCGGCGCCGAGGTCGTCATCGGCGTCCGTGACCTCGCCGCGGGGGCGGACGTCGCACAGGAGATCGCCCCGCGGAGCGGTCCGGGAAGCGTCCATGCCACGCTGCTCGACCTCACCGACCAGGCCTCGGTGCGCTCCTTCGTCGAGGCGTGGCAGGGGCCGCTGCACATGCTGGTCCTCAACGCCGGCGTCATGGCTTCACCGCTGGAGCGGACGAAGGAAGGGTGGGAGCTGCAGTTCGCCACGAACCACCTCGGCCACTTCGCGCTCGCCACCGGCCTGCACGACGCCCTCGCTTCGGCCCGCGGATCCCGCGTCGTCGCCGTCAGTTCGGTGGGGCACGTCAACGGCGACGTCCTGTTCGACGACATCAACTTCGACCGGCACCCCTACGACCCGTGGGCGGCCTACAGCCAGTCCAAGACCGCTAACGTCCTGTTCGCCGTCGAGGCGAGCCGCCGTTGGGCGTCGGACCTGATCGCGGTCAACGCCCTCAACCCCGGCCGCATCACCACCACCCGACTCGGCCGCCACATCGGCGACATCTCCAACAGCCCGGCCACGTTCGAGGCCGGCAGCACCGACGTGTCCTGGAAGGACATCCAGCAGGGAGCCGCCACATCCGTGCTGCTCGCCGCCTCCCCGCTGGTCGAAGGGGTCAGTGGTCGGTACTTCGAGGACTGCAACGAGGCCGCCCCGCACCAGCCCGGTATCCGCCGCGGCGTAGCGGCCCACGCCGTGGACCCCGAGCGGGCGGCCCTTCTCTGGCAGGTCTCCATCGACATGCTGGCGGCCTCACCGACGACCGCCTGATCGCACCACCCCCTGGCCAGTGCCGGGCTCGGGGCAGCCGAAGGGCGAGCGGGGCGACGTCGTCGGGACAGCGCTCGGCGAGGAGGCCGGCGAGGAGTTCGTCGCACAGCACGGGCAGGGGTTCACGGGCGAGGGCGGCGGCGTGCCGGCGCAGCCGGGTCGATCCGGCATCCAGGCTCTCGCCGCGGCGTTCGATCAGCCCGTCGGTGTAGAGCAGGAGGGTGGAGCGGGCAGGCAGGTCCACGGTGGCCTGGCTGCGGGGGTGGTGGGGGCCGACGCCCGGGAGCAGGTCGTGGCTGTCGTCGAGGTAGCGGGTGCCGCCCTGGTGGGTGACCAGCAGTGGAGGCAGATGGCCGGCGTTGGAGTGGCCAGGCCGCCGGCGCTTCTGTGGCATCCTCGTCGCAGAGGCTGATGCGAGCGTCGGGTATGCCCACGCGCCGATCAAGCGGCCGGAACTTGTCCCGCGCCACCTCCTCGCGGTGCCACCAGCCGTGCTGCACCGGCCGGTCGCCGGATTCGAGCATCAGGCGCAGCGGTCGGCGCCGGTCATGCGAAGCGGATCCCTCGCGACCGCCCCGGCTCCCGGACGATCGCGCGTTGCGCCTGGAGCCCGGTCCCATTCGCGCCGGCTGCCGCCCTGCTTCTGCCCGGCAACCAGGCTGTACCGCGCTTCTGGATGCGCCGCGCTTCGCCCGGCGCGTCGTCGAGCAGCAGGCCGTCCGGCAGCTTGGGCTCATCGACCGCTGGATCGCCGAGGAGGAACGAGCCTGCGGCTACGCTTGTCCGGCCCGGCTGCAGACCGTCTTCTCACATCTGGCTGGTGGTCCAGCTGCTGAGGATGCGCAGGGACTCGGCCGTGGCGGAGCCCGGCTCGGGGAGGTAGACGCACAGGGTCTGGTTGTCGTCGCCGGGCGGCTGCAGCGACTCGTAGGAGAAGTGCAGGTCGCCGACGAGCGGGTGCCGGTAGTGCAGGGTCCCGTGGCTGCGCCGCAGCACCCGGTGGTCGTTCCACCACGTACTGAACTCCGGTGACTTCAGCGTCAGTTCACCGATCAGATCGGCCAGCCGGCGGTCCTGCGGACAGCGGCCCGCCTCCAGGCGCAGCATGGCCACGGTCTCGGCGGCGATCTGCTCCCAGTCGGCGGTGCGCTCGCGGGCCTCGAGGTCCAGCAGGTAGTAGCGCGCCAGATTGCGCCGCGGGACGGGCAGCGCCTCGAAGTCGGTCAGGACGGCGCGGGCCAGGCCGTTCGAGGCGAGGACGTCGGTGCGCCGGCCGATGACGAACGCGGGCACCTCGTCCAGGGTCTGGAGCATCAGGTGCAGCCCCTGGCGGACCCGCTGCGGGTTGACCGGGGCGCGCCGCCCGCCCGGTCGGGCGAGCAGGTTGGTGAGGTGCTCGCGCTCGGCAGCGTCCAGGCGCAGGGCGCGGGCCAGGGCGTCCACCACCTCGGGCGAGGGGTGCGCGGCCCTGCCCTGTTCCAGCCGGGTGTAGTACTCGGTGCTCACACCCGCGAGGCGGGCGGCTTCCTCGCGGCGCAGGCCGGGCACGCGCCGGACGCGCCCGTCGGCGGGCAGTCCCGCCGACTCGGGGCTCACCCGCGCGCGACGGGTGCGCAAAAAGGCGGCGATCTC
>NZ_JBEYRP010000080.1:0-3218 GCF_040704085.1 Streptomyces sp. NPDC047841
GCGTCCTGCTCTTCGAGGACACGGGTGAGCTGCTGCCCGACGGCCGCGTCATCGCCCCGCACCGCCCGCTGGGAGCGGAGCAGGTGATGACCGCCACCTGAGGGCGGCACGGTCTCAGGCCTACCACTTCTTCGAAGTGGAAAAGGTACTGCACGTGACTGTATGGGGCTATAGCTCAGCTGGGAGAGCGCCTGCCTTGCACGCAGGAGGTCAGCGGTTCGATCCCGCTTAGCTCCACCATATAGTCCGGTATTTCAATACTTCAGAGTATATTGGCGACAGTATGCTGCGAAGTATTTTGCTCTTTAACAATCTGGAACAAGCTGAAAATTGAAACATGACGGCTGAAATTTATCCCTCCGTAGATGTACTGGGATGAAGAGTAACCTGTCATAGAGTCTCTCAAATGTTTGCAGCACGAACGATGGAAACATCTTCGGGTTGTGAGGTTAAGTGACTAAGCGTACACGGTGGATGCCTAGGCAGTCAGAGGCGATGAAGGGCGTGCTAATCTGCGAAAAGCGTCGGTAAGGTGATATGAACCGTTATAACCGGCGATACCCGAATGGGGAAACCCAGTGTGTTTCGACACACTATCATGTCATGAATACATAGTGGCATGAGGCGAACCGGGGGAACTGAAACATCTAAGTACCCCGAGGAAAAGAAATCAACCGAGATTCCCCCAGTAGCGGCGAGCGAACGGGGAGGAGCCCAGAACCTGAATCGGCTTGTGTGTTAGTGGAAGCGTCTGGAAAGTCGCGCAGTAAAGGGTGATAGCCCCGTACACTAAAATGCACAGGTCGTGAGTTCGATGAGTAGGGCGGGACACGTGACATCCTGTCTGAATATGGGGGGACCATCCTCCAAGGCTAAATACTCCTGACTGACCGATAGTGAACCAGTACCGTGAGGGAAAGGCGAAAAGAACCCCGGCGAGGGGAGTGAAATAGAACCTGAAACCGTGTACGTACAAGCAGTGGGAGCACCTTCGTGGTGTGACTGCGTACCTTTTGTATAATGGGTCAGCGACTTATATTTTGTAGCAAGGTTAACCGTATAGGGGAGCCGTAGGGAAACCGAGTCTTAACTGGGCGATTAGTTGCAAGGTATAGACCCGAAACCCGGTGATCTAGCCATGGGCAGGTTGAAGGTTGGGTAACACTAACTGGAGGACCGAACCGACTAATGTTGAAAAATTAGCGGATGACTTGTGGCTGGGGGTGAAAGGCCAATCAAACCGGGAGATAGCTGGTTCTCCCCGAAAGCTATTTAGGTAGCGCCTCGTGAACTCATCTTCGGGGGTAGAGCACTGTTTCGGCTAGGGGGCCATCCCGGCTTACCAAACCGATGCAAACTCCGAATACCGAAGAATGTTATCACGGGAGACACACGGCGGGTGCTAACGTCCGTCGTGAAGAGGGAAACAACCCAGACCGCCAGCTAAGGTCCCAAAGTCATGGTTAAGTGGGAAACGATGTGGGAAGGCATAGACAGCCAGGATGTTGGCTTAGAAGCAGCCATCATTTAAAGAAAGCGTAATAGCTCACTGGTCGAGTCGGCCTGCGCGGAAGATGTAACGGGGCTAAACCATGCACCGAAGCTGCGGCAGCGACGCTTAGGCGTTGTTGGGTAGGGGAGCGTTCTGTAAGCCGTTGAAGGTGGCCTGTGAGGGTTGCTGGAGGTATCAGAAGTGCGAATGCTGACATGAGTAACGATAATGCGGGTGAAAAACCCGCACGCCGAAAGCCCAAGGTTTCCTGTCCAACGTTAATCGGGGCAGGGTGAGTCGACCCCTAAGGCGAGGCTGAAAAGCGTAGTCGATGGGAAACAGGTTAATATTCCTGTACTTGGTGTTACTGCGAAGGGGGGACGGAGAAGGCTAGGCTAGCCGGGCGACGGTTGTCCCGGTTTAAGCGTGTAGGGGGTGTGACCTGGTAAATCCGGTTGCATACTAACCCTGAGGCGTGATGACGATGCACTACGGTGCAGAAGTAGTTGATGCCCTGCTTCCAGGAAAATCCTCTAAGCATCAGGTAACATTAAATCGTACCCCAAACCGACACAGGTGGTCAGGTAGAGAATACCAAGGCGCTTGAGAGAACTCGGGTGAAGGAACTAGGCAAAATGGTGCCGTAACTTCGGGAGAAGGCACGCTGGCATGTAGGTGAAGTCCCTTGCGGATGGAGCTGAAGCCAGTCGAAGATACCAGCTGGCTGCAACTGTTTAATAAAAACACAGCACTGTGCAAACACGAAAGTGGACGTATACGGTGTGACGCCTGCCCGGTGCTGGAAGGTTAATTGATGGGGTCAGCCGCAAGGCGAAGCTCTTGATCGAAGCCCCAGTAAACGGCGGCCGTAACTATAACGGTCCTAAGGTAGCGAAATTCCTTGTCGGGTAAGTTCCGACCTGCACGAATGGCGTAACGACAGCGGCGCTGTCTCCACCCGAGACTCAGTGAAATTGAAATCGCTGTGAAGATGCAGCGTTCCCGTGGCAAGACGGAAAGACCCCGTGAACCTTTACTATAGCTTTACACTGAACGTTGAGTTCGTCTGTGTAGGATAGGTGGGAGGCTATGAAACTGTGGCGCTAGCTGCAGTGGAGCCATCCTTGAAATACCACCCTGTCGTGCTTGACGTTCTAACCTGGGCCCATTATCTGGGTCGGGGACCGTGTATGGTGGGTAGTTTGACTGGGGCGGTCTCCTCCCAAAGAGTAACGGAGGAGCACGAAGGTTAGCTAATCACGGTCGGACATCGTGAGGTTAGTGCAAAGGCATAAGCTAGCTTGACTGCGAGAGTGACGGCTCGAGCAGGTACGAAAGTAGGTCTTAGTGATCCGGTGGTTCTGAATGGAAGGGCCATCGCTCAACGGATAAAAGGTACTCCGGGGATAACAGGCTGATACCGCCCAAGAGTTCATATCGACGGCGGTGTTTGGCACCTCGATGTCGGCTCATCACATCCTGGGGCTGAAGTAGGTCCCAAGGGTATGGCTGTTCGCCATTTAAAGTGGTACGCGAGCTGGGTTTAGAACGTCGTGAGACAGTTCGGTCCCTATCTGCCGTGGGCGTTGGAAGATTGAGAGGGGTTGCTCCTAGTACGAGAGGACCGGAGTGAACGCACCACTGGTGTTCGGGTTGTCATGCCAATGGCATTGCCCGGTAGCTAAGTGCGGAAAAGATAAGCGCTGAAAGCATCTAAGCGCGAAAC
>NZ_JBEYRP010000081.1:0-2963 GCF_040704085.1 Streptomyces sp. NPDC047841
TCACCGTCCACATCCACCAACACGAACCGCCCCGGATGCTCCGACTGCACACTCCGCAACAGCCCCCACACCCCCGCACCCGCCAAACCACCCACGCCCGACACACCACCAGGCCCCACCGCACCCCGCGTCACCACCACCAACCGCGACGACACCCACCGCTCATCCGCCAACCAGCCCCGCACCAAGGACAGGGCGTGCTCCAGGAGTTCCTGGGTGGCTTCCGGTGGTTCGGGTTCTCCGGCGCGGCCGGGCGCCGGCGGCACCGCCTGCCAGAGCACGACCTGGGGGTCGGGTGCGGTCCG
Source organism: Streptomyces sp. NPDC047841 (assembly GCF_040704085.1). Classification (NCBI taxonomy): domain Bacteria; kingdom Bacillati; phylum Actinomycetota; class Actinomycetes; order Kitasatosporales; family Streptomycetaceae; genus Streptomyces; species Streptomyces sp. NPDC047841. Next base: position 306 of record NZ_JBEYRP010000081.1, read on the forward strand.
GCCGGTGTCCGCGAGGGCGTCGAGGTCGGCCACCTGGCGCAGGGTGCCGCCCCGGCCCATGGAGCCGAGGCGCAGGGGGTCGGCTCCGAGCAGCGCCCAGCCGGAGACGTCGTGTCCGGTTCCGGGCGCGGCGAGCGGCTGCCAGTCCACGTCGAACAGCGGCAGCCGGCGCTCCGGGGCGGGCCGGCCGCTCCCCGCCGTCTCGCGCAGCACGAGGGACTCTACGGAGGCGACCGGCGCGCCGAGCGCGTCGGCGATCTCGATGGACGCCGCGTCACCGGTGGCGGGACTCAGCCGGACCCGGAGCACCGCGGCACCGACGGCGTGCACGGACACACCCGACCAGGAGAACGGCAGCGCCCCCGGCCGCGGCTCGCCCAGTTCGCCCATGGCCAGCGGGTGCAGGGCGGCGTCCAGCAGGGCCGGGTGGACGGCGAAGCGCTCCGCCTCGCGCTGCCCCTCCGGCGTCAGCCGTACCTCGGCGAACAGGTCGTCGTCCTGCCGCCACAGCCGGTGCAGGCACTGGAAGGACGCGCCGTACTCGTAGCCGAGTGCCCGCAACCGCCCGTAGGCGTCCGTGAGGTCGACCGGGGCCGCGCCGGGTGGCGGCCAGGCGCCCGCGAGGGTGCCCGACGGCTGCGGCGTGCCGTCCGTGCGGTCCAGGGCGCCGGTGGCGTGCAGGGTCCACTCCGCGTCGGCGTCGGCGGAGTCCGGGCGGGCGTACACCGTGACGGCACGGCGTCCCGCGTCGTCCGCTTCGGACACGGCCACCTGCACCGCGACGCCTCCGGTCTCGGGCAGCGGGAGCGGGGCGACCAGCGTGAGGTCGTCGACCCGGTCGGCTCCGGTGGCCTCGCCGGCCCGGACCAGCATCTCCAGGAAGGCGGTGCCGGGGAGGAGGACGGTGCCGGACACGCCGTGGTCGGCCAGCCACGGGTGGGTGTGCAGGGCGATCCTGCCGGTCAGCAGCACGCCGCTGCCGTCGCCGAGCGGGACGACCGCGCCCAGCAGCGGATGGTCGGCCGTGTCCAGGCCGGCGGCCGTCACATCGGCCGTCCCGGCGGTGGCGTCCAGCCAGTAGCGTTCCCGTTGGAAGGGGTAGGTCGGCAGGTCGAAGGTGCCGCGGCCGCCCTTCGGCAGGGTGCGGGACCAGTCGACGGGCAGGCCGCCCACGAAGGCTTCGGCGAGGGAGAGCAGGAAGCGGTCGGGGCCGCCCTCGCCGCGTCGCAGTGTCGACAGGACCGGAGCGTCCGCGGCCTGGGCGCCGAGGCCGGCCAGGGTCTCCTCGACACCGACCGTCAGCACCGGGTGCGGGCTGGACTCCACGAAGTGGCTGAAGCCGGCGTCGGCCAGGGCCCGGACGGCCTCCTCCATGCGTACCGTCCGCCGCAGGTTGGTGTACCAGTACTCGGCGTCGAGCCCGGAGGTGTCCTTGAAGGCGCAGTCGACCGTCGAGAAGAACGGCACCCGCGCTGCCCTCGGCCGGATCGGCGCGAGGATCTCGAGCAGTTCCTCGCGGAGTTCCTCGACATGGGCGGAGTGCGAGGCGTAGTCGACCGGGATGCGGCGGGCGCGTACCCCGTCGGCGTCGAGTTCGGCCGTCAGGGCGTCGAGCGCGGCGACGTCCCCGGCCACGACGACGGACGTCGGTCCGTTGACGGCCGCGACCGAGACGGCTCCGGAACGGCTCTCCAGCCGCCGTTCCAGTTCCGCCGCCGGAAGGGACACGGAGACCATGCCGCCGGTACCGGCCAGCCGCAGCAACGCACGACTGCGCAACGCCACCACACGCGCCGCGTCCTCCAGGGACAACGCCCCCGCCACACACGCCGCCGCGATCTCACCCTGCGAATGCCCCACCACCGCCGCCGGCTCCACACCGTACGACCGCCACACCCACGCCAGCGACACCATCACCGCGAACAACACCGGCTGCACCACATCGACACGCTCCAACGACGGCGCACCCTCCACACCCCGCACCACATCCAGCAACGACCACTCCACATGAGGCGCCAGAGCCCGCCCGCACTCCGCCATCCGCTCCGCGAACACCGGCGAAGCACCCAGCAACTCCACCGCCATCCCCACCCACTGCGACCCCTGCCCCGGGAACACGAACACCGGACGCACATCCCGGGCAGTGACGGAGCCCTGCGCACCGCGCTCGGTCAGGGACCCCGCGGCGAGGCCGTCGAGCAGTCCGGCGAACTCGGCCGGGTCGTCTGCCAGCAGGACGGCGCGGTGCTGGAAGCGAGCACGGGTGATCAGTGCCCGGGCGACGGCGGCGGGGTCGGCCGCGTCGCCGGCGGCGCGTACCGCCTCGGCGAGGTTGGCGGCCTGTGCGCGCAGGGCGGGTGCGGAACGGGCCGACAGCACCCACGGCACCATGCCGGGGGCCGGCTGCTCGTCGTCCTCCCGCACGGCCGTCTCCTGCTCGGCCGGCGGCTGCTCCAGTACCACGTGGGCGTTGGTGCCGGAGATGCCGAACGCCGAGACCGCGGCGCGGCGCGGACGCTCCAGCCGCGGCCAGGGCGTGTGCTCCGTCAGGAGTTCCACGCCCGCGCCGTCCCAGTCGACGTGCTCGCTGGGCGCGTCCACGTGCAGCGACGCGGGCAGCAGCCCGTGCTCGATCGCCTTCACCATCTTGATCACACC
>NZ_JBEYRP010000082.1:0-2601 GCF_040704085.1 Streptomyces sp. NPDC047841
CACGATCTCGCCGAGAGAGGTGGTCATGCGGGCATGGAGCTGTCCGCTTCCAGGCACGTCGATGCTGGGGAATTCCACAGTCGCAGGTCCTTCCGAGGCAGGTGGGCAGCATGCCCACGGCGTGTGTGCCGGCGATACCCACGTGATGCGGGCATCGCTGTGTTGAACGGTACCCGCAAGGTCAACCAGGGGCGGTGCCCGTATGTCACCACCACCTCACCCCGCCTCACGCGACCTGGCGGGGCCGGCCCGGCAGCCGGGTTTCCAGGGCGGGCGCTGCCGGCCCCGGCCGGGTGCAGCCCTCACTCCCCTCTTCAGCGCGTACCGGCGGCCGTCGTGCGTGACTGATCATCCGGTTCAGCGGATTGCCAGATCGTTGGGCAGGCGTGCGGTCTTGATGAAGGTGCTCAACTCGTTTTCGCAGGGGACGGCGCGGGCGAACCCTTCGGCGAAATGAGTGCTGGGCCGTACGGGCTGGGGGAGGTGGCGGTCGCGGCTGAAGCCCAGCATGCGGGCCTGCGTCCGCCATAGGCGGGCGTCCGGGCTGACTCCGACAGCGGCGTGGTGGGCTGTGAGCAGGTGGGCGGCGAGGGGGTCCTCCCCGCCGGCGGCGAACCGCCACCAGTACAGGGCGCATTCGCGCCGGTCGAGCGGGTAGAGCAGGCAGGCGAAGGTACGCGCCTTGGGGGTCGTAGCCGGCGGCGAAGTCGACCAGGGAGTCGATGTCGTTGGAGCGCAGCACCAGCTCGCACAGCCGCCGCACGTGATCGATCACAGCGGTTGGCCTGGCGGCCGGGTCCGGGCACAGGATCGGTGTGGGACGGCGACGTAGGCCGCGGCGCGTGCGCGGCCGGGTCTCTACGGGGCGGCTGGGTTCGCAGGTGGGCAGACCGGAACAGGGTCGAGCTGTGCTTCACCCCAACCTACGCGTCCTGGGCCAACCCCATCGAGGCTCACTTCGGACCGCTGCGACAGTTCACGCTGGCCAACTCCCACCATCCCAACCACATCGCCCAGACCCGGGCCCTGCACGCCTACTTGCGCTGGCGCAATCAGAACCGCCGCCACCCCGACGTCCTCGCGAACCAGCGACGTGAGCGCGCTCGCATCCGAAGTGAGAGACACGTCCGATGGGGCGGTCGGCCTGTTACGTCTGCTGCTTGAGCAACTACACCTGCTCCTGAAACATCGCCGTCTGCCGCAGCTGCCCGGTGCAATCCGACTGCCGGTCCTTCGCCGAGAACTCCCGGCAGCCGTACGGCGTCTGGGGCGATTCCACCGAACGACAGCGCCGCGGCGCCCACCCCGGCGACTGATCAGGGCACGGAAGCGCACAACGGCGTGCGCTGTCGGGCAAGGCGCGTGCGAGAACCGGCACAGGGTGGGCAGTGATCGTTCTTCCGACCTTAGCGAGTCGACATGACAGCCACCACGGAGATCACCCACCACACCAAGGTGCTCAACGGAATCAACCAGCACTGGGTCAGCGCCGGCCAGGGTCCGCCCGTCTACCTGCTGTACGGCTTCCCGGAGACGTGGTACGGCTGGCGGAAGCAGATCCCGGTCCTCGCCGAGAAGTACACCGTCATCACGCCCGACCTGCGCGGGTACGGGGACACCGAGAAGCCGGCGTCCGGCTATGACAAGCGCACGATGGCTCGGGACGTCCTCGCGCTGATGGACCACCTCGGCCACGAGAAGATCGCGCTGGTCGGCCACGACCGGGGCGCGCGGGTGGGCACGCGCTTCGCCAAGGACCACCGGGAGCGCATCGACCGGTTCGTCGCGATGGACAACATCCCGACCCGGGTCATCGCCGACACCTACGACGTGGCCCTGGCGCGGCAAGGGTACTGGTTCTTCACCTTCCTCCAGGTGCCGGACCTGCCCGAAGCGCTGATCGCCGGCAAGGAGGAGACCTGGCTGACGCACTTCTACCGCGGCTGGTCCTACGACCCGGAGATGCTGACGCCCGAGGAGATCGCCGTCTACGTCCGCGCCTACCAGCAGCCCGGTGCGGTCCGCGGGTCGTGCATGGACTACCGCGCGGCCCCCGAGGACGTCGCCCAGGACCGCGAGGACGAGGACCAGCCCATCGACTGCCCGGTTCTGACCATCTGGGGCGAGGACTTCAGCGCCGTCGGCCAGGCCTACGACGTGCTGGACGTCTGGAAGGGCATGGCCCGTGACGTCCGCGGGGTCCCGATCCCCCAGTGCGGTCACCTCTGCCAGGAGGAGAAGCCAGAGGTGGTCAACGCGGAACTGCTGGCCTTCTTGGAGGGCTGGGGCGGCTGAGCACGCGGACCGCGGCACTCCACGGCAACCACCGGGGCGCGCGGAGCACACTCCCGCCTCGCCCCGGTCCCAGCATGAACATCACCTCTGAGCGAGAGAATCGAGTCCGGTCATGTCCCGTTCCCCCAAGCCGACCGTCGTCCTCGTCCACGGCGCGTTCGCCGACGCCTCCAGCTACGCCGCCGTCATCCCCGGTCTGCTCCAGCGCGGACTGAACGTCGTCGCCCCCGCCGTACCCAACCGCAGCCTCATCGGCGACGCCGCCTACGTCTCCTCCGTCATCCGCCAGATCGACGGCCCCGTCGT
>NZ_JBEYRP010000083.1:0-2465 GCF_040704085.1 Streptomyces sp. NPDC047841
GGATTCGGCAGCCCCGAGACGCTGCGGCGCACCTTCGTGGCCCGGCTCGGTGTCTCACCGGGCCACTACCGAGCCCGGTTCGCCACGACGCACTCGGACCCCCGCCGAACTCGGACACCAGCCGCCGGCCGGAACGCCGGCCAGAACGGGACCGCCGGCACCCCGTCGGCTCCGACACCGCGGAACGAAGCGCCACAGCCCGCCGAACGCGACGGCTGACCATCGCTCGGAAGCCCGCCCTGCCCCTGCCGGCCTCCGGAGTACCGGCCCACCGGCCTTCGCGGCCCGCTGCAAGGAGCTCTGAGAGTGGTGATGACGACCGGCCTGACGACGCCCGCGCCCTTGGCGCAGGTGCGGCCGGCCGACGGACGCGCGCTGGGGTGGGCCGAGTAGGGCCCGGCATCGGGTGTGCCGGTGCTGTTCGGTCAGTGGCGCCCGACGACGCGTGCCACTGCTTTTCCGGGCCCCTCGTTGGTGAGCGGGGCGTTCGGTGTGCGGGACTCGGTGTGCGGGGCGTGTCGTGAGAGCGGGGTGCCGGGCCGCCCCCGGAAGAAGGTGAGGGGCGGCCCGGCGGGCCGGGGTCTCGGCCGCACGTGGCAGGAAGCCACGTCGGCCACTGTAACTTCCCATTCGCCTCGCGCCTTGGCATGGACCTGACGGCCCCCGGCGGGCTAGGCTCTGCCCCGCCATACATGAGAGCGCTCTCAGCACTCGGCTGTTCCACATCCCACCTCTGGAACGACGAAGGGCAAGTCCCATGAGACGCACAAAACTTACGCATGTCGTCTTGACCGCGCTCCTGATCCTCGGCGGCTCGGGAGCGGCGGGGGCGGTCCCCGCGGCGGCGAGCGGCGCCCACACCGCACCCGGCCCCATCGGCCAACCCGTCAACGCGACTGGACCCGGCGGACACACCGCGCTCTTCGGGGCCGGGTCCTCCGGAACCGGCGCGCCGTCCCCGAAAGCCCGCGTCCGACGGGATCCTGACCGCCATGCAGCGGGATCTCGGCCTCACGCGACAACAGGCCGAGGCGCGGATCGCGGCCGAGCGGTCCGCCGCCGCCGTCGATCCGAAGGTGCGCCGGGTGGCCGGTGACGCCTACGCGGGCTCCTGGTTCGACGCGACGAAGGGGCGCCTGACGGTGGCCCTCACCTCGGACGCCTCGCCGGGCACACGTCACGCCATCGAGGCGGCCGGGGCCGAGATCCGTACCGCCGAGCACACGGCCCGGCAGCTCGACACGGTCAAGGCGCGCATCGACCGGCTGTCCGCCCCCGCCGGGGTGAGCGGCTGGCACGTCGATCCGATGGCCAACACGGTCGTCGTCGACGTCGTGCGGAATGAGCGTTCGGACAACGATGTCCGGCGCTTCGTGTCCCGGGCCCGCGAGGCGGGTCCCGTCACCGTCCGGACCGTCTCCGCGGCCCCGCGCACCTTCGCCGCGGGAACCGTCGGCGGGGACCCCTACTACACGGGCAACGTCCGCTGTTCCATAGGGTTTTCGGTGTACGGCGGCTTCGTGACCGCCGGACACTGCGGCTCGCCGGGCGCTGGAGTCAGCGGCTGGGACGGCTCGTACATCGGCACGTTCCAGGGCTCCTCGTTCCCGGACAACGACTACGCCTGGGTGAGCGTGGGCAGTGGCTGGTGGACGGTTCCGGTGGTGTTGGGCTGGGGCACGGTGCCCGACCAGCTCGTGCGCGGCTCGGCCGTGGCGCCCGTCGGCTCCTCCGTCTGCCGGTCGGGATCGACGTCGCACTGGCACTGCGGGACCGTGCTGGCGATGAACGAGACCGTCAACTACAGCCAGGGCGCGGTGCACCAGCTGACGAAGACGAGCGCCTGCGCCGAACCCGGCGACTCCGGGGGCTCCTTCATCACCGGGGACCAGGCACAGGGCGTCACCTCGGGCGGCTGGGGCAACTGCGCCGGCGGAGGCGAGACCTGGTTCCAGCCCGTCAACGAGATCCTCAACCGGTACGGCCTGACCCTGCACACCTACACCGGCTGACGCCGGACCGATCCACAGCGCCCCCGGGTCACCGGGGGCGCCCCCCCCGTTATGTTTTCCGCGGTCCTGCAAGAGGACCGCTGGCCTCCGGGCCCGGCATGGCTGGTCCCCCCTGTCGAACCGATGACCTGGGGGGTGGTGCCACCGGGCCCGAGAGGCGCCGTTGGAGACGCTGATGAGAGGTCCGACTACCGCCTGGCCCGGTGCAATGCCCGGCCGCTTGCGGGCGGCAGGTCTGCATAACGTGGATGCGCACATACGACGCCAACGCCCTGGCCAGCACCGCACAAACCCCGTTCGGGAGGATGGGTTGGACGACATCGACGACGTGGGCGTCTTCCTCGGTCTGGACGTCGGGAAGAGCGCCCATCACGGGCACGGACTCACCCCGGCCGGCAAGAAAGTCTTCGACAAGCAGCTGCCCAACAGCGAGCCGAAACTGCGGGCCGTCTT
>NZ_JBEYRP010000084.1:0-2013 GCF_040704085.1 Streptomyces sp. NPDC047841
CACTGGCAGTCTCCTTTGAGTTCCCGGCCGAACCGCTGGCAACTAAGGACAAGGGTTGCGCTCGTTGCGGGACTTAACCCAACATCTCACGACACGAGCTGACGACAGCCATGCAGCACCTGTGTTCGAGTTCCCGAAGGCACCAAAGCATCTCTGCTAAGTTCTCTGGATGTCAAGAGTAGGTAAGGTTCTTCGCGTTGCATCGAATTAAACCACATGCTCCACCGCTTGTGCGGGCCCCCGTCAATTCCTTTGAGTTTTAACCTTGCGGCCGTACTCCCCAGGCGGTCGATTTAACGCGTTAGCTCCGGAAGCCACGCCTCAAGGGCACAACCTCCAAATCGACATCGTTTAGGGCGTGGACTACCAGGGTATCTAATCCTGTTTGCTCCCCACGCTTTCGCACCTGAGCGTCAGTCTTCGTCCAGGGGGCCGCCTTCGCCACCGGTATTCCTCCAGATCTCTACGCATTTCACCGCTACACCTGGAATTCTACCCCCCTCTACGAGACTCTAGCTTGCCAGTTTCAAATGCAGTTCCCAGGTTGAGCCCGGGGATTTCACATCTGACTTAACAAACCGCCTGCGTGCGCTTTACGCCCAGTAATTCCGATTAACGCTTGCACCCTCCGTATTACCGCGGCTGCTGGCACGGAGTTAGCCGGTGCTTCTTCTGCGAGTAACGTCAATTGATGAACGTATTAAGTTCACCACCTTCCTCCTCGCTGAAAGTGCTTTACAACCCGAAGGCCTTCTTCACACACGCGGCATGGCTGCATCAGGCTTGCGCCCATTGTGCAATATTCCCCACTGCTGCCTCCCGTAGGAGTCTGGACCGTGTCTCAGTTCCAGTGTGGCTGGTCATCCTCTCAGACCAGCTAGGGATCGTCGCCTAGGTGAGCCATTACCCCACCTACTAGCTAATCCCATCTGGGCACATCTGATGGCAAGAGGCCCGAAGGTCCCCCTCTTTGGTCTTGCGACGTTATGCGGTATTAGCTACCGTTTCCAGTAGTTATCCCCCTCCATCAGGCAGTTTCCCAGACATTACTCACCCGTCCGCCGCTCGTCACCCAGGGAGCAAGCTCCCCTGTGCTACCGCTCGACTTGCATGTGTTAAGCCTGCCGCCAGCGTTCAATCTGAGCCATGATCAAACTCTTCAATTAAAAGCTTGATTTGCTTCCACTCGAGAAGCGATGCTCAAAGATTTACTGCATGAATTTTACTTCAGTTAGTCACTCTTCAAGACTTGATATTTTTTTGCATCCGAAGATGCTGGATATCGTCTTGTGGAGTGCCCACACAGATTGTCTGATAAATTGTTAAAGAGCAGTGAGTTAGGCGCTTTCGCTTGCTAACTCGAGGTGGCGTATATTACGCTTTCCTCTTTCAGAGTCAACCCTAATTTTCAGGATTTTTTCTCTGCGACCCCCGGATACTCTGTGAAGTTGTTCACATGTTCCGTGTCGATGGAGGCGCATTATAGGGAGTTCCTCGCAGGCCGCAACAGGTATTTTCAGCAAAAACGATCGTTCGCTGCATTCCACAGCAAAACCCCGCCTTATACCCACTTGCGCACAGTGTTATCCACAGATGCGATTTGCACGGAAAATTTACGAGCGCCACGCAAACGTTTTCGCTACAATTCCCCGCGACGAAACGATCCCCCTTTTTATGGGGGCGCTACCTGAATATGTGCCTGACCCTCCCTTTATAAGGCAAAAAACCCTTCCTTATAGAGAGAACGAGGTGGACATTCACGTAACGCTCTTTAATTGCGACTCAAAGCCAAGGGATAAAACCATGCAACAACCTCGTCCAATCCGCCGGGCCCTGCTCAGCGTGTCTGACAAAGCCGGTATCGTTGAATTCGCCGAAGCGCTTTCCCAGCGCGGCGTTGAACTGCTCTCCACCGGCGGCACCGCCCGCCTGCTGGCAGACGCCGGTCTGCCCGTTACCGAAGTTTCCGACTACACCGGCTTCCCGGAGATGATGGACGGACGAGTTAAGACC
>NZ_JBEYRP010000085.1:0-1840 GCF_040704085.1 Streptomyces sp. NPDC047841
GCCGCCCGCAAGCGGCCGGGCATTGCACCGGGCCAGGCGGTAGTCGGACCTCTCATCAGCGTCTCCAACGGCGCCTCTCGGGCCCGGTGGCACCAACCCCCCAGGCCATCGGTTCGACAGGGGGGACCAGCCATGCCGGGCCCGGAGGCCAGCGGTCCTCTTGCAGGACCGCGGAAAACATAACGGGGGGACGGGAGCTTGCCGCTACGTTTCCCGTCCCCTGATGGGTTTGGCACACGTCCTGCAACCAGAGCCCCCCGCTGGGCGTGAGCGTGGTGTCGATCCGAAGGGATGGCTTCACGTGGCCGTCTGATCCATAGCGAGGGGCGTCTTCTTTCGCTATGCTCATGGGCACCCCCGCGGCTTACGGCTCCGTATGGGCCCGTGGGGGCCAAGTTGATGACCATGCCGGGCTGCATCCGGCGATGGTGGATCTTCTCCGTCGATCGTGGGCAGCGCCTACAGATCCTGCGGATTCGTGCCTGTCTGCGACACCTTCATGGCTGCCATCCCCCTGCTGCGGCCTGCTCACCACCGTGGCCCGGGAGAGGCCGGGCGAGAGTCTCACGGTGCGGGGTCGGGATCCGCCGTCCCGGTCCCGCACCGTGGCATAGGCAGCCGAAGCCGCCGCTGCGAAGACTGCAGCAGCGTCTTCAGAGCTCGTCCACTGGCTCGTGGGCAGGTACCTCCCCAGCCCCGCGCCGTGTGCGGTCGCCGAAGAGCGCGACGATCCGGTGGACCGGCAGCCTGATCGCCGGGTGGCCGCTTGCAGTCGGCGTGCCGGGCGAGGAGATCGGTGACCACGACTACGCGGGCGGCGTGCACATCTTCAAGGGGCGGGCGGGCGGCCTGTCCGGTGCCGGCTCACAGTGGTTCGCCCGCAACACCCGAGGAGTCCCGGGTGCGTTGACGGCCGACGAGCAGTTCGGTGGCCTGGTACGGCTGCGCGACACGGACGGTGACGGAACGGCCGACCTGTACGTGAGCGGTGCCGGCGCTCTGCGGCTGCCCGGTTCAGCCGGCGGCATCACCACCGTGGGCGCGACGGAATACCACGCGGCACCCATCGACAGCTTCCTGCAGTGATGTGGCGTAGCTGACTCGTGTGGCTGCACCAGCTGCTCCCGGACCTCGCTGATCAACTGCTCGATCCGGAAGCGGTGTTCGGGGTCCGACTGCTGTTCGGCCGCTATGACGCGTAACCGGCCGGCCATCGTGGCGGGCTGCTGCTCCCGCCTCAGCCGCCACGGATCGCCCTATCGGCGGCCCGGCGTCGCGGAGGCGGGCGCGCCAGCGCCCCCGTAAAGCCGTGCAGCGGGCTGTCGTGGTCGGCGGCGATCAAAGGCCCCAGCCAGGCGGGATCGGCCCACCGCGCGGGGGCCGCCGCCGTGCGTAGGAGCTTCCGGGACGAGCTCCTCGGCTACCCGGGTCGACACGGTCTCGGTCGCCGTCACGTACAGCCCGCGGGTGGCCTGCCCTTTCGGGTCGGTGTCATTCAAGATGGCCGGGTGGCCGCCTGTGGGGGAGAACCCCCTCGGGGGCGTCGGGCTGGTAGGAGGTCGCTGCAGCACGGTCTCGGCACGCATCCCGCACTCGACGTCCAGGCACAGCATTCAGTCGTGGAGCCAGTGGACGGGCAGGGTCTGCATCTCGGCGGCTGGGGGACCGGGGTGCTCGGCGTCGGAGACCCAGCTGTACTTGACGACGACCAGGAAGTCATGGGCCTTCATCGAGTCAGGCCCGCTCTAGGAGTTGTCGTCAAAGTGTCAGGCCCACATCAGGAGTGATGCGAGGGTGACGGCTGCTTTGTAGGACTGGGCGGTCTTGTCGTAGCGGGTGG
>NZ_JBEYRP010000087.1:0-1746 GCF_040704085.1 Streptomyces sp. NPDC047841
GTCAGGCCCCCACCCTCCGGATACCGCATCCCACCGGCATACCGCAGGGATCATGAACAGTCACCGCCCCGACGACAACCCGAAAAGCTCAGTAACGGTCCTCCTCTCCGGCGGTTCACTGGCAAAGGAACCAGGCAACTGCCGAGGGGCGTGAGCAGCCCGGGGCATGGCGGGGGTTGCGTCACCGTGCCCGCACACAGCGTGCGCACGCCGGTGCGGCGCAGGTACCCGCCGCTCGGCGAGTGACCTCGCGCCAGCCGACCGTTCCAGCGCCGGGCCAGGGCCAGGACCACCCAGGGCCAGGACCTGACCCTGACGCGGTCCGTATCCGCAGGGGCCTACCGCGGCGCAGAGGAACCGGCACACGCACTGACCGCCCTTGACCATGTCCTTCGATCTGAAACCGCGGCGCAGGAGGCAGCATGGCTACCACCCACGACTCCGCCTCCCGGCCTCTCCCAGATGACGGCGGCGACACCGACCGCACCGCTAGAGAGGTGCGTGCAGCACTTGCCGCCAGGCCGAAACGGCTGCCGACGTCGATGCTCTACGACGCACGCGGCAGCGAGCTGTTCGAGGCCATCACCCGGACACCGGAGTACTACCTCACCCGGGCCGAGCTAAGAATCCTCGCTATGCGGGCAGCGGACATCGCCGGCCGGACCCGGGCCGCCTGCCTGGTGGAGCTGGGCGCAGGCTCCTGCCGCAAAACGCGGCTCCTGCTGGATGCCCTGGTCGCCGACGGCGGGCCGTTGCGGTGCTACGTGCCCGTCGACATCAGCGAAAGCGCCCTTCATGAAGCCGCCGAGGCATTGAGCGAGGACTACCCCCAACTGGAGATCCGGGCCGTCCGGGCGGACTTCACCTTCCCGTTCGACACAGGTCCCCGGGACGGACCCGTGCTTCAGGCCATGCTCGGGAGCACGCTGGGAAGCCTGCCGCCCGCAGAACGCCACCGTGTGCTGCAACTCGTCCGCGCTCAGATGCAGGCAGAGGACACCTTCCTCCTCGGAGTGGACCTGGTCAAGGATCCGACCGCTCTGACCAGGGCGTACGACGACGCGGCGGGGGTGACCGCGGCATTCGTCAGGAACGGACTGAAGGTGCTCAACGATCGGTTCGGCGCCGACTTCGATCCGGCCGCTTTCAAGCCGGTGGCCGTCTGGGACCCGGAGGAAGAGCGGGTGTCCCACGCGCTGCAGGCAGTACGCCCGCAACGGGTCGGCGTGCCCGGCGTGGGCCTGACGGTGTCCTTCACCGCCGGCGAGCACCTGTGGATCGGTCATTCGTACAAGTTCCGCCGACAAGGGCTGCAAGCCCTGCTGGAAGCGGCAGGCTTCCAGATGGACCAGTGGTGGGACGACAGTGAAAACGGTTACGCCATGGCACTCGCTGCACCGCGCTGAGGCAGCCAGGCGGTCGGCGTACGGGGCGGAGGAGGGCGAGCATCGCCGAGACCGCGCGCGGTCGCCGCTGACCCTGGATCGCGCCTCCCACCGTTTGGAACGATCCGCCGAGGAAGAACGCGCCAAGCTCGCCGGCCTGACCGGCGACGACTACGACGCCCAGTGGCGCCGCTGGCGCAAGGCGGCCGAGAAGGTACAGGCCGCCGTCACCGCGCACGCCGAAGCCACCTATGAAGCGGAGCAGACCGTGAAGAAGGCCGTCCGGCACGCTCGAGACGATCCGCAGGCCGAATAGCCGGCGCGGACGCCGCCCGGACGTCGGCGCCGTCGAGGGTGTGGA
>NZ_JBEYRP010000088.1:0-1525 GCF_040704085.1 Streptomyces sp. NPDC047841
GAGACGGCGTGGGCGTGGTGGTCCTCAGACGCCTGGGCGACGCCCTGGCGGACGGCGACCGGATCAGGTCCGTGAACAGTGACTAGTCCTGATATAGGTTGACACTTTTCAACCGGATAACGCCCGATGAACCTCATCGGGCGTTTTGTATTTCAGCGACAAGTGCGGCCGCCGCGTGTTGTAGAGGTTCACCGACTCCCTGACCATCTTTCTTGCCTGCGCGATATCTTCTGGCCTGCCGAGCAGGTATTCCGTTTTGAGTATCCCGTTTATCCGTTCCGCCAGCGCGTTCTGATAACAGTCATACCCGTCCGTCATCGAGCAGATGACGCCATACTGCTGATGTAACGCCTGATATTCCTGCGAGCAGTACTGGATACCCCTGTCCGAGTGATGCACCAACGGCAACGCCGTGCGTCTGCCGGCCAGTGCCATTTTGAACGCGCAGGCGACATGCCGGGTATGCAGACTGTCATGCACGTGATATCCCACGATTTTTCTCGACCAGGCATCCGTTACCAGGCTGACATACGCCGTCCCCGTTCTCAGCGGCAGGTAGGTGATATCCGCCACCCATACCTGTTCCGGACGGCTGGCTATTACTTGATTGTCTCCCGCTTTTAGCAGGTTGGGATGGCGATAAAAACGATGATGGCTGTGCGTCGTCTTGTGATACGCCCGTTTAGGCATCACCAGTAACCGCGCGCAGCGCAGGATACTGAACAACCGGTCACGGCCCACATGCAACGCCGGTTCGGGGTGTTGCCGCAACAGGTGATGCAGCTTACGTGTCCCCAGTCGGGGTTGGTGCAAGCGGATGGCCGTCACCTGTTCGACGAGATGCCGGGCCTGCTCCTCTTTGCCTGCTTCACGCTGCAGGGACTGATACCACGCTTGTCGGCTGATGCCCATCCATCGGCAGGCCCGCGTTACTGTGAGTCCCGGTACTTGTGTTTGCGCGATAAGGCGGTTAGCTGCTTTTTTGTCAGCGTGGCGCCAAAGTCGGTGTTCATCACTTTGACGACAGCTTCGAAGAACTGGGCTTTGACTTCAGATTCAGCCAGTTGCTGCTCAAGTTCTTTAATACGCTGTTCGGGCGTCAGGGGGAGTTTGGGCATGTTGTCTCCGCACGTTCTGGTGGAAGGAGAAGTTCGCCAGTCAAGTTGACCGTATTTGCGCAGCCAGTTCATGACAGTCTGGCTGCCTTGGATACCGTAGCGATCTTGCGCCTGGCGGTATGTCATCTCGCCTTTTTCGACCTGTTCGACGACAGCCAGTTTAAAGGATAGAGAGTAATCGCGTTGTGTGCGTTTAATATACTGGTTCATCACATTTTCCTCTGTGCGTGAGTAAAATGTGTCAACGCTATTCAGGACGGGTCAAGATAAATAGAAAAGGGCCCGCTGGCGAGCCCTTCTTTACGCGATTAACCGCGGCGCGCTTTCACCGCCGCCGCCAGATCGCGCAGCACGGTTTCGGTATCCTGCCAGCCGATGCAGCCGTCGGTGACGCTCTTGCCGTAAAC
>NZ_JBEYRP010000089.1:0-1417 GCF_040704085.1 Streptomyces sp. NPDC047841
AGGTAGGTAAATCCGCCTTGCATACGGCTGAGACCTGATGCCGAGCCGATTGTGGTGAAGTGGATGATCCTATGCTGTCGAGAAAAGCCTCTAGCGAGTTTCATGGCGGCCCGTACCCTAAACCGACTCAGGTGGTCAGGTAGAGAATACCGAGGCGTTCGGGTGAACTATGGTTAAGGAACTCGGCAAAATGCCCCCGTAACTTCGGGAGAAGGGGGGCCACGTCTGGTGATCGGATTTACTCCGTGAGCTGGGGGTGGCCGCAGAGACCAGCGAGAAGCGACTGTTTACTAAAAACACAGGTCCGTGCGAAGCCGTAAGGCGATGTATACGGACTGACGCCTGCCCGGTGCTGGAACGTTAAGGGGACCGGTTAGCTCACTTTCGGGTGGGCGAAGCTGAGAACTTAAGCGCCAGTAAACGGCGGTGGTAACTATAACCATCCTAAGGTAGCGAAATTCCTTGTCGGGTAAGTTCCGACCTGCACGAATGGCGTAACGACTTCTCGACTGTCTCAACCATAGGCCCGGTGAAATTGCACTACGAGTAAAGATGCTCGTTTCGCGCAGCAGGACGGAAAGACCCCGGGACCTTTACTACAGTTTGATATTGGTGTTCGGTTCGGCTTGTGTAGGATAGCTGGGAGACTGTGAAGCAGGCACGCCAGTGTTTGTGGAGTCGTCGTTGAAATACCAGTCTGGTCGTGCTGGATGTCTAACCTGGGTCCGTGATCCGGATCAGGGACAGTGTCTGATGGGTAGTTTAACTGGGGCGGTTGCCTCCTAAAGAGTAACGGAGGCGCCCAAAGGTTCCCTCAGCCTGGTTGGCAATCAGGTGTTGAGTGTAAGTGCACAAGGGAGCTTGACTGTGAGACCGACGGGTCGAGCAGGGACGAAAGTCGGGACTAGTGATCCGGCGGTGGCTTGTGGAAGCGCCGTCGCTCAACGGATAAAAGGTACCCCGGGGATAACAGGCTGATCTTCCCCAAGAGTCCATATCGACGGGATGGTTTGGCACCTCGATGTCGGCTCGTCGCATCCTGGGGCTGGAGTCGGTCCCAAGGGTTGGGCTGTTCGCCCATTAAAGCGGTACGCGAGCTGGGTTTAGAACGTCGTGAGACAGTTCGGTCCCTATCCGCTGTGCGCGTAGGAGTCTTGAGAAGGGCTGTCCCTAGTACGAGAGGACCGGGACGGACGAACCTCTGGTGTGCCAGTTGTTCTGCCAAGGGCATGGCTGGTTGGCTACGTTCGGGAGGGATAACCGCTGAAAGCATCTAAGCGGGAAGCCTGCTTCGAGATGAGGACTCCCACCCACTTGATGGGGTAAGGCTCCCAGTAGACGACTGGGTTGATAGGCCAGATATGGAAGCCTGGTAACAGGTGGAGTTGACTGGTACTAATAGGCCGAGGGCTTGTCC
>NZ_JBEYRP010000090.1:0-1417 GCF_040704085.1 Streptomyces sp. NPDC047841
AGTCCGGGCCCAGGCAGGAGGCCAGGATCCCGGCGACGGCCCCGGCACCGATCGGGGACGTCCTCGTGCTGGTAACGGTGAACCCGGCCGAGGGGGCGGTCACGCGGTTCCCGGAGACACCGGTACCGGAGACCACCGAGGCGCCGGCCGAGCCGGTGCCGTGAACCTTGGCGGCGGGCGCACCGGACGGCTTGCCGTGAGCCGTGGCGGCGGGCTGGGGGGTGCCGGTCGCAGCGCTGGCCACTCCTCCCGCCGTCGCGATGGCTGTGGCGGTGGCCGCGATGAGCATGATCGGGCGGATACGCATGAATCAGTGTCCTTTCCTGCGGGCGTCCGGTTGATGCCCGCACCCCTGTACGCCCCTCGGTGCCCGTGCGGTCGCACCCCGGACACGTGGTCCATGTCACAGGACGTGGGCGCGACCTGGGGACGGCGCTCGTGCGTACAGGCTTGAGCGGCGCGAGGCTCCGCCCGGGGGCACGGCTCCACCGCCGTGGTCGAGGAGTGCTTCCCGGCGAACCGCCTGTGATGCGAGCCGATCGACAGCACCAGGAGAGAAGCCGTTGATGACGCCACAGGAGTTCGACGCGTTCTACGCAGCGTCCTTCTCCCGCCTGACCGGGCAGCTCTACGCGATGACCAGTGACTGGTCCGAAGCACAGGACGTGGTCCAGGAGGCCTTCATCCGCGCGTGGGACCGAAGGCGCACGTTCGACCCCGACGATGCCGCGGAAGCCTGGATCCGGACCACCGCCCGGCGGCTGGCCATCTCACGTTGGCGACGTCTGGCCCGGGGTCTGCATCTGGCCGGACGCCACCACCATGAACCCCGCACCGTCGAGCCGCCCACTGAGGAGTACTTAATGCTGGTCATCGCGCTCCGCGACCTGCCCGAGGCGCAGCGCAGCGCCATGGTCCTGCACCACATGTGCGACCTTTCCGTCGAGCAGGTCGCGGCCGAGACCGGCGCCAGCGTCAGTGCCGTCAAGAGCCGCCTCGCCCGCGGGCGGACGGCGCTGGCGGCCCGGCTCGGCGCCCAGCCCCCGACCAGCGAGGAAGGACGACTCCATGTCTGATCCCCTCCACGACACCCTGGGCGACCGGCTGCGGCGGCTCGGCACGCAGATGCCGGCACCGACCCTGCCCGCCGCGGAGATCCGCCGACGCGCCGACCGGCGCCGCCACCGCCGGCACGCCCTGGGCGCGACCGCGGCCTGCACCGCGGCAGCCCTGTGCCTGGCTCTCCCGTCCGTGCTGCACTCACCCGGCCCACGGCACGGAGCAGCCCCCACGGACACCTCCTCCGTGTCAGCTTCCCCCCGCCCCTCGGCCGGGTTCACCGTTACCAGCACGAGGACGTCCCCGATCGGTGCCGGGGCCGTCGCCGGGATCCTGGCCTCCTGCCTGGGCCCGGACG
>NZ_JBEYRP010000091.1:0-1167 GCF_040704085.1 Streptomyces sp. NPDC047841
TACTGAGGTTGAACTCCTGGTGTCGTAGGTGCTGACGGGTCGACGCCTGTGCGGTATCACCGGTGCATGCGGTATCCACAAGGGGGCGGGCTGACCGCCGAACGGCAGCAGTTCCGCGAGGCGTTACGGCTCGAGGCGGCCGAGAGGTTCGCCCAGGGCGAGGCGAGCTCGGTGATCGCCAAGGATCTGCGGGTCAGCGTCCGGTCGGTGCAGCGGTGGCGGCGGATGTGGGACGAGGGCGGTCCGCGGGCTCTGCGGTCGCAGGGGTCGGCGTCGTTGCCGAGGTTGAGCGAGAAGCAGTTCGCGCAGTTGGAAGCGGAGCTGGCCAAGGGGCCGGCCGCACACGGCTGGGAAGACCAGCGCTGGACTCTGAGCCGTGTGAAGACGGTGATCGGCCGGCGCTTCCATCTGACCTACACGATTCAGGGCGTGCGGAAGCTGCTGGTGCGCAATGGCTGGTCCTGCCAGGTTCCGGCGCGACGCGCGATCGAGCGGGACGACGAGGCGGTGGCCGGGTGGGTCAAGGAGGTGTGGCCCTGCGCGGAAGACTCGCGGCGGCCCGTGGAGCCTGGCTCGTCTTCGAGGACGAGGCCGGATTCTCCATGACGCCGCCGCAGGCCAGGACCTGGTCCCAGCGCGGCCGGACCCCCATCGTGCGGGTCCGCGGCCGATCCCGCAGACGGATATCGATCGCCGCGCTGACCTGCTACAAGCCCGGCCACAGGTCGCGACTGATCTACCGGCCACGCCGGGACGACGGCCGACGCGACGGACGCAAAAGCTTCTCCTGGCGCGACTACCGCGACCTGCTGATCGCCGCACATCAGCAGCTCGGCGGCCCGATCGTGCTCGTCTGGGACAACCTCAACGTCCACAAGGCCGCCGGCCTGAGGGAATGGGCTACAGCCCGGGACTGGCTAACCATCTACTACCTGCCGCCCTACACACCCGACCTCAACCCCGTCGAGGGAATCTGGTCCCTCCTGCGACGCGGCTGGCTCTCCAACGTCGCCTTCCACACACCCGAACACCTCGTCCAGCGCATCCGACGCGGCCTACGGCACATCCAGTACCGCAGCGACCTCATAGACGGCTGCCTCACCGAGACCGGCCTGGCCATCAAACCCACCTGAGCAACCCAGCGACATCACGAGTTCAACCTCAGTA
>NZ_JBEYRP010000092.1:0-1147 GCF_040704085.1 Streptomyces sp. NPDC047841
TACTGAGGTTTTCAAGGTGGGGTCGGTGGGTCGATAGCCAGGCCGGTGGCGGTGAGGCAGCCGTCGGTCAGGTGGGGTCGGAGTTGGATCCTGCGTAACGCGCGGGAGTTTGCGGTCGAGGTCGTGGGGTGTGTTCAAGGCAGTGTTGGCCATGGCCCTGCGCACGAGTGACCAGACGGCCTCGACGGGGTTCAGGTCGGGTGCGTATGAAGGGAGACGGACGGTGGTGAGCCAGTCGTGCTCGGCTTCGTACTTTTTCAAGCCCGCTGCCAGGTGGGTGTTGAGATTGTCCCAAACCACCACGATGGGACTGGCGAGCTGAATGTGGGCCCTCACCAGCAGGTCTCGGTAGTCCTGCCAGGAGAAGCTCTTCCGTGCTCCTTTCAGGAGCAGATGCTGACGGGGCCGGTAAATCAGTCTGGCGGTCTCGCCGGGTTTGTAGCAGCACAGCGCGGCGACCGAGGTCCTGCGGCGGGATCTTCCCCGAACGCGAATAACGGGCGTGTGGCCACGTCGCCCCAGGTCCGGGCTCGGGGCGGAGTCATCGCGAATCCGGCCTCGTCCTCGAAGACGATCCACGCCCCGGACGCCGCCGCGAGACTTTTACCCGCGGCCACACCTCCTTCTTCCACAGCTCCACCGCGTGCTCGTCGCGTTCGAGCGCACGGCGGGCTGGTGCCTGCCAGGACCAGCCGTGCCGCTTCAGCAGCCGCCATACCGTCGCCACCGACAAACTCAGCCGCAGACGACGGCGGATCACCGTCTGGACCCGGGCCAGAGTCCAACGCTCATCGTCGAAGCCGTGCGCTGACGGACCCTTGCCGAGTTCCTCCTCGAGCACCGCGAACTGGGCATCGGTAACGGTCGGGGAGTTGGCCGGGCCCGCGGAGCGCAAAGCCTCCATGCCGCCCTCGCGCCAAGCCCTACGCCAGCGTTCCACCGACCGCACACTCACCCGCAGGTCCTTCGCGATCACTGCGGTCCTCTCACCCGCCGCGAAACGCTCGCCGGCCTGGAGCCGGATCCTCTCCCGAAACGCCCGACGCTCGGCAGTCAGGCCCCCACCCTCCGGATACCGCATCCCACCGGCATACCGCAGGGATCATGAACAGTCACCGCCCCGACGACAACCCGAAAAGCTCAGTAA
>NZ_JBEYRP010000093.1:0-1034 GCF_040704085.1 Streptomyces sp. NPDC047841
TGGATGACGCGACGGTGGAGAACCTGACGTCGGGGGCGTTGGGGCGGGTGTTGCGTCCGAAGGTGGCGGGTGCGTGGAATCTGCATCTGGTGGCGGGGGATGTGCCGGTGTTCGTGGTGTTCTCGTCGGTGGCGGGGACGTTGGGGACGGCGGGGCAGGGCAATTACGCGGCGGCGAATGTGTTCTTGGATGCTTTGGTGTCCTGGCGGCGTGGTCGGGGGTTGTCGGGTACGTCGTTGGCGTGGGGGTTGTGGGAGCAGGCCGGCGGTATGACGGGGCACCTGGGCGACGCGGACCGCGCCCGCATGGCCCGCGCAGGCACCTTGCCCCTCCCCACCGAGGTCGGTCTCACCCTCTTCGACACCGCGATGGAACTCGACCGCGCACACCTGGTGCTCAGCCCGCTCAACACGGCCCTGCTCACCTCCCGCACCGACCAGGGAGCTTCCGCGCAGAACGGCTCGCCCCTCTCCCCGCTCCTCGCCGGTCTCGTCCGGCCCGCGCTGCGCCGTGCGACGAGTGCCGCGGCGGCCGTCGGCTCCGGTTCCCCCCTCGCCGATCGCCTGTCGGGGCTGGCGGTGGCGGAGCAGGAGGGGGTGTTGCTGGAGCTGGTGGCGGGTCAGGTGGCCGTGGTGCTGGGGCACGCGGAGGCGTCCCGGGTGGATCAGGGGAGGTCATTCAAGGATCTGGGGTTCGATTCGTTGACGGCGGTGGAGTTGCGTAACCGGCTCCAGGCGGTGGCCGGGGTCCGGCTGCCGGCGACGGTGGTGTTCGACCATCCCAGTCCGGTGGCGTTGGCGGCCTGGCTGCGTGGGGAGCTGGTGGGCGGCGGGGAGCCGGTGGCGGCGGTGCCGGTGGCGTCGGTGGGTGTGGACGAGCCGATCGCGATCGTGGGGATGAGTTGCCGGTTCCCGGGTGGTGTGCGTTCGCCTGAGGAGTTGTGGCGGCTGGTGGCCGACGGGACGGACGCGATGGGTGCGTTTCCTGCGGATCGTGGCTGGGATCTGGAGGGTCTGTTCGATCCTGATCCTGAG